>CALJHL010000065.1 GCA_938075435.1 uncultured Thalassotalea sp. | reverse complement strand
TAACGCCAGATAATTTGGCTTGGCTTTGCTGGTTAATAACTGATTTCTTTTGTCATAAATTAGCCAAATACTAATGGGCACAACAAAAGCACAGTGATGAAATATCTCTGAGCCCCACCACACCGATGCAGCCGATTGCAAACCGCTAGAAAAACTTAACAACCACAACATAATGGTTAAAGTCACCAATAACAGCAGCAGTGAATTGCCCTTAATAATGGCTTTAGTTTTTAACAAAAAATCAGACACTGTTGTGACCTTTAGGGCTGCAATCATCGGTATTTAGCCACTGCTGTTGATAACTTTGTCGGATACTTTGCCACTGATTAGTTGTTAATAACTTAACAATTTTCGCTTCCATGTGGTTTAAATTGGTGTAATGACGAACAATAGACTTAATTGCAGCGCCCTTTATTCTTGGCTGTTCTACGTCGATTTCCCAGGGATGAAAATAAAACATATAAGGGGCACTTTCTGTGTCCATAAAGCGTTTAATCGCTCGCTTATTTAGCCAATAAGGCAGTAAGCGATAATAACCACCACCAGCGATAGGGAAATTTTTATTGGCTAACTTTAAAGTCGATAAGGGAATTTCTAAGATGCCGGCATCGGTTGTGTAGGCATGCCGTGGCCAATCTGGCTCACCATATAAATCATGATGGATGGGGTAGGTACTTGAGCTATATTTAAAGCCCAAATCCTTTAATATTTGATATACCCAAAGATTAGATTTATTAATTGAAAAACTGGGAGCTCGGTAGCCAACGACTTCCTTACCCGCAAGGTCCTCCAAGATATCTTTGCTTTTTTTGATATCTTCCAACACTTGGGCCGGTGTTAAATTAGTCAGTCGTTGATGACCATAGCCATGGCTTGCCAATTCATGGCCGTCATCAACAATGCGCTTAATAAGCGCCGGATAACGCTCTGCGACCCAACCTAAAACAAAGAAAGTAGCAGTAGCGTTATGGTTAGCAAACAAATCTAATATTCGCTGGGTATTGGCCTCTACTCGATGCTCAAGATTATCCCATTGCCGATGTTCGATAATATTTTCAAAGGCTGATACTTGAAAATAATCTTCAACATCGACAGTAAGAATAGATTTTCTGACAGGCTGGTTAGACAAAATAATATTTACCTGCCTTTACCAAATAACACCACCTCTGCGGTTTGTATTAATATCAATAAATCCAATAAGATACTGCGATGTTTAATGTAATAGAGATCAAACTTTAGTTTTTCAAGAGAATCTTCTTGGGTTGCGCCATAAGGGTATTTAAGTTGCGCCCAGCCCGTTAAGCCCGATTTAACGTTATGTCTTTCACTGTAATAAGGGATAATTCCCTTCAATTTTTCAACAAACTCTGGGCGCTCAGGTCTTGGCCCAACAAAGCCCATATCACCAGTAAATACGTTATAAATTTGCGGGAGCTCATCAATACGGTATTTACGAATAAAACGACCTACCCAAGTTACTCTGCTATCTTGCGGTTTTGCCCACTGGGCTCCATTTTGTTCGGCATCCACGGTCATAGAGCGAAATTTAACGATACGAAAAATTTTACCATTTAAGCCAACTCGCTCTTGCCAATAAAGCACCGGGGCATTAAAACCATCTTCCATTTTAATCGCCAAAATCGCTAAAAGCATAAATGGCCAACTAAGTATAAACAGAAATACGGCTAAACTCGCATTAAGTCCCCAATCAAAAGTATTCCTTAAATCATTGCTCGAATGAAATCCTTTTGAATAAATAATCCAACTCGGATAAATTAAATTTACCGCAATTTGACCGGTTTCATTTTCAATAAAATCTAATATTTCAGAAACGACAACCCCTCTTAATTTACACGCAAACAGCTCATCAACGGGTAAGTTGGTGCGCCTTTCATCAGTGGCAACCACAATTTCATGCACTTGATTTTTAACTACATAATCTATTAACTGGGTTTTCAAATCGATAATGTGACTTGGTTCTATATCGGCAGGCAAATCACCATCCATGAGAATAAAACCGAGCAAATTAAAACCTTGTCGATCAACTTCGCGCCGCATCCGGGTATCAATAATTAATGCTCGCTGGCCCGCCCCAAGTACCAACACATTGCGCTTAGCAAAACCTAGAATATTAAATTTATAAAGTAAGAAACGAAATCCCGCGCTAAACACAAACGCCAAAATACAAGCTTTGATCAGAAAGTCATTGTTTAAACTCGGATTACTTGTAAATTGTTCAAGCATGGCTAGAAAAATATAGCTGATACCACAAACCAACATTAATCGTCTAAAAACACCACTTATTTTTTCTCGCAATTTCGATTTATACAGGCCTAAGCCTAAACAGCTCAGCTGCATTACAAAAGCAAAAAACAAACCATTAATAATAAAATTAAAGCCAGTTGTTTGTTGCAAAGTCTCGGTGCTAGCGACATAAAATGCGCTAAAAAATAGCACGGCATCGCATAATAATAAAAGCTTTAACATTAACGATGAGTAATTTTGATTATTATTATTCAAACTTCATTACCTTATCAAAAACAGACTAAGAAAAATTAACAGTCATTGAGGGTTTGAATTTAATAATAGACCAATCAACTAGATAAAAAGATTTTTGTGTAAAATTTATGCATTTTTTTGCTTATCGACTAATCTCTAATTTAGTAATAATAATTTAATAAACAAAAGGCGTTAGTTATGACGAAAGGATTTTTGTCTCTTAAATCAGCATTGGTCCTAGTGACTGCTCTTACTTTTTTAGCAAGCTGTAGCTCTAGCCCAACCTTACCAACTGCAACCCTACACCCAGCGAAAACCGACAGTGCTGCCAACTACAATTATTTAATCGGCCCTGGTGATACCTTAAATATATTTGTTTGGCGTAATCCAGAGGTATCTGGCAGTTTTATTGTTCGTCCAGACGGAAAAATAACCACCTCTTTAGTGGAAGATATTCCCGCCTCAGGAATAACGCCCACCCAGTTAGCTCGAAGCATTGAAGAGCGGTTGGCTACCTATTTAAGAGAGCCTATTGTCACCGTTACGGTAAATGGTTTTGTTGGCCCTTATCATGAACAAATCAGAATAATTGGAGAGGCTGCCCAACCGAAAGCGGTTAGCTATCGACAAAATATGACTTTACTGGATGTGATGATTGCGGTTGGCGGCTTAACTGAGTATGCCGATGGTAACGATGCCATTCTGGTTAGAATTGAAAACGGTCAACAGAAACAATATCAACTATTGATTGAAGATTTAGTTAAATATGGTGATATCAAAGGTAATGTTGATGTCTTGCCTGGCGATATTATTGTCATCCCTGAAGCATGGTTTTAAACTAAAAATACTTATAAAGAATCCCTATCATGCATGAACAAATAGAGAAAATTAAGGAAACGTTACTAGGTGTTTGGAGTAAGAAACACTACATAATTATTTCCACCTGGTTAATTTGCCCGTTAGGTTGGCTAGGCGTATCTAGCCTACCTGATCAATACCAAGCATCTGCTCGGGTATATGTTGATACTCAATCACTCCTTAGGCCTTTAATGAAAGGCATAATGGTAGAAACCGATGCCAATATGCAAATTAGGTTAATGGTCAAAACTTTATTAAGTCGGCCTAACCTTGAGCGTATTGCGCGGATGACCGACCTAGATTTAAAAGCCCAAGATAATGAAGAATTTGATGCTATTATTGAAGCACTTAAAAAAAACATTAAGATAGATAGTGCTGGCCGAGAAAATATTTATACCTTGTCGATTGAAGAAGAAAGCCCACAATTAGCAAAAAATATAGTGCAAGCAGCCTTGACTGTTTTTATTGAAAACACCTTAGGTGAAACGCGAAGTGACACCGACACCGCCCAGCAATTTTTAAAGCAACAAATTAGTGATTATGAATTACGCCTGATTGAAGCAGAAAGACGACTCACCGAATTTAAACAAAAATATAGTGGTATTATGCCCAGCGACTCAAACGGCTTCTATGCTGCTCTGGATAACGTTAAACGCTTATTAAAAGCCACTAAATTACAATTACTGGAAACCCAAACCCGGTTAATATCGGCAAAAGCCCAACTGGCCAAAGAAAATAGTCCGAATAATAGAATTTCAGACAATGTTATTGAGCAAAACAGCATTGCGACAACCTATGATGAAAGCATAGTTAACCTGCAAACCAATCTCGATAATTTAAAAATCAGCTATACCGAAAACCACCCCGACGTCAGGGAGTTGACCCGCAGGATTAGTGAATTAAAAGATTTAAGAAGAACCGAAATAGAGAATTATTACAGTAATAATGGTGTTGCTGGTGCAGAAAGTGATTCGGCGATTAAAAACCCGGTCTACCAAGCAATGAAAATACAAATGAATCAGCTGGAGAGTGAAGTTGCTTCATTAAAAGTAAGAAGTATCGATTATCAAAATCAAGTAAATGAACTTAATGCCAAAATACATGTACTGCCTGAAATTGAAGCTGAGATGGTGGCATTAAATCGTGGTTATGAAATTACCAAAGCCAAATATGAACAGTTGCTAGGAAGAAGTGAAACGGCATTGCTAGCCAAACAAGCAGATGCAACATCAGATAAAATTCAATTTCGGGTAATTGACCCGCCACGTTCGCCAGCTGAGCCATCGGGTCCTTACCGGCTATTGTTATCATTGGCAGTGCTCATTATTGGCATTGCGGTTGGGGTAAGTTCAGCCATTTTAATGATCAAAATCAACCCAGTAGTAATTTCTGCAACACAACTACATAGAGCAATTGGTTTACCAATATTTGGTGTTATTGCGGCATCAGATAATTTGCACCTTAGAGCCAGCTACAAGAATAAAACTCGACTATTTTATCTCTCGAATATGGTTATTTTACTTATCTTCATAGCTTTTATCGGCTATTTTTTAGCCCCTGACGTTCTTCAGCCGCAGTTAAGAAGGATCTTTTAATTATGTCTACCATTGAACAAGCGCTAGCCAAAAATCAAGCGAGTAAACAATCTGAGCAGCAGGCCACTGAAAAACCAAAATCAGCTATTGAAATAGCCGTTAAGCCAGAACCAAGTGAACCTATGACTGATCCGGGTGATATATTAGCTAGTGCTCCTGAAAAAGCCGCCGTTATTTCAAAAGTTGAGCACCCCAAAGGCGAAGCTAACGTTATCAATTTAGATTTAAAAAAACTGGCTCAAAACGATTATATCGTCCCCGAAAATATCGAAGATAACCGAATATTAAAAGAAGAGTTTCGACAAGTTAAAAGAAAACTGCTTAATAATGCTTTTGGCGCGGTAGCATCTACCCTAACTCATCCAAATTTAATTATGATCACCAGCGCTAGGCCTGATGAGGGTAAAACTTACATTGCTATTAATTTGGCCCTAAGTATTGCTTTAGAACAAGATAAAACCGTGCTGTTGGTTGATAGCGACGTATTAAAACCAAGTATATTGCGCGAATTTGGGGCAAAGCAACGCTCAGGATTAATTGAATATTTGTTGAGTAAAAATAAAAGTGTCAGCGACATTATTTACCATACCAATATTGATAATTTAAAAATCATACCTGCCGGTAGCCCGCATCATTTATCGAATGAATTATTAGCCAGCGAACGAATGGCGATATTAGCAAGCGAGTTATCAACCAGATACCCAGACCGGATAGTTATTTTCGATTCTCCGCCGTTATTAGGCGTAACAGAAACCCCAGTTTTAGCTAGGCTTATGGGCCAGGCATTAATTGCCGTCGAAGAAAACAAAACCTCTCTAAACGATGTATATCAGGCTAATGCATTATTGCATGATGAATTAGCTAAAGGGCTAATTTTAAATAAAGCCATTCATTCTCAAAAGGAACTTTATGGATATTACGGATATGGGTACGGAAAAAACTAAACGAAATTATTCCATTGTTTTCGTCGTACTTGCTCTTTATTCGTTACCAAGCTTTGCTAATGATTGGCGGGTTACTCCACGAGTAAGTTTTGAAGAAACCTTTACAGATAATGTTGAACTCAATAGCATTAATGAAATAGACAGTTTTGTTTCTATGCTTTCCCCAGGTCTCAATTTAGAATACTTAGAGGCAGGTGCCAGTTTAGAATTAGACTATGAATTAACTCAGGCTTGGTATACCCATGACCATGACTTAGATGATAACTTTCATAACTTATCAGCAACTGGCCGTATCGATTTATTACCAAATGGTTTGTCATTAAATGCTTCAGCAACGATACGTAATGTCAGTGAAAACGATACTCGTAATGCCTTGGCCGATATTGTTTCTGGCGACACCGTCGAATACAACAATTACCGACTTGGCTTAGCTTATAATGTTCAATCATCAAGTTTTACAATTGGCTCAGCAATTACTTTGCTACTCGATGAAGCCGAAGATAAAGTCGGCGAAAGAGATGGATACATCGCTTCTTTTGCGAGTGCCAGCGGCAGTAATTCCCGAGTAGTTTTTTGGAATATCAACAGTCAATACAGTGATTACGACAATAGTAATCGAGATGGTCGATTTTATACCGCAGAGCTCAAAACTGGCTATATTAGCGACTTTAAACTAAATCCGTTTATTCGTTATTATGACGAAGGGTTCAGTGGCAATATTAATGACGGTAGCATCCAAGGTTCCTCGTCAATTGGCGCTGGAATTAGGTGGTTAGCAAGCCCGCATTTAATTATTGATATGGCTTATAACAGCGCCGACGATGATACATCCTCGGTGGGCGATGATGCTGAGGAGCAAGATGATTATGTAAGCGCCTTGATAGAATGGCAACCCTCCTCGAGAACAAGCTTATTGGCTAAATACTATCAACGCTTTTTTGGTGATGCCTATCAGTTTTCTTACCGCCATCGCAGCAAACGCTTAACTACCGCCATTAACTATAATGAATCAATACAAGCGTTCGATCGTCTAGAATTTGTGCCGGTAAATTCGCAAAGTTTGTGGTGTTTAACCGCAGCGCCGACGGATATTAGCAGTTGTTTATTTTCACCCGGTGAAGGTGTCGATTTAAGTGATTATACCCTGATTGGTAGCAGCTCTGATTATGCACCGCAACAAGCCGACCATTTTAGTCTCAACAAAACTCTAAACGTTACTTCTAGCCTAAATTTACAGCGAACTAGTTATAAATTAACCCTGAGAAAATCGGAACGCAAAAATCTTGAGATCGGTGATTATGATATTTATGAGAACGCCAAATTTTCAATAAATCGTCAGACTTCCAGAACCACCGACTTAAAATTTAGTTATAGCTTTAATAAAAACCATATTAATAAAAATAATCCCGATAGCTTAGATCAAATAGACCATTACCGTATCTACAAACTTAGTTGGGAGCAACGACTCAGCAGGAGCCTAACTGCGACATTTTCGGGTCAACATTTAAATAGAAGCTCGAATCGATTTTATTACGACTACACCGAAAATCGGCTTGCAGTAAAACTAGCAAAAGAATTTTAATATGTATGAACAGCATTATGGGATCACCGCTAAACCGTTTCAATTAACCCCAGATGCAAAGTTTTTCTTTGCCTCAGACAAACATCAGCAAGCGCTGTCTTATTTAAAATATGGCTTAGAGCAAGGTGAAGGATTTATTGTGATCACGGGTCCAATCGGCACCGGAAAAACCACTTTAGCGCAAAATTTGCTAACTCATATTGAAAATACCAATGTCGAAGCCATACAAATTGTCACCAGTAAGCTTTCTCCCGAAGATCTACTTGCCGTTATCGCTAATGAGTTTGGAATAGCCACACCAGTATCCAATAAAGCGCAGTTATTGAAAACTATTGAACAACATCTAATTAGCTTGTCCAAGCAGCAAAAACGAGCTCTATTAATTGTCGATGAAGCACAAAACTTACCCGCTGATACGGTAGAAGAGCTGCGCATGTTGTCTAATTTTCAAATAAATAACAAGCCGTTATTGCAAAGTTTCCTATTAGGACAAGAAGAGTTAAAAGCGATAATTCAAAGCCCGGCGATGGAACAGTTTCGGCAACGTATCATTGCCTCTTGCCACCTTAAACCGCTGGCACTTACTGAAATTGTTCAATATATAAGCCACCGACTCAGTTTAGTTAATATTCCCGACGTAAATATATTTAGCACTGATTGTTACCCATTAATTGAAAGTCAGACTCTGGGAGTGCCACGAAAGATTAATTTATTAATGGATAGAATTTTGCTTTATGGATTTTTAAATGACATTAAAAAATTCGGCCTAGAAGATGTAAAGTCGGTTATCTTAGAGCTTGCCGAAGAACTCAGCTCAACTATTCATCTGGAAAATGAGCAAGCCACTACAGTAACCAATGCAACCCCTGTAGATGATCAGGACAGATTGCAGCATTCAGCAATAATAAACGCCAGCATTTTAGAAAAAATAAAGATCATTGATGAATTTTTACAAGAAAATGTCGCACAAAAAATAAAAATGAACCGCTATTTAGATAAAGTAAGCAAACAAAAAAAGTTAGCTTTAGCACAAGCGGAGGAAGAGTTTATTAAGACTCAAAATATTATAATCGCTGAATCTGAAGCCCATATATTAGCGACTAAAAATGAAGCAATGGCCGAAGCAGAAGAATATTTACGGCAAATTAAAGACAAAAAATAAGACAGAAATTAATTTTCTATCGGTTTAAATTGCAATCCATACTTATCGACTAAACCATACAATGTTGGCCGTGTAATACCTAACATCTGCGCAGTTTTACTCATATTTCCTTCGGCTAAAGCAAACGCTTGTTGTATTGCTTTTGATTCTGCTTTTTCTCTTATCGTTCTTAAATTAAAGTCTAGGCAAAGTTCCCCATCTAGCTCCTCATAAAAGCCCAAATCATCGGCATTAATTTGTGCGCTTGTTGCCATTATTACTGCCGATTTAATTTTATTTTGCAATTCACGAATATTTCCTGGCCAACTGTAACTTTTTAAGGCACTAACCGCCTCATCACTAAAGCCTTTAAGTTTTAAGTTGTAGTCTTGGGCGTATTGCAATAAAAAATATTGTGCCAAAATCAGCACATCATACTCTCTGTCTTTTAGTGGTGCGATAGGAATAACAATCTCGCTAATTCGATAATATAAGTCTTCCCGAAAGCTTTTTTCAGTCACCATTTGCAGTAAATTTTGATTGGTGGCGCAGATCACCCGCACATCTACGGCAATTTCTTGTCGCCCGCCGATGCGTTCAATAATTCGCTCTTGTAAAAATCGAAGTAATTTAGCTTGCAAATTAAATGGCATGTCTCCTATTTCATCCAAAAAAAGCGTGCCATTTTGGGCCATTTCTATTTTACCTTTGGTGGTTTTATGAGCGCCGGTAAAAGCGCCTTTTTCAAAACCAAACAATTCACTTTCTAACAAGGTTTCTGGAATTGAAGCACAATTAATCGCTATAAAGGGTTTATTGTGGCGATTGCTTTGTTGATGAATAGCATTGGCAATAACCTCTTTACCGGTGCCGCTTTCGCCTAATAATAATGCGGTAATTTCAGTAGGCGCAATTCTTTTAACCATATTACGCAATTTATCCATGATCTCACTGTTACCAATAATGCCTGAATCAACACCACCAAGTTCACGAATATCACGATTTTCTTGTTCAATAGTTGCTAAACCAAACGCTCTGGCGACAATAATATTGATGACTTCGGCATCTATTGGTTTTTGATAAAAATCATAGGCGCCTTTAGCAATAGCATCTAAGGAAACTTGATGATCATCGTTGCCGGTGATCACAATCACTTTAACAAACGGCGAGAGTGCTAACATTTGCTCTAACGCTTGCAAGCCTTCGCTGGCATTGGCAGCATCTGGTGGCAAGCCAAGGTCAAGTAATATTACCTTAGGCTCATGTAAGCGCAACGCCGAAATGGCTTGCTCACGGTCACTAGCAAATACCACGCTGTAGTCTGCTAAACTCCATTTTAGTTGCTTCTGAATGCCAATATCGTCATCAACAATTAACAGTTTGTCCATAATTTAAGCCGTCCTTAATTTGGTTAATGACACCGGCAGGTTCAACGTAACTTCACAGCCTTTGTCTATTTCACTTACCACTGACAACACGCCATTATTGTCTTCAATAAATTGTTTTGCTTCAAAAACGCCAATACCCATACCAGCATTACCTTTAGTGGTATTGAAAGGTTTAAACAACTTAGTAGCAATAAACTCCTCACACATACCACAACCATTATCGCTAATAGTAATGATGAGACGCTGCTGCGACTGCTTGGCATTGATTTTTACCCACCCATCGGCTTGACAAGCTTCTTGTGCATTTTGCACTAAGTGAATTAATACATCGAGTAAACGTTCTTTATCTACCTCTAAGAATAGATCATCTGCGCCGTTTACGCTCACTACCGGTTGGCGGTGCCTGCAGTTTTGTAGAACGTCTTTAAATACATCTCCTAAATTTATTGGATCAATGGGCAATTCAACTAAACCATGCGCTTGCGTTGTTTTATCTAAGCTTTTACCGCTTTTAACTTGTAACTGTTTTACCACTTTATCCAAACGCTCGCCTGCCGATGCGACTGTGGTAAAAACATCATCAATAAATTCAGGATTTTGTTGGTGCTTTTCGGCATTTGTATTAATCAGAGCAAGCTGAGCTTGGATATTTTTCAGATCGTGTAAGACAAAAGCAGACATCCGATGAAATGCCGATAACTGCTGATTTTGTGCCAACTTTAATTGCGCTTGCTGCAATGACAGGTAACTACCTAGTTGCTTTGACACAGCAAATAAATAATCTCTGTCTTCCCAGTTAAGAATGGGTTTTTCTACTGGTCCAGGGGAAACAAAATAACCGAGTAATTGCTGTTGATTATAGGTAGGGACGATTATTTCAATAAAATGGCTTATTAATAACGGCGCGTCTATGACTAAGCCTTGGTAAATACTATTTTTGGCTTGATATTCTCTGACATCAATAATCCAATGTTGCTGCTGACAAAAATTATCAATTAACTGCAATTGTTCAATAACAGGATCAGGAAAATTCAACCCATCTCGATAAGCCACTTCTAATTGGCGATGGGTACTCTTCACAAAGCCACAATAGTTTACTTGTAAGCAAGCAGCCATTGCCCGAGTTGCTGTTTTATAGAAATCGACCGAGCCTTGCCCTTCTATTGCTGAAATAACGTTTAACCACTCTAGCCGATAATCGTATTTATTGGCAAAAAAGTGTTTACTAATAAATACCTTAACTTTATTTCGTAAACTGCTGGTTATCAGTAACGAAAATAGCACTAAGCTGCCTAGCGCCATAAAAATAATGCTTAATAAGTCACTCCATTGACCGCCAATATAGCGAATAACATAGCCTGAAAAAGCTAATAATATTAAATACAGACCACTTAGCACTAAGATGCTGCTATAAAAGACCACATCTCTTGAAATAAATAAGTCTGGTGATAAGCCTTTTATTCGTTTCGAACTTAGCACGATAAATGGCAAGGCAAAAATCGCTATATAACCACGGCCATACCAAAAGTCAAAATCAATGCGGGTCAATAGTGACGCTTGCGCATAAATAATAAAATCAAAAACAAACACACCACCTAAACCAGCAATTAATGGCCAAATTGCCCATTTAAATTTATTTTTATGATTTCGATATAGTTGCTCCAACAGCACTAAAGCCGTAAGATTAAACGCCAGTAGAATAATAAACACCCAAGAGTATTGCTGGAATTGGATAATTTCTATGGCGGCAATTGCGATCCCTAGCCCACAAATTATTAGATATTTTTTTAGTTGTGGTTGTGACAAAAATTCACTTAAGCTGCCTACGCCATTATTAAGGCTAAGCAACAATACCGACCAACAGCAAATTTTTATCGCTTCGATTAGCAACGTGAAAGGTAAAGAAAATGAGTAATACATTTGCAGGGTACTGATTAACGCCGCAGCAAAAGAGCCTAAGCATGCAAGCATCATTAATCGGTTGGTGAAGCCCTGCTGTTTGCCGACAAAAATCAGCAATAAAAAAATTAAATATGCTATCGCTGCCGTGCTATAGCCAATTAAACCCAATATTTCCATGTATCGCTCTAGTTATTATTTTAAATCAATCGGTTAATAGACTTGATATAAGCATAGTTGATAAATATTACTTTGTCGTTTGCATGACTTAGGTTTGTTGATTGAAGAATAAACAAGCAATTAAAGCCAATGGCTAAGACAGTAGTTGACACTGGCTGTTGTCTGTATAAAATGGCGTAAACTTATCCCAGACAAGTTTTTTCAATAACCACCCGTAGCTCAGCTGGATAGAGCGATGCCCTCCGGAGGCATAGGTCACAGGTTCGACTCCTGTCGGGTGGACCATTTCTTAAATCCTCCTACATTTATCGTTTCATTTGTAAGCTAATACATAAAAATCACTTAATTAACATCTAGAGATCTTGAGTTGAGTGTGTTCTACCCAAAAACTGGTGACAATTTTCCATTAGTATTATTTTCGCACGGTAACTTTCCAGCAAAGACAAATACGACATGGTCATTGAACACTGGGTAAGTCATGGCTATGTGGTAGTGGCTCCCAATCATCAAGACTGTTGTGGCATGGTCAGCGGTATTTTCAATAGTCTATGGTATGGCAACTTTGGCTTGGTAGAACAGCGAATGATTGATTTCGATTTTTTGTTAGGCAACTTAGTGAGAATTGAACAGCAACATCCGGCGTTTAAAGATAAAGCCGATTTTAACAATATCGCCGCAACTGGCCACTCGTTCGGTGCATTTTCGGCACAACAATACGGCGGCGCTGGATTATATGAGCCCGATACTGAGCAGTTTCACTATATTAATAATGACCGTATCAAATCCATAGTTGCCTTATATCCACCGAGACCAATGTTTGACGTTATAACTAAAGACAGTTGGAACAACTTAACCAAGCCGGTGATGCTAACCACGGGTACTTGGGATATGGACAGCCAGTTTTTCACCGAATGGCAAATGCATAAAATGTCGTTTGATAGCGCCAAGCCAAACAATAAATACGCACTTGTTACCCAAGGAGCAGATCACTACCTTGGCAATTTAATTTGTAGACCTGAAAAAGAAAATCCACCACAAACCGATGCGCTGTATATGGTAAATGCAGCAACAACCTCGTTTTTAAATGCTTACCTTAAACGCACTAAACGCGACTCAATGTTTATCGACTTTGATGATTTACTCGAACTTACCAATGGTTTTTACGACACCAACAAACGAGCTTTGGCGATTACCAGTCTGCAAACCGCCATTGCAAAAAATCAGGTTCCTCCTCACTTTCAGCCCGGAATTTGGATTTACCTGCAACAGTACCAAAAGGCGGCTTCGGCTTTTGAAAGCCTTCTGCAAAAGAAATATGAGTTAGATATCGAGTTTTTGTTTTCAGTTGAGGCTAAGGGGTTTAGAAAATCAGATGAATTTAAGCATTTGGTTGAAACGCTTGGACTGCAAAAATATTGGTTGTCGACAGGTTTGCCGGATTATAATAAAGACTAACTTTCACCGAAACTCCATCTAAGTTGTTGATATAAGAACACATAAACTTTCCTAAGAAAAACATTAGCTAATTCTAAAGTAATCATTTTAATTTTCATCGATAGTTATCTGCATAATAAATAACTACAAGAAAATTAATACGATGACTGCAATTAAAGTAACTATGATTTTACCCTTGTTAATACTCGGTCTTTTTTTACCTGCTATTACTGCTGCACAAGAACAATCTCCTTATGTATTAATCGAAGATATTACCAAAAATTTGTTTCGCAAAATTGCTAATTTATCTGACCAACAACGTAACGACAAAAGCGTTATGCGAACCCTTGTATAACAAGAACTGATGCCACACATTGATCACCGGTATGTCTCGTTCAAAATACTGGGTAAAAATCTAAAAAAATCATCAAAACAACAGCGCCAGAGCTTTACCTTAGCAATGTATAAAAATTTATTGAAAACCTATACATCAGCGTTATCCGCATACAAAAAACAGACGGTGATTTATCAACCTGCACCGGTATCAACCAACAAATGTATTGTTACAACCCGCGCCAAGATAGAAGGTACATTTACAAATTTACTTGCAGTTAAAGACATTATCAGATATATTCTCTGGGAGCGGTCCCAATACAAAGGAAAAACCTAAATTATTATGTAAAGTTAACCTAGTTTCTTTAGACAAAATATAAATCCGAGGATGTATTGTCGACCTTCATATGCGAGAGAGCTCGCACTTTTGATACATTTGAGGCTAAGTAATAATGAATTCCAATAAATATATTTTGGCGCTGTGTTTGGTTGCCGCCACAAGCTTAAGTGCCTGCGGTGGCGGGTCTGGTGAAAGCACGCCACCTGCTACTCCGGCCCCAACTCCGGCCCCAACTCCGGCCCCAACTCCGGCTCCAACTCCGGCTCCGACGCCTACTCCAGCTCCGACGCCTACTCCGACTCCGGCTCCAATTCCGACTCCGACGCCTACTCCAGCTGAAAGTGTAAAAGTTGAAGCTGAAGACTATCTAAGGTTCAGTGACTCCGATGCCGGTGATAACGGTGGTAGCGGCAATGGTGACAATGTTGATATCGAAAACACCACAGATGTTGGCGGCGGCCGCAATGTTGGTTGGACTGTGGCAGGTGAGTGGCTTGAGTATCAAGTGAATTTAAGCGCTGGTTTGTATTCAGTGACCACACGTGTTGCCTCACAAGTATCTAGCGGTCGTTATACCCTAAAACTTGATGGCATATTAATAGGCACCGATAGCGTCGGCACCGGCGGCTGGCAAGCATTCGAAACGCACACTATCGGCACCATCGTCGTTGCTCAAGATCCAACCGTCCAGACCTTGCGTTTGGATGTAACCGGCAACGATTTTAACATTAACTGGATTGAATTTACCCCAGATTCCGATGACGATGCAGATGGTGTTGCCGATTCTGTCGATCAATGCCCAAACACTGCTGAGGGTGCGATTGTCGATACTAATGGTTGCGAAATTATTTCTGTAGATACCGAAGTATCATTCGCCAATGAACGCCTAACTGGCGGCCCTAACTCCGCCTTTCCTGGCTTTTCTCTTTATGTATTTGATAACGATTTAGCTGCCCCCGAAAGCAGTGTCTGTAATGACGGCTGTGCAATAACTTGGCCGCCAGTTTTAGTAGCAGACTCAGTCGCATCTGGCGTCAATGGCTTAACTACTATCGTACGCGCGGATGGTCTTATCCAAGCGGCTCATAATGGCCGTCCATTGTATTTTTATGTTGGTGATATCAATGCCGGTGACACCAATGGCGATGGCGCCGGTGGTACCTGGTGGCTCGTGCCTTATGGTGTGCTGGGGAATATAAGCACGCTATACGATGAAACAACCTTACTTGAACCGGACAGTCAATTTGAAACAGATGATGCCTTAGTCACCCGTTTTTCTGATCGACCGCGTACCCGTCACGCTCGTGAAGATGAGTTTCAATCTTATGACCATTACGTTAAATTTTATTTCGAGAATCGCTCAAGTAACATTGAAATTATCGATTACGTTGCCAAAGGCGGTGACACCATTGAAATGAATGTACGCACCATTTTCCCGCTAAGCGATATAGAAGCTGAAAACCGTTGGTGGTATCAAGGTATTACCACCGTCGCACAATACGCGAGTAATGGCACCATGAACTATATTGGTTTTGATGGCACTTACTACAAGTACCAAAAAATCAGTAATGAAAACACCCGTCTCGGTCGAGAAATTCGAATTGGTGACAAAATGGAATTTGAAATCAGCCAGTTCAGCGCATCAGGTATACCGCGCGGCCAAGCCAACTACTATGGTACGACTTACCTTTATATTGTTGGTGAAGGCATTGTGCCTTGGTATGCAGAAGCAGCCGGCAGCACGTACCGCGAAGACAGCGCTAAAATACCCCAAGAATATTGGTCAGGTGGCGCGACTAGCTTGCACTACCAATATACCAATGAACCGAATGACCACTTCATGCAAATGGCCACTAACCTAGGCTACGACAATGGCCAGACGTTTTTATTAGGTCGTCGCGTTCACCACTCGTCATTTGTTGACGGTACTCACGACGAAGATCCGGATAACGGTATATTTGCAGATAACGTTGGTCTGTCTGCAGTGCGTTATGTAAACGAACGTTGTACCGATTGTCACGAGCGTAATGGTGGCGCACCAGTTGCCGAGAATGGTGATTTACTGGATCGCTGGGTATTCAAAGTAGGCGATGCAAACGGTAATCCCGACCCAGCAATTGGTCGAGTATTACAGCCGAATGGCAGTGGCGGTGAGGGTCATATTTCTATAGCATCCTGGACCGAACTAGCTGACGGTTTACGTATACCTAATTATCGATTTAGCGAAGCAACGCCAGCCACATTTTCGGCTCGTATTGCGCCACGCCTAGTCGGTTTGGGATTGCTCGATGCAATTCCAGAAACCGCTATACTTGCGTTAGAAGATCCTACGGATGCCGATGGCAACGGAATTTCGGGTGTGGCAAATAAAACCGTAAATCCAGAAAACGGTGCCGTAACTAATCTCGGTCGTTTTGGTTGGAAAGCCAGCACAATTAGCGTGCGCCATCAGGTGGCCGCAGCGCTAAATACCGATATTGGGGTCCGTACCTCGGTGCTGCCAAATCTTGATTGTGGTTCGGCCCAAGAAAATTGTGGTGGTAGCAACCCATTGATGTCTGAGGAAAATTTAAATAATCTGATCACTTATATCTCCACCCTTGGTGTACGACCTCAGCGGGTTTGGAAAACTGGTTTAGAAGATCAAGAAGTGCTTGCCGGTGCTTCACTATTCAGAAACATTGGCTGTGTTGACTGCCACACCGAAACGTTCCAAACCAGTGAGTTCCATCCTCTGGCGGAAGTTCGTAACCAAACCATTCACCCGTATTCAGATATGCTCTTGCACGATATGGGAGAAGGGCTTGCAGATACCTTAGGTGAAGGATTGGCCAGCGGCAGCGAATGGCGCACCACGCCCTTATGGGGTCTTGGCTTAGCTGCGTGTGTAACGGGTGGTGTAATCAACCCAACGGGGGCAGAAGGCGGTGAAGTATGTACACCGCACCATGCATATTTGCATGATGGACGGGCGCGAACTATTGACGAAGCGATACGTTGGCATGGCGGTGAAGCACAAGCGATTACCGATGCCTACAATGCGTTAACAAGCGATGAACGGGCAAAAATATTGAGCTTTTTAGAAAGCTTGTAAGCGAATTTTATCTCTAAAGCTACTTTACTCACTAACGGTGCCAGCAATGGCGCCGTTTTTGTTTGACCCGCGAAGTTGATAACTAAAATACCCATCCTAATACAACAGAAAAATCTGCTACTTCATGCTGGTAATAACCGTGATTTCCCATCTCATAACGCTCTTTCGTCTCAACTTCAAACAACGAATACTCTAATCCGACATAAACATCTTCAGTGAATTGATACTCCGAGCCCAAAGAATAATAGAGATCATTGCCACATTAATTTTATGTTGGGATTGACCAATCAAAATTTCTGAAAATATTATTGGCTCAGTAAAAGAAGATAAAGGGAAAGTAAATAATGCAATCCCTGCAATTAGTTTTAGTATTGGTTGTCCTAGGGTAAATAAAGGTGTTAAGTCAATTCAGAAAACACTACAGTACCATGAATAATGGGCCAGAAAAACCTCAACAACTGGAATTTTGTTACCTCTAGCGTAACAAAATTCTTATGTTAATTTGCATGGTTATATTTTAATTTTTGAGAGCAATTTTATTATTCTTGCAGTGCCATGGCTGCCATTTTCATAGTGCTTGCAAATGATTCTGCACCAGCAATAAACAAACCATTATGACAGAACATGGCATCATCGATACCTGTTGCATCTTTCAGCGCGTTATCCGACAAGCCGGCCCATGGTTTAGGCAAGGGTTTTCTGTCTTCAAATGAACCAGGTTCAACCGGGACTGTTTGAATTCGCCATTGGCCAGACGGCGATGGGTAAACCATATATAAAGCCACTTCAGACAAAGCATGAACCGTTCTTTTCCACGGGGTGTATTTATCTAACACAATCACTCGCGGATCTTCGGCATCAGCAATCGCTTTAGCTACAATTTCCTTGGCACTGATGCCACCGTTAGCAGTTGCAATGAATCGAGATAAAACAAGCGATGCAAAGTCTACAGCTTCATCAAAACAGCTATCAAAGTTGCCATCTTCTTGCCAAGTTGGGTTAAACATTGAAATAGTTTGGCTAAGGCTAATACCTTTAGAAACACCTTCAACATGACCACAATCAATTGCATCAATCGTTGATACCAAACCCGCATCAACAGAATTTGCCACCTCTTGATTGCCCTCACATATTGTTAAGCCATATTTCTGCCAAATTAAACCAAATGAAGAATAAGGAATACCATTTTCGCGCTCACCTGCTCCGCCACGTTGATGATGATCAAATCGACCTGCATCTGCATCATATTCACCACCGACATCAATCACAATGTCAGCCTTGTTGATAAGTTCTAAATCACGTGTGCGAATAAGATTAAAAGAAGGGTAAATTTGCTTCAGTGCAGCAACACTAAAAACATCATCTGCATGAAAATTACCGTTGTGCGTTGCTATAGTTTTATCATTCATTTATTTTGTGTCATTTTAGAAAGAGATAGAAGGTGTCACTAGTTAAACTTTAATATTGCGAAGTATTTAAGAAGTAAAATTTATAAGCCGGATTTTATACGAAGAAGGCTTACAAAAATAGCAGACTTTTTTTTAATCTAAAATATTGAAGATCAAGTTGTTGATTCTAGTGATTACGACTGGTAACAAAAGGTTTCGCCAGTAAATAAAATTACCGATACTAGAATCATTACATCTTAATACAGCTTCATGCTATTGAGGTTTTACCAAAGCCTTACTAAGAGGTAAAGAAAAGTTAGTTAAAATAAGCGACGAAGGGGCAAAAGCCAACAATTTTTTTACCCTGATTAAGTCACTTATAGCTATTTTACTCTGTATTATTTTCCATCGCTTGTAGCATTAGCTTCATTAAGTCTTGCTGCATTTTCTCTTCGTGAGCCGCTCTTAATTTTTTCATATAAATAGACTCCGAAGGAACTTTTAATTGTGGGAGTAAATTTTTAACAACAGCATCGCCCATTGAACTCTTAGCTGAGCGACTGTCAAAGCTTGTTCTAAATTTTATATATTTATCTTCAGCAAGAAAAATATATACACCTGAATAAAACAAAGTTCCATTTTTTGCTGTTAATGTGAGTTCAGCCTTTTTACCTTTGAATTCTTTACCTTTTGATCCAAAAGAATAATCAGAAAGTAATTCGGCTGTTCTAGATTGATAGTAGCCATATTTAACTGCAGCATCGATTTCAGTTACTGCATTTGACAATTCACTTGCTAAAACTGAACCTTGATCTTCCCAGCTAACAGCGCTTATTGGGTAAATATAAACAGTGATATTATCTTCCGGGAAATCTCTATTCTCATATCTAAGCATCGCACCTAAGCTTGGCTCTTCAAATACCTCTTTCTTTTTCAGAGCATATTCATCTATAACCGCAGGGGCGAGAAGTTCTTTATCATAATTTGTTAATTCTTTAGGTCTAGTTGAAGCACAAGATACAACTAACACACTTAAAAATAGCAGAAAGATAGTTTGTAATTTCATAAATATACTCGATGTAGATTAATAGCTTTAACAGCTTATGTATGTGGGCCCAGTAAACCGATATAAACCCACTTGCACGGTCCCTTATGAATTGCCGTAAAAAGGACTAGCGATTAAAGATAGTTTGCCTTCTTTTTGCATTTCAACTACGAAGTTAAGTAAAACTTGCTCTACTACAGTACCAAAACCATCTGCTGGAGTTGTCGGGATTGCACCTTCAAAAGGGGCATCTTCGTTGCCTATTGTCGTATGTAAAGCATGCTTATAATCTTTAGTTAAATTTATACCACTTTTATCGGTATACTCAATTTTCACTTCATAATAATCTGTGACTGTTGAACCAGCAGCGCCAAATGTCAACCCGGTACCAAAGCCTTTAGCTGCAGCCTCTCCGATATCAGCAATATTATTTACTATCACTTTAATTGAGTAATCAGCTCCACCTTGAGAAGGAGTTACAATACTTGTAGCTCGTAAAGTTCGCTCAACGTGATTTAGAACCTCTTTATTTACAGCTTCTAACGTTTCTCCGTTTCTTTGGAACTCAACGAATATCTGGGTATCATATTTTTTAGCAACACTCTTAACATCTTCATAAGTTGCTTTTTCAAAGTTTGGATCTATATATGTTTTAGAAGATATACACCCTGTTAATACCATTAGTGGAAGAGCTAGTATTATTATTTTTTTCATTTTGTTCTCCGAAGTTGAAATACTAATCATAAATTATTAACGCCTAACTATAGGACTGAAATTATTTTGCTAATAAGCAATTTAAAAACACTATTTCGCCAATTTATTGGTCATAACGCATTGGTAACCATAGAATTTAAGTTAATGAATACTGTACTTAAAAAGATAGAAAAAGGGAATGTACGATTTGGCAAGCGCTGGTTTTAAATTTACCTACCAGTATTTACTGCCAAATTTAACGTGAAAACAATCCCTGTTTTACCTAGAAAATAACAACATGTTAAAATTTTATCTTTATTCCCGACTACAAACCGCTCTTATCGTCATTTAAATTGCAACTCTAAGTGTTAAACCACCAATACTTAAATCTTGCCATTTGGGCTCAATTGTTTTTATGTTCTGTTGTTCAATCAATGCTTTTAGAAAGTGCTCATCATTGGGGTTAGAAGTTGTCATGTACCTTGCCTTCCAGCCCTCACCGTCTGCGTACCATAAATTTGCAGAAGTTGAGTTGTTACCTTCGGTTATAACGATAAATTCATTGATTTCATCTTGGTTTAAATCAATGGTTAATAAATAATAATTATTACTTTTAACTGAGTTCCATTGGTGCTTGGTCACTTTTTTAAAAACGGCTGTTGTTAGGGCGTTCGGAAACTCAGTTTTATTTGGCCAATAAGTAATTAATTGTTCAAATTCTATTTCATTAATTTCTTCAGGTTGAGCTGTTCTTGAGCGATAATTTGGCTGTGCATACATTCTGTCTATATACACAACTTTTTCAGGGTATTGGCTAGCGATGTCTTGTTTCAAGTCTTGTAATGCTAAGTAGCCATGACGGCCAAGTTCCTGTCTAAAATAATCTAAGTCTAAGTCTTCAATATCAATTTCGTTATTGGTTAGTTTAGCCAAGTGACTGGCGGTTGAAATGGCTTGAAAATTTAAAAGTGGTGAGTTAACTAGCAGCATGGCGACTAATACCACAACACCCATGCGAATGTTTACTGTGCTTAAGGTTTCTAACCAGGCATCTTTTTTTCTGACTATTCCGATTAAATAACCAAACGCAAAAACTCCCAATAACGCACATACTAATATTCCCCAACAACGAGCAACGGTTAATCCATATTGGTCGACTCGCAACCACAAACCATAAGCTGAAATTAAGGTGTAAATTGGTAATAAAGCAACGCCAACAAAGATTATTCGGTGTAGTACCTTATGGTATGGCCGCTGATGAGATGATTCTTGGTATACAGCATTAATAAAAAATAACGTTAATGCCTGCAACCATAAAACCAAAAGGCTGCCACTGCCGGTATCCCAAAGCTTGTCTAAGCCTTTAAAAGGTAAGGTAGCAAGAAAACCAATAGAGACAATGGTAATGATAGGAAGTAGAAATTTAATTAACGTTTGTAATATTTTCGCTATGGTATCTACGGTATGAGTGATGTTACGAAAAATAACCACTGCAAAGCCAAAAGCTAAGGTAAGTGTCGGGATCACAAACCAGTCTTTTTGTAATAATTCTTTGAAAAAATCGATGTCTAAAATGGCAAAAAGGCTTGCCCCTAAATTTAAAATTCCCCATAAGATCAGAGTAAACAGCCAACTCTCACCAAAAATAATAAAATTACGCCATGAATGTTTGAATAAAGAGCTGTAACTAATGGCTTCATTACTATTCATCTGTTGGATGTACATTAACCCTTTAAAAGAGGCAATTAATGCCGTTAAGCCAAATACCAAAGCGGCAAAGTCATTATTTACAAATTCTTTAGGCTCTTGTTGAAAACCCACG
Source organism: uncultured Thalassotalea sp. (assembly GCA_938075435.1). Classification (GTDB taxonomy): domain Bacteria; phylum Pseudomonadota; class Gammaproteobacteria; order Enterobacterales; family Alteromonadaceae; genus Thalassotalea_A. The sequence goes on along the minus strand of CALJHL010000065.1, from coordinate 16,098 downwards.
TAACCGGCGAGTATTGAAATTAATAACGTGAAGGGCAGCAGGAATTTTATGGTGGCTTTAATATTATCCGTTTTTATCGATAACAAGGTTAGCAATGGAAAACTAAGGGTAAAGGTGGCCAATGCCATTAGCCAAATAGACTCTGAACCCGGCTAAGATTGACTATCAACACTTCGATATATAAGAGTGAGTAATATCCCTTGAATCAAAGACAAGGTGAACATAAATGGTTTAGGTAATTGCTTATCCATCGCTGTATTTCTTATTGTTTTTAATAACATGCATAAAATTTTAAATTTTATCAACTAAAAGTATTGTTGTGATCTTATGGACGACTTGCAGTTACCATTGTTATGATTTCAAAGGTTCTATAGGCTTGAGGCAAAGACAAACATGCTAAATAAACGGCCCATTTTTAAGCGCAAAATCACTAAGCACTTAAGAGGCATACTTTTGCCATTTAGCAACCACGTTTGATGTAATTGCCTTGTTAAATTGTTATCCTCGAATCAACTCCAATAATAAAAATAAAAATATCATGGATTACACCACTACCGTTCTCATTACCCTTGTCGTTTATAAACTTATTCTTATTGGCATTGGCTTTTATGCCAACCAAAAAACCAGCTCTACTGAAGATTACTTTATTGGTGGTCGTGGTTTAGGTCCTTGGGTTGCGGCAATTAGCTCTGCCGCCAGTGCGTCTTCAGCATGGACCTTACTGGGTATGAGTGGCGCTGCTTATGTAATGGGCTTGTCTGCCATTTGGATTGTCTTCGCTGTTGTCGGTGGTTACATGTTTAACTGGCTATGGCTTGCGCCAAAATTACAAAAAAAAGCTGCAGCAGAGCAGTCGGTTACCTTAACTGAGCTACTCGCTAAAGGCAGTGGCAACCTCACTAAACCAATCACCGTATTGGCTTCTCTTTGTATCGTTATTGCCTTTACCTTTTATATTGCCGCACAATTTCAAGCCGCTGGCACAACGTTTGCTAGTACCTTTGATGTATCAATGGAAGGCAGCATATTATTAGGCACAACTATCATACTTGTGTATACCTTGCTTGGCGGTTTTTGGGCGGTGAGCATAACCGATACCTTACAAGGCTTATTGATGGCAGCAGCCGGTCTTTTACTACCAATTGCTGGCTTAATTGCCATTGGTGGACCAATAGAATTATGGCAACAAATGCATATTGCCTACACAGAAACACAGATGAGTTTCACCGGTGAGCATACCGGCATTATGGCAATAGGGTTCGTGTTTGGACTTGGCGGAATAGGTCTTGGCCACCCAGGACAACCGCATGTAGTAAACAGAATGATGGCATTACGCGATGAAAAATCGGTACAACAAGCTAAAGCCATTGCTATTGGTTGGTCGGCGATTGTCATAATCGGCATGCTGATTGTTGGCTGGTGTGCCAAGGTGCTAATCGAGCCGATAGCAAATAGTGAACAAGCTTTACTTGAAGTCACTAATTTACTGTTCCCTCCGGTTGTTGCCGGTATTATTATTGCCGCAATTTTATCCGCCATCATGTCGACCGCAGATAGTCAGTTATTGGTTTCAGCATCGGCTATTTCTTATGATATTAGTGAAAATAAAAACAACAAAAATAGCCTGTTATATTCACGGTTAACGGTTGTTATTATGTGTGTTATTTCGATGCTTATTGCCCTGTACGCGCCCGATGACATTTTCTCGAGAGTGTTATTTGCTTGGAATGCTCTTGGCGCCGCATTTGGACCATTATTGATCATAAAAGTGATCAGTAAGTCTGTCGATGGAAGGTATGCTTTTACCGCTATTTTTACTGGCTTTGCGTTGTCGGTAATTTTAAGTTTATTCCCTTCTGCACCAGGTGATTATTTAGAGCGAATTATTCCATTCACATTAGCATTTATTATTGCTTGGGCCGGCCGAGTTAAACCCTAAAAAAATAATGATCAAGCAGATCATAAAAATGTGTTTTATTCCAACGCCAAATTTCCTATTATATTAGCCACTTGCTAACTAATTAAATTTACCATGACCGATAAAACTCGCAGCGTGCCAGAACCTCAAGAAAGCAAACAACAATGCCATGTTATTCTGGCCGGTAACTTAGTTGCTAAACCTGAAATCCGCTACCGGGCAAACCCTGTTGTGCCAATTGCAGAATTTGTTATCGCCACCAATCACTCTTGGTTTGATAAAAAATCCAACTCTTTTAAAGACTGGACCAGCTACCATCAATGTCATTTTGAAGGGCAAAATGTAGAGCAACATTTTCTCTTTGCCGACAAAGGCCAATTAATTATGTTACATGGTGCTCTGGCAACCAGTAAAAGCCAAAGCAAAGATGTTATTCAAGTTGAAAGTTTATCGGTGTTAGGTAAAGGCGTTCATAATGGCGTTAACCAACTCATTTGCAACGCCACCGTCGACTCAGAGATAAAATTGGTGAAAACCGAAAATAACGTCAGCTTGGCAGAATTTACCGTCACCATAAATGAACCCGGTTTTAGTGAGGCTAATCATCATTTTAAAGGCCAAAAAATTCAACGTTTAGTGCACCTGTGGGGGAAAACCGCCGAGTACTTTGCCAAGAAAGCCCAATTACATCAACAGGTCCTGATTGAAGGCAGCGTTAGCTATGTGGGTAATAACAAAAAACAACAGTTTATTGAAGCCAAAAAAGTTATTATTTGCCCAACTAAATAAACTCGCTTTAATTTATCTTTAGTGAGTTAGCTGTTCGTATTTTCCCATGCCGTTAAGTAGTCCTATGAAGTTTGCCCTAGCATTAATCTGTTTGTTATTTTTTATTCCCAGTTACGCCAGCAATGCCAGTAACTATGGCGATATTCGTGTTTATGATATTGCCAGTGTTTACGATGGCGACACGTTTAAAGTAAACATTAAGGATTGGCCTAGTATCATAGGTGCTAATACCTCAATCCGTATTAAAGGGGTTGATACTCCCGAGCTGCGTAGTCAATGTTCGATAGAAAAAAAACTCGCTCTGAGCGCTAAAACCTTTACTCAACAAAAACTTGCCGATGCCGAAATCATTGAATTAAAAAACATTGAACGGGGCAAATATTTTCGCTTACTGGCTGATGTTTATATTGATGGGGAAAATCTAGCCGAGTTATTAATACAACATGGTCATGGCTATATCTACGCTGGCGGCAAACGCCGTAGCTGGTGTTAAGCAGCGCCTTGATGAGAAATTTTATTAAAAACAATTGGCCCAAAACACAAGTGGTATTATTGTTTCTTGTCGCCAGTACCTTAATTGCATTGCTGCTGCACTTTTCCGGACTGTTTACTCATTTTGATCAACAATGGGTAAATGGCACCATTAAGCATAATGGTCTTAGCGGCATTATTTATTTCTTCGCTATCATCGCGTTAGCAACGAGTTGTGGCTTGCCAAGGCAAGTGGCTGCCTTTACTGCGGGCTATGCCTTTGGTATGTGGCAAGGTACCTTTATTGCCACGTTGGCGGCCGCAATCGGCTGTAGTATCACCTTTTACACGGCAAGGTTTATTGTCCGACCATTAGTGTTAACACGCTTAAGTGACAAGGTTGCTATATTTAATAACTTTCTGCAAAAAGATACTTTTCAAAAGACCTTTATCATCCGCCTTATTCCTGCCGGTAATAATTTTTTATTAAACCTATGCTCGGGTGTTGGCGCGATTGATGCGAATAAGTTTATCTTCGCATCCTATTTAGGCTTCTTTCCACAAATGGCAATATTTGCTTTAGCGGGCAGTGGTATACAAATGATGTCTTATTGGCAAATAGGGGCAAGCGCAATGCTATGTGTTATTGCCACGGGGCTCAGTTATCGGTTGCATAGGCAATACCAACAAGAACTAAAACGGCCAGATATTACCTAGGTGCTTTGCCTACGACATCCGTCAGCCCTATGTTAATATTTTGAAATTTAAGACTATTAAGGTAAGTTAGAGTTTATCAAGGTAAACTACTAAGACTAAGAGTTTTGCCTTTTAAACTGCAGAGCTTGGAGCGAAATTCAAATGATTTTTATAAAAACCATCTTGTTGTTGTTAGCCATACTGTTTTCAGTATCTAGCAGCTCACAAGAACAAAGCAAGGAATTCACATGGCCTGGAGGAGGAAAATTAGCGGTAAGTCTTTCCTATGATGATGCCCTCAACAGTCAATTAGACAATGCCATTCCCGAGCTGGATAAACATAATCTAAAGGCATCCTTTTATATCACTTCAAATTCCTCAGTAATGAATGCACGAATGGCAGAGTGGCGAGCGGCAGCAAAAAATGGCCATGAACTAGGCAATCATAGTATCTATCATCCGTGCCGAGCCTCTCTTCCAGATAGACAGTGGGTGCCAAAACATCACGATCTTGATAATTACAGCGTCACACAAATGATTGAGGAGCTAACGACTGCGAATACCTTTCTCAAAGCTATTGATGGTAAAACCGAACGTACTTATACCGTTCCCTGCGGAGATTTGCTGGTCGGTGGTGAAGAGTATCTCAGTACAGTCAATAATCTTTTTACAGCAATTAAAGGGCATGGGGCTGATAAAAGATTTTCACTTATATGGGATCCAAGCAATTCAACCGGCAAGCAATTAATCGAGTATATTAACAATATTCCCTCTGACATATTGTTAGTCAATATTATTTTCCATGGTGTGGGTGGGGATTATTTATCCGTTACGTCCGAGGCTCATGCCGAGTTGTTAACTTTTTTAACGAATAATCGCGATAGCTATCATGTAGATTCATATATAAATTTGATGAAATATGCAGATAGTATGAAATAGTTATTGATAGCAAAGTAGCTAACCGTAAAACCAGAAGCCGGCCGTTTGCCAGCCTCCGGTTTTCACTAACCCGCTGAATTAAACTGAGTTAAACTAGGATAGCTAACATGTCTTCAGAGTAGTTGACTAATGGCTCATTATTTCGAATTTTCGCGACATAATCTGGGTTAGCAATAAATGGTCTACCAATTGCGATAAGATCAAACTTGTTGTTATCTATCGCACTACTTGCGGTTTCTGCACTGTAACTTCCAACACCCACTAAGGTTTTATTATAGTTCGCTCGAACATAACTTGAAGCACGACCGCCTAAATAATCAAACTCCATACTATCGTCAAATATACCAATATGAAGAAATGCCAAATTACGCTTTTCTAACTCTGGTAGTAGATAATCAAATACCTCACGGTCTCGGCTATCACCAGCGATATTAAAATAGGCTCCAGGTGACACTCTTAACGCAGTTCTATCATTACCGACTTGATCAATAATGGCATCAACTACCTGCAAAGCAAAACGACTCATGTTTTCGCTACTACCGCCATAATCATCAGTACGACGGTTACTGTCATGATGTAAAAACTGATCAATAAGATAGCCATTAGCGCCATGAATTTCGACCCCATCAAAACCAGCAGCAATCGCGTTTTTGGCAGCTTGTGCATAATCAGAGACTAATAAGTTAATTTCCTCAACGGTAACTGCTTTTGGCGTTTTATAGGTCAGTTCACGCATTCTTGGTACGCTACCTTCAACAGCAATGGCTGATGGTGCCATTACCGCGGCATTATCATCACCTTTACCATAAAAATATGGATGAGCTACCCGGCCAGTATGCCAAAGCTGGGCAAATATTTTACCGCCATTGTTATGTACTGCTGAAGTAACTCTTTGCCACGCTTCGATTTGTGGCTGACTAAATAATCCAGGTGTGTTGGGGTAACCTTGGCCGTCAGGACGAATAATCACAGCTTCTGAAATAATCAAACCCGCTTCAGCTCGACGGGCATAATAATCGGCCATAGCTTGCGTTGGCACTAATTCATCGTCGGCCATACAACGTGTTAATGGCGCCATTAATATACGGTTATTTAAATTAATTGTATTATTTAGGGCATAAGGCTTAAGTAAATTATCAGTCATTTCGGCATCTCGTTATTGAATATGCGTTCAAGATACCTTTTCTTGAATAAACATTCAAGAATTATTTTTGAATGTTCGTTCAAAATTGGATACAATCAATAAATCCAGTGCAAATAGAATGAAAAATAATGCGTAATGCAGAATTTAATAAAGAAAAAGTACTAAGATCGGCGATGAACGCCTTTATGCATAAAGGTTATGCTAAAACCAGTATGCAAGATCTTAAAACGGCAACGGGATTACATCCGGGGTCGATATACTGTGCTTTTGAAAATAAACGCGGATTATTGTTGGCGGCGCTTGAGCAATATCGCCTCGATCGAACAACCGAGTTTGAACAATTTTTTTCTGGCTCGCAGCCTACCCTAGTTAATTTAAAAGCGTATCTTGATAATGTTGTGGCTGAGTGTGTAAGTTGCGATAGTTCACAAGCTTGTTTATTGACGAAAGCATTGAATGAAATCGCAGAGCAAGATGACGAAATTCAACAGATTATTAGTGACAATTTGTCAATGTTGCAACAGGCATTAGCAGAAAAGTTTGCCCTCGCAATTGCTGAAAAAAGCATACCTAGTGACAAAGACAGTGACCATTTAGCTCGCTATTTTTTGATGGGCATATATGGCTTAAGAACCTTCGCCCATACCCACCCGGAAGCAAAAGTGTTAGAACAATTAGCCAGCCAGCTATACCAGGACATTGCTAGCTAAGAGCATTAAAATTAAATGTTCGCTAAGCCTATGCTAGCAGTATCTAAATTTTAGTTATAAACCCTCTCTTCAGGCAATCCCTGCCTGTCGAGGATACTTATTCCAAAACGAGACAATCCCTGTATAAAAAAAAGGCGCTCTATGAGCGCCTTCAATCGATATTCAAATCTAATTATTTAAGCGTTAATAAATATAATACTATATTTTTGTAGTCATTTAAAAAATCACTACGACTTAATTTATCGGCATTTACTTTATATTTACCATTCACAATAATTGTTGGTACGCCGGTAATAGCACCTTTGGCAGTCATATCATCTTGGAATTTTTTCATTTGCTTGGCTTTCGAATTTACACCAAAGCTTTTCATATGTTTTTCAAACTGATCGCCATCAACACCATTTTTTTCAAATACTTTACGCAGTTCAGCCATTGACGCTAAAGGATTACGTTGTACTTGAATGGCATCAAAAATTGATGATATTAATTGTTCTTTTTGTGGTAACTGCATAGCAACAACAAGTGCTTTAGTAATTTCAAATTGCACTTGTGGGCTAGCGGCACGAAGGAAATCAACGTGGTTTTTTTCAAAGGTAGTGTCCGCAGGTAATGCTGCAGCTAAGTCTTTCATGAAAGGTTCAAATTTCAAACAATGTGGACAATAAAAAGAGAAGTACTCACGCACTTCAGCTTTTGCTGTGATGCTTTCGTTTACCACTTTGTAATGAGTACCTGCTTTATAATCTGCAGCAGTGGCCGCTAAAGGTAACATCAATGCCACTAGGAACATGCTGATAAATTTTTTCATTCGTGTTTAAATCCTTACTAATTTTTACGCTATTTGTGAATTATTTTTCGGTGATTGCGGCGTTAAGCTTAACGCAGGCTCTTGTATGATTGCAAATTGCTCTTTCAATATTAATATTTGCTGCTCTCTCGGTATTAAACCACACACATTTTCTTGAGTTATTTTTGGGTAATTGCAGCGTTATTGCGGCGTTAAGCTTAACGCAGGCTCTTGTAAGATTGCAAACTGCTCTTTCAATATTAATATTTGCTGCTCCCAATACTTCTCGGTATTAAACCACGGAAAGTTTCTCGGGAAGGCCGGGTCTTGCCAGCGCTTTGTTAACCAAGCCATATAGTTAATTAATCTCATCGACCGCAATGATTCTATCAGTCTTAGTTCACTATGTTCAAATGAAAAAAAGTCTTCATAGCCCATTAATAGTGTATCTAATTGTAACAACATTTGTTGGCGGTCACCGCAAAGCATCATCCACAGGTCTTGCACCGCCGGACCAGTGCGACAATCATCTAAATCAACAAAGTGTGGTCCAGCATCGGTCCAAAGAATATTGCCAGCATGACAGTCGCCGTGTAAGCGCATTAACTTTTGTGGTTTATACTGTTGTTCAGTCAATTCTATCACCTGATCAAGCACGGTGAAAAATGGCAGTTGTAAGCCTTTAGTTACCGTATCCGGGGTGTTGATTAAAATATCTCGTGCTTGATGCAAACTTTCGTCACAACTGATGACTGGCCGATGAATAAATGGTTTTTTCGCCGCCACAGCATGAATACGACCAATAAAGCGTCCCATCCATTCCAAATGGTCAAGATTATCCACCTCAAAAGTTCTTCCGCCACGGCAAGGGAATACCGCAAAACAAAAACCCTTAAAATGAAACAGGCTTTGTCCATCTCGAACAAGGGGTGCCACTAAAGGTAGTTCTTCTGCTTCTAATTCAAGGGCAAAGTCATGCTCTTCTTGAATTTGCGGCAAAGACCAACGGTTGGGTCGATAAAACTTAGTGACAAATTTTTGCATGTCATCATCATGAAATTGATAAACACGGTTTTCATAACTGTTCAAAGCCAATAAACCACTAGCCACTGAAAAACCGACACTCTCTAAACCATCAATAATTGTTTCTGGCGATAAACTCGCGAAGCTAAAGTCGGTCATTAGCGTTTATTAAAAAAGACACTGCTTTGTTTTAAAATCACGGCGCTATCCTTTGGCTCTACTTGTTGAATAACAAAGGCAACATCTGTCATATATGCCTCAAGTTCGTATGGATCTATGGCAATACTGATTGCCAAGGTCGCTATATCAGCGCCAGCAACCGTTATTTCTTGCTCACCTTGCCAAATATAACCATTTAAGCCTTCAAGATGGATTTTATAGCGGCTTTTAAATTGGGACTTATTCAGTATTTTTAAGGTATAAACGTTTTCAACCAAGCCATCTATATTTTCGCGAGCGAGGGTATTTCGGTCACGAATAATATCTAACTGCAACGGTACTCGAGTCGCAATATCGGCGACGAAAAACCCAGTCATAACCAGCAATACCAACGCATAGACAAATAGTTTTGGCCTTAAAATATGAACCTTTCGCCCTTCTAATGCGGTTTCGGTGGTATAACGGATTAAGCCTTTGCGATAACCCATTTTATCCATGACATCGTCACAGGCATCGGCACAGGCGCCACAATTAATGCACTCATATTGTAAGCCGTTACGAATATCAATACCGGTAGGACACACTTGCACACACAAGCTACAATCAATACAATCGCCAAGTCCTAATTCAACTGGATCGGCTTTACGGGCGCGGCGCCCCCTATTTTCACCACGAGCCGTATCATACGACACGGTGAGGGTGTCTTGGTCAAACATTGCCGATTGAAAACGTGCATATGGACACATATGCAAACACATAATTTCTCGCATCCAACCAGCATTGCCGTAGGTACAAAACGCAAAGAAAAGTATCCAGGCTGTTGCGGCAATAGACGCATTAAAACTAAAGAAATCTAGGGTCAGTTCTTGCATGGGTACAAAGTAGCCAACAAAGGTTAATGCCGTTAAAATGGAGAAAAACATCCAACAACTGTGTTTAGCCGCTTTTCGCCAAAATTTATTGAAATCTAGTTTTTGTTGGTCGAGTCTTTTGCGTTGATTTGCACTACCTTCCAATTTTTCTTCAAACCAAATAAAGATAAACGTCCATACTGTTTGCGGGCATAAATAACCACACCACACCCGGCCAAGAAACGTAGTCACAAAAAACAGTAAAAATGCGCCAATAATAAACATCCACGCCAATAACGTCAGATCTTGTGGCCATAGAGTTAAGCCAAAAATATTAAAACGCTGTTCAGACAAATCAAATAAAATCGCTTGCTGACCATTAAATTGTAACCAAGGCAATAACGCGAAAGCAGCTAAGAAAACGAAATTCATCTTACGACGGATGTTTTGAAAGTAACCCTTTACTTTACGTACGTAAATTTGATCACGAGGCTTATAGTGTTCGACACCAGTATCTTTCGGTTGGTGGACTTTAATATTTTTAACCGGGATGGTTTGGGTGTGCTGAGGTTTTTCCTGGTCGACTGCCATTGTTACTTTCCTAACGTTAGCTACATAAAGAATATGAACACGGTAATTATACCTATATACGCCAGTAAAAATATGATTTGCATTAAGTTTTGTGAAATAAATGAATAATTTGTAAGAAATTGGTTATGATTAACTTATCACTTATAGCAAATGCACTTAATAAAAGGTCTTTATGAAGAAATTATTAATCATAATTGTTGCCATCGCCGTATATTTACATTTTTACCCAAATGAAGAATTGAATGCATGGTATGACAAGACCAAGCAACAGGCTAAAACAAAATTTTCTGATATCGCCGATACCAAAGCTCGAGTTAGCCCAACTAAACTGATCTCTGGTTTACAGCAAGATTTTAAGACGTTTTCCAAAAAAGAAGTCGCTTATGTTGAGCAATTAGCAGAGTCTCGAGATAACTTACGCGCTTTTCATAAAGAATACTGCGAAGTTACTAAAGACAATATTCGCTTACGACGCGACCATCTCATTTTGGTTTGTAATAAACTAGAACAGTACCGAATATTGTAAGCGTATTCGCGATTAAGCCTGCTAACGACTAAATTTTCCAGTGACTAAACATCACTGGAATTATTCGCAGATAAGACAATAACAATCGTCGAGTTGTTATTGATTGCCACCCAACTGCTGCAACACCTCAGCAAACTCATCTGCCGCCATAGTTTGCTGTTGATGCTGTCCCGCGACAACAACCCAATGACCATTTACCATCACGTCCTTAATTGGATTTTGTTGGCTAGCGAAAATCATACTGTCGAGCATAAATTTATTATTATTGGCAAATAAACGCGTTTGTTGGGGGTCTAATACCAATAAATCTGCTTGCTTCCCTACCATTAGCTCACCGGTATTGCTGTTGGTTGTTAACGCGCCAGCACGAGCACTATGCTGCCAAAGGTTTTGCCCAACTGATGGGGTTTTACCATCAGCCAAAATAGCTCTTTGCTGTTTTTGTAAGCGCTGCGCGTACTCAAGTAATCGTAATTCTTCAATGGCTGACACACTAATATGGCTGTCTGAACCAATTGCTACCTGACCGCCTTGCGCCATAAATTCTGTGGTTGGAAAAATACCATCACCCAGATTAGCTTCTGTCGTTGGACAAATACCCGCTACTGCTTGCGATTTTATAATGCCTGCCACTTCACTTTTATCAATATGGGTTGCATGGATTAAACACCAGTTTTGATCTAATTCAGCATTATCAAGCAGCCATTGCACCGGGCGTTTACCGCAATGCTGTAAACAGTCATCCACTTCTTTTTGTTGTTCACTAATATGAATATGGATTGGTGCTTTGGCGTCTAAACTGCGGACATGCTTTACTGCCGAGAGTAACGATTCTTTATCTACGGCTCGCAACGAATGCGGCGCAATACCAAGGTTACAATTATCTTGATTTTCGGCAATAGCAAAACAATCACTTACCAATTGGTTGAACTGGGCAATGGAGTTAATAAAGCGCTTTTGCCCGGTCGTTGCTGATTGATTACCAAAGCCACTAAAACGATACATTACCGGTAACAAGGTCAAGCCGATACCAGACGTTTTGGCAGCGGTAAAAATGGCCTGTGCCATAGTCGCCAAGCTTGAGTGATTTTCGCCATCTTTATCATGATGTAAATAATGGAATTCAGCCACTCGGGTATAACCGGCTTTAAGCATTTCTATATACAATTGTTGGGCAATAATTTCGGCTTGCGAGCTAGAGATATTATCCAAAAATTGATACATGATCTTGCGCCAAGTCCAAAAACTGTCTTGGCTTTCGCTACCTTGTTCGGAAAAGCCGGCGAAACCGCGCTGAAAGGCATGCGAATGACAATTAATCATTCCTGGGATCACCGCTCCATCGGCTATGTAGGCATCGTTATCCTGACCTTCAGTAATATTGACAATAACGCCTTGCTCAATATGCAAGGTGATGTTTTGTTGCCAGCCATCGGCAAGTAATATGTTTTCGGCGAATAGTTTCATCATAGGTTTATCTTACTTTTGTGGTTAGCTTATTTATCTACTTAGGTTACTTATGCAAGGCAAATTCAATCATGGCTTGCACTAATTGCTGTAATTTAGGTTTCACTTGCTGAGCTTTGTCAGCATTATAGCTAAGGGTATCTTCATTTAAGTAGGTTGCTTGTGACAATTCTAGTTGTAGGGTATGAATATTATTGTCTACATCGGCATAAGCACGGGTGATATAACCGCCTTTAAAACGGCCATTAATTACTTTTGAATAGGGGCCATAGTCTAAAGCTGCAACCGCATTAATTAGCCCTGTTGCACAACTCGAACCATTGTTAGTACCAAAATTAAAATCGGGTAATTGCCCGGCAAAAAATCGCGGCACCACGGATGCAATGGAATGCGCTTCTAATAACACCGCTTTGCCAAATTGTTGCTTTAGCTCTGCTAAGGTGTCAACAATTGCTTGATGATACGGTTGCCAATAAAGTGCTACCCGGCGCTGGTTTTCTTCGCCATCGGGTAATTGTCCGGCTAGGTATAACGGTTGGCTATCAAAACTCGTGGTTGGGCACAATTCGGTGGTATTTTCACCTGGATATAAATTAATCCCTGCGGGGTCACGATTTAGATCAATAACAAAACGACTATAGCGCGGTATTAATATGTAGGCTCCTAATTCGCGGGCAAAGTCATACAGGCGATCCATATACCAATCGGTGTCTTTCACCGCTAACCCGGAGGCAGTCATCATTGCCTTTATATCAGCAGGAATTTCTTCGCCATTATGAGGCATGCTGATCAGTAACGGAATTTTACCTTTATGTAGGGTATAAGTTGGCTCGGTCATAATTTTCAGGTAGATCCTAGTTAATAGCAAGTTGTATATACAAATTTGCAGTAGTGCTAATTTATCATTTTAACACCAGTTAGGCAAAATTTTATCGATTAGAATTTGCATTTAGCGGCAAGTTTTGCTTTAATCCCATTTCTTTCGAAACGAAACTTAGCTAACTTACAACGAAACTTATGTCAAAACGTAATACTCAACAGCGCCGTCATACCATTTTGAGTCAATTAACTGACCAAGGTGAAGTGAGCGTAGACAGCTTGTCGACGCAATTTTCGACCTCGGAAGTTACCATACGTAAAGATTTAGCGGCACTGGAAAAAAGTGGCCTATTATTACGTCGTTATGGAGGTGCAATTCCATTACCGAAAGAAATTATTAATACCAACCAAGCCGAAAAAGTTTCGTTGCAAAAGTTGGCGATAGCCAAAGAAGCAGGCCGTCATGTTCGCGATCATAATCGTATAATTATTGATAGTGGCCGAACAACGGCAGCCATTGTACCGCAATTAAGCCAAAAGAAAGGCTTAGTGGTCATGACCAATTCCTTATCTATTGCCAATAACTTACATGAGTTGGAAAACGAACCCACCATACTAATGACCGGTGGCACCTGGGATGCGAGTTCAGAAGCTTTTCAAGGTAAAATAGCCGAGTTAGTTTTAAGATCGTATGACTTCGATCAACTGTTTATTGGCGCTGATGGCATAGATATAGACCGCGGCACCACCACCTTTAATGAATTAATCGGCTTGTCGCAAGTAATGAGCGAAGTTGCTCGCGAAGTAATAGTCGTGGTGGAATCGGATAAAATTGGCCGGCGAATTCCAAATTTAGAATTGCCCTGGCTGGCAATAGATACACTAATTACCGATAATAATTTATCGGTTGAATTACAAAACAAAATTACTCAATTGGGCATTACATTAATTTGTGCTCAAATAGATCAATAAATTTAACAAGGTTTTTATTATGTGCGGAATAGTTGGTGCAGTAGCACAACGTGATGTAGCAGATATTTTAATAGAGGGCTTAAAACGCCTTGAGTACCGTGGTTATGATTCGGCTGGTGTTGCCATTATTAGCAATGACAACCAGTTACAACGCCTGCGTCGTTTAGGAAAAGTGCAAGAGCTTGCAAACGCGTTAACCGAGCAACCATTACCTGGCGGCACTGGTATTGCCCACACTCGTTGGGCTACGCATGGCGTACCTAGCGAAGCGAATGCTCACCCGCACATATCGAGTGACTACATCACCGTTGTCCATAACGGCATCATTGAGAATCATCAGCTACTGCGCACTCGTTTGCAAGATCTTGGTTATGTTTTTACTTCACAAACCGATACCGAAGTAATTGCTCACTTAGTCCACCACGAGCTAAAAACCTGCGACACTTTATTAGCAGCAGTGCAAAAATCAACCAAGCAATTTGAAGGAGCTTTCGGCACCGTTATTATGGATAGCCGTGATAAAGATCGAGTTGTAGTCGCCCGTTCAGGTAGCCCATTAGTTATTGGCTACGGTTTAGGCGAAAACTTTTTAGCCTCTGACATGATGGCTTTATTGCCAGTAACTCGTCGTTTTGCCTTTTTAGAAGAAGGTGATGTCGCCGAAATCACTCGCCATGAAGTTAACATCTTTGATACCGACGGCAATAGCGTCGAACGTGAAATAAGCGAAGCACAAGCTAGCCATGATGCCGGCGATAAAGGTGAATATCGCCACTTCATGTTAAAAGAAACCTATGAGCAACCTACTGCGATTCGCAACACGTTAGAAGGTCGCTTTAGTGATGGTAAAATCAGCAGCGACGCGTTTGGTACAAGCGATAAAGGCGTTTGCGCCGATGATATCTTTAAAAATATCGAACACGTGCAAATAATCGCCTGTGGTACTAGTTATCACTCTGGTATGGTGGCTCGTTATTGGTTAGAGCAACACGCTGGAGTGAGTTGTAACATTGAAATTGCCAGTGAATTTAGATACCGCAAATCATTTGTGCCTAAAAATTCACTCATTGTTACCATTTCACAATCTGGTGAAACCGCCGATACCTTGGCGGCGCTGCGTTTAGCCAAAGAGATAGGCTACAGTGCCAGTTTAAGTATTTGTAATGTACCCGGCTCATCATTAGTGCGCGAGTCAGACTTAGCCTTTATGACCAAAGCCGGTGTTGAAATTGGCGTGGCTTCAACTAAAGCCTTCACGACTCAATTAGTCGGATTAATGATGATGACTCTAGCGATTGGTCAACATAAAGCCATGACTGAAGCCGAACAAGAATCAATCATTGCGTCATTAATGAGTTTGCCAAGTAAACTAGAAGAAGTATTAACCCTAGCACCTGACATTGAAGCATTAGCCGAAGATTTTGCCGACAAGCACCATTCGTTATTTTTAGGCCGCGGCGATCAATATCCCATTGCAATGGAAGGCGCTTTAAAACTAAAAGAAATTTCTTATATTCATGCTGAAGCTTATGCCGCCGGTGAATTAAAACATGGCCCATTAGCATTAATTGATGCCGATATGCCGGTGATCGTAGTCGCGCCGCGCAACGATTTAATTGAGAAGTTAAAGTCTAACGTTGAAGAAGTACGCGCCCGTGGTGGCTTAATGTATGTATTTGCCGATGTTGACGCCCACTTTGACAGTGACGACACCATGAAGGTTATCAATGTGCCGCATTGTGATGATGTAATTGCACCAATTGTTTACACCCTACCATTACAATTATTGTCCTATTACGTGGCAATTATTAAGGGTACCGATGTTGACCAACCACGCAACTTGGCAAAATCGGTAACGGTTGAGTAATTACCTAAACCGTAAATGCGGTTTTTGTCGGTAGACAATAAAGATTAGAACTAAACAATAAAGTTTTCAACTTACACATTAAAGTTGAAAACTTTTTAAATCCGGTTAAAGTTAACCGGATTTTTTTATGGAAAAGTCAAAGTACGTTCTAACTGAAAAGTAAATTATCAAACGAATTAAAGATGGTCGTGGTACTGGAAGGGTTTCCAACTATACTATTGAGTGTTTTTGTGTTTATGTGCAATAGTTATACAACTATTGTCACATAAAAATAATAAAACAAGGATGTTGCATGACCGTATTTAGCCGCTCGCCTTTTAAAAACACCATGGTAGCCATTTTTACTATGATGTTGTTATTACTCACGTT
>CALJHL010000064.1 GCA_938075435.1 uncultured Thalassotalea sp. | reverse complement strand
ATAAAAATCATTAACATAAACTGCAATTACTTAAATTGCTTAAATTGCTTAAATAATTTGCAAAATAGCATTGATTAAGTTTTAGTTTATTACTATTCTTAATGTAGTGGTCAGACCTCTATTTATATTTGAATTTTAAGGAGTTATTGTGGAATTTTTTATTTGGTTATCTTTAGCCATTATTCTATCCGGTTATTTAGCCTACACTAGGGCATCGCTTACCATTTTTACGTTAAGTTATGGTGTGCTGTTGTTAATTGGTAGCGTATTAGATTTTAATGGTATTTTCAGTTGGATTTTATTTGCAGTCATTGCTATCCCTCTTAATGTTAGAAGTATTCGTCAACAATTAATTTCTGAGAAAATATTATCTGCTTTCCAAAAAATAATGCCTGACATGTCTTCTACTGAACGTGACGCATTAAATGCAGGCACCACCTGGTTTGAGGCTGAATTATTTAAAGGTGATCCAAATTGGACTAAACTTCATAACTTTCCACAACCACGGTTGTCACTAGAAGAACAAAATTTTCTTGATGGACCGGTTGATGAAGTCTGTCGAATGCATGATGAGTGGGAGGTTACTCATGAAATTGCCGACTTATCACCAGAAGTTTGGCAATACTTAAAAGATCATAAATTCTTTGCCATGATCATTAAAAAGCAATACGGTGGTCTGCAATTTAGCGCCTACGCGCAATCGAGAGTTTTACAAAAACTCACTAGTGTATCAAGTGTGCTATCAAGTACGGTTGGGGTACCAAACTCTTTGGGTCCTGGTGAATTATTACAAGATTATGGGACTAAAGAACAACAAGATCATTATTTACCTCGTTTAGCGACAGGTGAAGAGATCCCCTGCTTTGCCCTAACTAGCCCTGAAGCTGGCTCTGATGCTGGCGCGATCCCAGATTTTGGCATTGTTTGTAATGGTGAGTTCGAGGGTAAAGAAGTTCTTGGTATGCGTTTAACCTGGAATAAGCGCTATATTACCTTAGCACCTATTGCCACAATTCTAGGCTTAGCATTTAAATTATACGATCCTGATAAACTTATTGGTGAAGAAACTGATCTAGGCATTACTTGTGCATTAATTCCAACAGATATTGACGGCGTTATTACTGGACGTCGCCATTTCCCACTTAATGTGCCATTTCAAAATGGCCCAACTCAAGGCAATGACATATTTGTGCCACTAGACTTTATTATTGGTGGTCAAGAAATGGCTGGCCAAGGTTGGCGCATGCTGGTTGAGTGTTTATCGGTAGGCAGATCAATAACCTTGCCATCAAACGCTACTGGTGGCATCAAATCAGCAGCTTTAGCTACCGGTGCTTATTGTCATATTCGCCGTCAATTTAAGCTGCCAATAGGTAAAATGGAAGGTATTGAAGAGCCATTAGCGCGAATTGGTGGTAATGCTTATTTAATGGATGCGGTCACCAGTCTATCCACAGGTGCTATCGACTTAGGTGAGAAGCCTTCGGTTGTCGGTGCTATTTGTAAATACCATTTAACCGAGAAAATGCGCAGTTGTATTAACGATGCCATGGATATCCACGGCGGCAAAGGGGTTTGTTTAGGGCCGACAAATTATTTAGGTCGAGGCTATCAAGGTGCCCCAATTGCGATTACGGTTGAAGGGGCCAACATTCTTACTCGCAATATGATTATTTATGGTCAAGGGGCAATTCGTTGTCACCCTTACGTACTCGCTGAGTTAGAGGCCGCTGCAAATACAAACTTTACCGAAGCCGTTGATGATTTTGACCAAGCCTTATTTGGCCATATCGGTTTCACTATTTCCAATACCGTTCGCTCTATTTGGTTCTCATTAACTGGCGGACACTTTATCAGTGCGCCGTTTAAGGACAAATCACAACGCTATTACCAAATAATGACTCGTTTTAGCTCTAACCTTGCTTTAATGTCGGATCTATCAATGGCGGTACTAGGTGGCGATTTAAAACGTAAAGAACGAATTTCAGCTCGTTTAGGCGATGTTTTAAGCTATTTATATTTAGCTTCTGCAACCCTTAAGCGTTACAACGATGAAGGTCGTCAAAAAGAAGATGAAATTTTGATGGTTTGGGCTGTTGAAGACAGTTTATACCAATGCCAACAAGCCATAGAAGAGTTAATTAATAACTTTCCAAATAAATTAATCGGTAAATTGATTAAAATACTGGTTTCACCCTTTGGTCCGTCGTTACAAAAACCAAGTGATATCACCGATCACAAGGTAGCACGTCTATTACAAACACCTGGTGTTGCTCGCAGTCGTTTAGGCAATGGCCAATATTTAACTCGCAATGACACTAACCTGTTGGGTAAATTAGAAACTGCCCTTGACAATATTATCGCTTGTGAAAAAATCGTTGATAAAATTAATAATGCAACTAATGAACGTCATGGAATTATTAATTTAGACCAACTTGCTAAACAGGCGCTGGCTGACAAACACATTACCACTGAGGAAGCACAACTCTTAATCATAACTGAACAACTAAGATTAGATGTGATCAATGTTGATGATTTTGCCGAACAGGATTTGGTTGCAAATAAAGCTAAGCATGAAGCCAATAAGCAAAATAAACAGGATACACAAGCCGCTTAACCGCGTATTAGTTTAACGATAATAGTCAGCTCAGGTTGGCAATATTGCCTTAAACAGCAATGTTTGAGGCTTTTTTATGATAATAAAAGTCAGCATCGTAGATTTATATCGGACAGATAAAAACACTCATTAATCAAGGCTTCTACAGCGATACGGCTTACACGGGAAATTTGATATTTTAGATTTGATATTTTAGATTTGAGATTTGATATTTTAGATTTGATATTTTGAAAAATACAGAAAATGTGCAAATAATGTTGGCGGAGTGGACGGGACTCGAACCCGCGACCCCCGGCGTGACAGGCCGGTATTCTAACCAACTGAACTAC
>CALJHL010000063.1 GCA_938075435.1 uncultured Thalassotalea sp. | reverse complement strand
CTAAAGGAATTGAAACAGAATAGGTATCTTCGTGTAGATCAAGCTTTTTACAAAGCGCCATATTTACCGGAATATTTGCCGCCGAACTGCGAGTGAAGAAAGCAGTGATGCCTGAACCTCGTAAACAAGTAAAAACCAAAGGATAAGGATTTTTGCGAGTAATTAAAAAAACGATCAGTGGGTTAACCACTAAGGCAATAATTAACATAGTTGTGACTAACACAAACACTAAATGGCTATATTCCGCTAACGCTGTGAAGCCAGTTGTCGCTATCGTATTCGCGACTAAGCCAAAAATACCTATTGGTGCTAACTTGATAACGAGTTTAACCATGCTCGAAATAGCATCTGAAACATCATGAATTATTTTCTTAGTACTGGTACTGGCTCTTTTTAAGGCAAAACCAATGCCTAAACCCCAAGCTAAAATGCCAATAAAATTACCTGTTGCAATGGCATTGATCGGGTTATCAACAACTTTAAATGCCAAGGTTGTTAAAACTTCGCCAAGCCCCTGAGGAGGATTTGCAGTCGCGCTAGCTAAATCAAGGGTAAGTGTTGTCGGAAATAAAAAACTCATCAGTACTGCGATTAACGCCGCACTTAAGGTGCCAATTAAATACAGACCAATAATAGGTTTTAAATCGGCATCGCTGTCAGTTTTCTGATTGGCGATAGAAGATATGACCAAAACAAACACTAAGATGGGTGCGACAGCCTTTAAGGCACTTACGAATAAGCTACCGAGCATCGAAAATGATTTAGCAACTTCCGGTGCCACTACCGCCAGTATACCGCCGAAAATAATACCGACTACAATTTGGCTAACTAAACCGAAAGATTGTATTTTTTTCAATAATGATCCACTCATTATTATTCCTCATTTTATAATTATATTATTGGTGCCAAATAATGCTTAGGCAATGAATGTTGTTTTTCGTTGGTTGTGCAAGATACTCTTTACAAACAAACAAAGGAAGTACCGCACTTAATTGTTGATCAATAAATACAAACGGTAAGCGCGTTCTTTGCCAGGTAGGAATAGCCTGCTCTTGTAATATCTTTTTCAACTCTCGCCGTTGACTACGATAATCGGGCAAGCATTTTGGGTTGTTATGGGTAAATGCCAAGCGAACGTTAGTCGCATTTTCAGGTAACTTTATTAACCAATGCCCTTGTTGTTCTACTGTTTTGGCAATTTCTAATGCACTTAATTCAAGTTGTTCAACAATTAATGTACCAAGACTATCTGGTAATTCAATTGGCTGATGAGCTAATTCGTTAAGCTTAATATCTTTTTGCCACGACTTAGTAATGGCAAAGTTTGCCGTAAAATATAGCCAGCTTCGAAAACGACGGATACTGTAATGAGTAAAGTTTATTTCTGGATTTTTATCATTTGCGGCAATAAAACAAGCATTTTTTATTTGTTGTAACTGCTGCATTGACGGCATTTCACCGCCATTATTTTTAATAAAATAGCGCAATAAATTTGTAATACGTTCATCAGATAAGTTGGCCATTTCGGTAATTGCCAGACAATCAGAACTTATTTGGCAATGTAAATAATCAATTGCGGCTAACTCATTTAATAAATGTTGTGCTTGTTGACAATGACTGGCACTACGGCTAATGGTTTGTTGAATGGCTGGCCAACGGTTTTTTAACAGCGGTACAACTTCGCTGCGAATAAAGTTTCGATCAAAACGTTGATCATTATTTGACTCATCTTCCACCCATGTTAAATTTTGGCGAGTCGCGTAATGCTCAATATCATCACGGCTGACGTCTAATAATGGTCTAGCGAGCAATTGCTGGTGAGTATTTGCTGAGCCGGGATCCATTTTTCGCAGGCTTTGCATTGCCGCTAGGCCCTGTATGCCAGCGCCACGTTTTAGTGCCAATAGTAAGGTTTCAACCTGATCATCTTGATGGTGACCGGTAATGATCACCGCATTTTCGGCACTGTTTTGTTGCAATGCTTGATAGCGCGCGGTTCGAGCCAGAGCTTCTAAACTCTCGCTACTATTGCTATCTATTGTTACCTGCACGCTCAAAAACGGCACTTTGAATTGATCAGCTTGTTGTTTACAAAACGCTTGCCAACTTGTGGCATTGTCACTTAAACCATGGTTAATATGAATAGCGCGCACCGGCACCGACAACAACTTAGCTTTGATTAATACTGCAATAACATGCAATAACACTTGGGAATCAATACCACCACTATAAGCAACAGTTAACGGCTTGTTGACAATTGTTGGTTGCCTACAAAACGTCAATACTTTCTGGCAAATAGGAGCTAACTGGTTATCAATCATAAGGTTAACTTAACAATATAGAGGGGGGTGATCAACTTGATTAAATGAAAAAAAAGGAGAGTTAACACTCTCCTTTCCAATATTTAGGCTATTAACAGTAGCCGTAAGACATTAGACGCTGATAGCGTTCCTCAATTAAGGCCTCACTTTCTTTGCCTTCTAACTTAGCTAAATCACTTTTAAGTGTTTGTTTCAAAGAATTTGCCATTAAATCGAAATCTCGATGAGCTCCGCCTAGTGGTTCATCAATAATTTTATCAATTAAACCTAACTCTTTAATTCTAGGTGCTGTTACACCCATGGCTTCTGCAGCTGTTGAAGCTTTTTCAGCCGTTTTCCATAAAATGGATGCACAACCTTCTGGAGAAATAACTGAATAAGTAGAGTACTGCAGCATATTAACGGCATCGCCGACACCAATCGCTAATGCCCCACCAGAGCCACCTTCGCCAATTACAGTACAAACAATTGGTACGGTTAAACGAGCCATAACTTTTAAGTTACGAGCGATAGCTTCCGATTGACCACGTTCTTCAGCACCAATACCAGGGTAGGCACCAGGGGTGTCTATAAAGGTGATGATTGGCATTTTAAAGCGCTCGGCCATTTCCATTAAACGTAATGCTTTGCGGTAACCTTCAGGGCGTGGCATGGCAAAATTACGACGAACTTTTTCAGACGTTCCTCGACCTTTTTGATGACCAA
>CALJHL010000062.1 GCA_938075435.1 uncultured Thalassotalea sp. | reverse complement strand
TTATCGCTACGATGTAAACGATGACCTCGCTTTCGGCTTTATTTCGACTTTACGTTCGAGCGATGATTATCATAATTTAGTGATGGGCTTAGATTTTAAATACAAACTTGATATGAGTAATTCAATCATTGCCCAAGCACTCAATTCTAACACTGAATACTCTATTGAACTGTATCAAAATTGGTGTCCTTACAATGAAGTAACCGCCAGTAATGAATGTGCGATAACTAGCGTCATTGTTGCAGACGAAGGTGAATTTAGCGATAATGCCTATAAAATTGGTTTTGAACACAACAGTGAGTACTGGTTAGTTCGAACTGAATATGATCAAATAGGCCAAGACTTTCGAGCCGATCTAGGTTATTTGCCTAAAGTCGATATTAAAAACTTTAACACCACCGTTGGCCGCAATTTCTATAGTGAACAATCCTGGTGGACTGAAATTAACCTTGGCGCTCAATATGATATTGTTCACAATGAAAACAATCAGCTAATATCCAAGTTAAATGCGCTCAGTTTTACCTTACAAGGCCCCCTACAGTCAATTGTTGATGTAATTTATAACCATGAAGACCGAGTTGGTTTACGTGAAGACCCTAATGATGCGGCCATTGATAATAACACTACAATGTACGAGCTTGATTACCTTGAGTTCTATTTAGGCGTGCAACCGCGAGCCGATTTATTTATCCAATTTTACAGCTTAATTGGCGATACCATAGACTATGGCAATGATCGTTTGGGCGATATGGTTGAATTGAACCCAAGTGTGACTTATCACCTCAATACCCACCTTGAATTAGACTTAAGCTATAGCTATGCCGAGCTTGAAGCCGATGATGATTATGTATTCAAAGAAAACCTGCTTGATGCACGCATCAGCTACCAATTCGATATAAACAGCTATTTACGATTAAGTACAGTTTATAGCGTTACCGATTATAATTTGGATAATAATCCAGAGTTAGATATTGATTCAGAGGAAGAAGAAAATTTGGCAACTCAGCTCATTTATTCTTATAAACTAAATCCACAAACGGTATTTTTCTTAGGTTATTCCGATAACTCAATAGAAAACCGACGAGTAAAAAGATTGAAACAAGATGAACGCACTGCTTTTCTAAAACTTAGCTATGCGTGGATGTAATTGCCTTTTCTTAAAGTTAAAGTAATTCAATAACACCAAATAGCTTTGACTCATTAGCTAAGTTATCTACTTAGTTAATGAGCAATGCTTAATATTTAATGGCCTTAAATAACTATCTAGCCGCGATCTGTTTTATTAAAAATGCCGAAATGTCGGCACCTACGGTTACGGTCATTTCCGCCGATTCAGCGCCTTGGCCGGTACTATCGGTAAACGGCGCAATTTCCATCATGTCGGCACCAGAAATTGGATATAGGGCACTAAGTTCCGTCAATATTTTCATGGCTTCTTCTGGAGATAAACCGTCTGGCTCAGGGGTACCGGTTGCTGACGCATATTTTGCATCAAGCGCGTCAATATCGAAGCTGACGTACAGTTCATCGACAGACTGCTCTGTCAATTGCGCTTTAATAGTTTCGATCACGGCATCCACACCCTGCTCTCTTACTTCGTGTGCCCAATGCTGCTTAACACCAAAACTACTTTCCCAATGCGACTTAGGTTTGCCACTTGAGCGAATTCCAATTTGAATTAAGTGGCTTGGATCGGGTAAATATTCAAGAATATGTGTACACCAAGAGCCGAAACATAAGTCAATACCTAAACGCTGCACCAGCAGGTCGGTATGGGCATCAAAATGAATAATAGACACCCTTTTACCTTGCGCTCTTTTAGCTTGTAAATAAGCTTTGGTTAAAGGGTAACTTACCGAATGATCGCCACCGATACCAAAAATACCTTTGTTAGGAAATTCAGCATAAAAGCTATCGAGTACATCTTCGGTAATGGTTAGCGGTGACACCGAGTAATTACTATAAGTGTCAGGGTATAACGCCGTTTGACAGCTAGTTATGGTTTCTTCATTTAAATATTTATCATGAAGCAAATGTGGAATAACTCTTACATCACCGAGATCAAAACACTTTAACTGCGGGTGTTGTTGCAATAATGCTGAACGAACAAATAAAGGTCCCCAATTTGCGCCTCTAAGAATACCGCCACCGCAGTCTGAGGCAATTCCCAAAATAACCGCATTTGATGCCGTTGGTAAAGCCGTTAACGAACTTTTCCATAATTGCTCAATACCCGAGCTAGTACCATAAAGTCTCTGATGTAATTCTTGCTTGCGCTCTTTTGCCGTATTTACGGTAAATACACCATTGCCAGGAGGACACAGACACGCCTCTAATTGTTGTTGAAATTTTATGGATAGCTTACTCATTGCAATTACCTTTTGCGGTTTGGATAGTTCAATACGAAAGTTTAATTCCGCAGCTTGTAGTGGTTTGTAACAAATATAAACTTACTGACAAACATACCAACTCAATGATCTATTTTATCTAACAGAAATTGTATTATAACCTGTCGTAGGGTTAGCCGTTATTTAATTATTAACAATTAGTCTTTTATATCATTTGGCTGTGTGCCTATCGGCTTAACCTTGGCGGCTAATACCAATTCAGGATCAACTACCTTTTTCTCATCGATAACCACTGTTGCTGAAATTTTGTCGTGAATGGCTTGTCGATTTGGATCCCAATAAATTTGCAGAAAGCCTAACAAGCCAGTTGCAATGCCAGCACCATAACCACCATATCGACCAAAGCTATCCCATAATGACAGTGGCGTTCCGTCAAGTTGTAACACCCGAATACCTAATAATTTTTTACCCGGTGTCTGACCATTCCAACGCGCCGTAAAGACCGAAAAATATAACGCCGCCCAACCAAAGCCTAAGCCAAGATCATCAATAATACCTTTAATTAGCTGCATAATGGAGTAAATTGGTCGGCTCGGATTTTGTTGTTTTTCATTATTAGAATTTGGCTGTTGTTTGCCGATTTCTTTATCTACCGCCGCTAATAAATTTGCCTTTTTATCGGCCTCAGCTTGCTGTTCTAATTTCAGGATATTGGCTTGATTGAGTACTGCAAATTTTGCTCGCAACTGCTCTTCTAAGGCTAACTGCTGTTGTTTCGCTAATTCAGTAGCATCACTTAAACCTGCAAACACTTCGTCTGCTTCTTCGGCTGTTAACTTTAGATTAACCGCTTGTTCAGGCACCTGTGCAAACACTTGCAGCCAACACTCTAACAGCGCACAATTTTTTTGCTCTGCATCATTAATGACATTAATAACATAACCGGTAATTTTTAATGCTTGGCCAACGTCAATGCTTTTGCCTTCTGCACTAATAATGCCTTGCTCTTTTGCCCAATCTTCATCGCGTTGATTGCTATAGCTTGGTTCACTGTCATTAAAAATATCATCAAATATTTCGGGTAAGGTCTCTATTAACAGTACAAATACAATCAGTGCGCCGATAAATCGCATAATGGCACGACGTTTTCTCCCCTTAACCTTTCCTTCTTGTTCCGCTCGTTGCTTACTGCCCAAACGAAACGCCATTATTGCCAAGGCAATGGCTAAAAACTCGCCGCCGGCACTACTAAGTACGGCCACGAAAAATAAGTCTGTAGCTAGAGCTACGCCCCTTTTCCAAGGGCTAGCAATGGCGATACCAAACAAACTTTCATCGAGCTTGAACGCAAACGGCGTGATCACCTCTTGCGTTTCATCAAGGCTGAGTTTTTTCCTAGTGTTGGTAAAAAAATTCTCCATTATTGTGTCCGTTTATAATAATTCTTTGATGCCGGCAGACAAACCTTCAATGGTCAGCGGATACATTCTGCTTGCCATTAATTGCTTGATCAAACCGATGGATTGGTAATAACTCCAATGTTCGAGTGGCTGCGGATTTAACCAAATACAATGCTCAAAGTGATCGGTAAGGCGTTTCATCCACACGGTACTAGGTTCCTCATTCCAGTGCTCTACACTGCCACCAGGATAGGCTATTTCATAAGGCCCCATAGTTGCATCACCGACAAAGATAATTTTGTAGTCTTTTGAAAATCGATGCAATATATCCCAGACATCAATGGTTTCTTGATAACGACGGCCATTGTCATGCCAAACATGCTCATAAAGACTATTATGGAAATAAAAGTACTCTAAATGCTTAAATTCTGTGTGTACTGCCGAAAACAACTCTTCACAAACACGAATATAATCATCCATTGAGCCGCCAACATCAAAAAACATTAAAACCTTAATGTTATTATGCCGTTCAGGGCGCATTTTCACGTCTAAGTAGCCGGCATTTTTTGCCGTTGCCCTTATCGTATGGTCAAGATCTAACTCTTCTGCGGCGCCAGTTCGGGCAAATTGCCTTAATTTTCGCAGCGCAACTTTAATATTACGAGTGCCTAATTCGACACCCGGATCTAAATTTTTAAATTCACGTTTGTCCCAGACTTTTGCTGCCGAAAAATTACGATTACCCTCCTGAACAATGCGCATCCCTCCGGGGTGATAACCATGAGCCCCAAACGGCGATGTTCCACCAGTACCAATCCACTTACTGCCACCTTGATGACGTTTTTCTTGTTCTTTTAAGCGCTCTTGCAGAGTTTTCATTAACTCTTCTAAACCGCCGAGTTTTTTGATTTGTGCTTTTTCTTCTGCTGAAAGTTGTTTCTGAAAACGCCTTTCAAGCCAATCTTTAGGGACATTAGATAAATCTAAATCAATACTAACGACGCCTTTAAAGTAATCGGCAAAGGCACGGTCAAATTTATCAAAATGGCTTTCATCTTTTACTAAGATGACCCTACTAATAACGTAAAAGTCATCTACCGAGCAGAAGATCACTCGCTGTTTCATTGCCGAAATTAAATCGAGTAATTCTCGAACGGTACAAGGAACACGGTACTCTCTTAGTTTAAAGAAAAAATCAATTAACATTGATTACCGTCCACCGCGATTCATAAAGGCTATTTTTTCAAAAAGGTGTACGTCTTGTTCATTTTTTAATAATGCCCCGTGTAATGGTGGGATAACTTTAGTTAGATTACTTTCTCTCAGTACTTCTGGGCTAATGTCTTCAGCAACTAACAGTTTTAGCCAGTCAATTAATTCTGACGTAGATGGTTTCTTTTTTATGCCTGGTAACTCACGCAGATTAAAAAACAACGCTAATGCTTCATCGAGTAAGGTTTGTTTAATGTTGTCAAAATGAACATCAACAATTGACTGCATCTCAGCTTTATCTGGGAATTTAATGTAATGAAAGAAGCACCTTCTGAGAAAAGCATCAGGTAATTCCTTTTCATTATTTGACGTAATGATGACTATTGGTCGCTGCTTAGCAACAATTTTCTCCTGCGTTTCATAAACATAGAACTCCATTTTATCAAGCTCTAATAACAAATCATTAGGAAATTCAATATCCGCTTTGTCAATTTCATCAATCAAGAGTACCGGCCGGTTATCCGCAATAAAGCCTTGCCAAAGTTTACCTTTAACAATGTAATTACTAATATTATTAACGCCTTCATTGCCTAACTGGCTATCACGTAGGCGTGAGACCGCATCGTATTCATATAATCCTTGTTGGGCCCGAGTTGTAGATTTTATATGCCATTGGATCAGTTCAGTATTTAACGCTTGCGCTAACTCTTCTGCCAGCATAGTTTTACCAGTACCTGGTTCGCCTTTAATTAACAGAGGTTTCTCTAAAGCGATAGCGGCATTAACCGCAAGTTGTAAATCACTGCTGGCAATATAATTTTCTGTACCTTTAAATGTATTCATCGTCTTCCTGAAAGCTTGATAAGTTCGGTTTTTTTATTTTACAGAATAATCAACATGATAAAACTAACTGTTATTAGTTATACCCTTCTATTACTTCTTAAAAAATGAAAAACCTGTAATCTGTATATATACTCAATCTTAACCATTATCATGGATTATTCAAAGGATTTAACATGGCTAATTTATATCAAAACAACCCCGACTCTATTGGTAAAACTCCACTAGTTAAATTAAATAGGGTTACTGGCGGTAATGTTTACGCCAAAATCGAAGCTAGAAATCCTAGTTTTAGTGTTAAGTGTCGAATTGGCGCCAATATGATTTGGGACGCTGAGAAGAAAGGCACCTTAAAAAAAGGCATTACTATTGTTGAACCAACCAGTGGTAATACCGGTATTGCTTTAGCATTTGTGGCGGCTTCAAAAGGTTATGATTTGATCTTAACTATGCCCCATACAATGAGTTTAGAACGTCGTAAGTTATTAATCGCTCTTGGTGCAAAATTAGAATTAACCGATGGCGCTAAAGGTATGAAAGGTGCAATTGACAAAGCAGAAGAAATTAAAGCAACTGACCCGAGTAAATATCTAATCTTAGGCCAGTTTGATAATCCAGCGAATCCAGAAATCCATGAAAAAACAACCGGTCCTGAAATTTGGCAAGATCTTGACGGTAACATTGATATTTTTGTCGCCGGTGTCGGAACCGGTGGCACCATTACTGGCGTTAGTCGTTATATAAAAAATACTCAAGGCAAAGCCATTCAAAGTGTTGCCGTTGAGCCAACTGACTCACCGGTAATTGGCCAAAAACTTGCCGGTGAAGAGTTAACACCAGG
>CALJHL010000061.1 GCA_938075435.1 uncultured Thalassotalea sp. | reverse complement strand
AACCTTCAGTTTCAAACACTTCGACAATAATTGCTTCCACCAAAACTTGTGCGCGGCGGACATCAAGTTGACGAATAACCGATTCTAGAGAACGTAACATATCGGGTTCTGCGGTTATAACCAGCGCGTTAGTGTCATCGTGAGCCTCAATGCTAACATCACTTTTTGAGGCACTACGTTTTCTAGCAGCTGAGTTAGAGGAGGTGCTGGCTGTTGAGCTGGTAGTCACCTGTATGCTGGCACTAACATTTTGTAAAACCGGCACCAAGTCTTCAGCTTTTGAATATTTTAAATAATAAACTCGAGTATTACCGACGGTTTCTAACTCGGTATCAAGGCGACTAATTAGCCGAACGATACGGTCCCGTGCTTGGCCTTCACCACTAATAATAACCGCGTTAGAGCGATCGTCAGCAACAATTTTAGGAATTAAAAAAGCAGGAGTATCGCTTTTACCAGAAGCTGGTTTATTAATGTTTTCAATAATGCGGACAATTTCACTGGCAGAGGCGTGTTTTAACTTAATAATTTGCACACCTTGGTCACCAGCTTTATCAACCCGAGTGATAATATTAACTAAACGATTCACCACTGCTGCCGTGCCAGTTAACATAATTACATTAGAAGGCTCATAATGAACTACATTACCACCACCAGCTTGATCGCTTAACTGTCTTAATAATGGCGATAACTCACGCACCGAAACATTTTTAACTTCTACTACCCGGGTAACCATTTCATCACCCTGGCCTGGGTTTTCATCACCTACAACCGGAATAGCCGCCGTTTTAGCATTTTTATTGGGTATCACTTTTAGGACATTATTGTCCATTTCCACTACCGAAAATCCATACACTTCTAGCACATTTAAAAAGAACTGATAATACTGGTCTTCGGTTAGTAGATCATAACTTCGAACATTAATTTTACCGCGAACCTTGGGATCAACGATAATGGTCTTTTTCAGATTTTTACCAATAATATTAATAAATTCAGTTATTTCTGTTCCCTTAAAATTAGGGGAGTATTGTGCCGCAGACACGGACACTATACCGAAGGTAAAAGTTATTGAAAGGGCAGCTAATATATTAATCGCTGTCCGTTTTATTTGCTTAGCGCTTAAAATAAGGCGCATGAAGTCTCTCCAAAAAATTTAATTATTTTAGGCCTAATGAAATATCGTGTAACTCACCGTCACGATTAACCAATAAATCTACATGTTCGGCTTTTCTTAACTCAATTAACGCCTGTTGAGCTTGGCGCATATCCGTTAAGTCTTTACCATTTATTTGTACGGCGACATCGCCAGCAACTAAGCCAACCTCGGTGAAAAATTCCGGATCTTTATTTGGCATGAGTCGATAACCAACTACTTTGCCATCTTTTCGATAAGGTGAAATTTTAATGTAGTCCGTTAGTTTACCCGGATTTTCAAGGATCTCGGCTCGTGCTTTTGAAACTCGTTCTTTGATCCTAGCTTGCTTGGCAAGATCAACCTTAGGCGAAGTCCGCAAATTTAACCCTTGATCAGTTTTCATTTTTAACCGGCTATTATTTGCCTCTACCGGACGTTGTTGTTCTGCTAAAACATCCTTAGTATAGTCGAAACCATCCAACATCAATGTTTCTAAGCGACCAGAACTTTCAATAATAACTCGATCAATATAGACTTGTTTCAGAATAGCCCTGGTACCTTCAATTTTATCATCAATACCATAGGTTTCTTGTTTGCCCTTCGACTCAATGATTGCCGCCGCAATTTCAGGCTCATCTGAAGCCACCAAACCGGTCAGAGTTAATTGCAATTTAGTTTCAGGTGCTGATGCAATTGTTTTGACCGTTTGTTGTACTACCACCGGTTGCTTATTATATTCGCCAAATAAATTCAGCTTTTTTAAGGCGCTGGTATCAACTTGCAGGGTATTGGCCGATTGATTAGCATTTTGTTGTTGTACAGTTACTATTTTATCTACCGAACTGGGCATTAAATTCCAAGTAAAGTCTGCAAACCAAAAAGCAATATAGGCCAGTAAAGCAAGTATTAACGCTTTAGTTATGCGTTCTTGCGGCACCTTAGCCCATAAAGTTTCTAACTTATTTGTAATTAACACTAAATCCATGATGGCTTATTTAAATAACTAGCAATATTTGTTGCTCTGATAATACGTCAGCAGCGCCTTATCAACAAGACCATAACGTAATTTTTTGCTAAAATTTAAACCGTTACATACCGTTAACATCAGCGACTGGCAAAAATTTGCGCTTTATGTTACTTTTTGCGAAAATCCGAGCAGACTAATTTATGACTAAAACAGCCAATAAAGCACTGACTAACGACTCTGAATCCCCCTTACCGGTGCGGCTCGATAAGTGGTTGTGGACGGCGCGGTTTTATAAAACTCGAGCGATTGCCAAGCAAATGATTAATGGTGGTAAAGTGTTTTATAACGGTCAGCGCACCAAAGCCAGTAAAACTGTAGCGCTGGGGGACAAAATAAAAATCAGACAAGGCTTTGACGAAAAAGAAGTGAGTATCTTAATTCTTGCCGATAAACGTCGAGATGCAGCTTTTGCCCAAACTTTATATGTAGAAACCTCTGCCAGCATCGAAACTCGTGAAAAAACGGCTGAAGCAAGACGGCAAGGAATTTTATTAAGCCCGGCTAGTGATACTAAACCCGATAAAAAACAACGTCGACAGATTCGACAATTTAAACAAAGGAAATAATGTGGCCCTTAACAACGATGTATTAAATCGCTACCTTTTCGAAGATCTTCACGCCCGTGGCGAACTCGTACAACTTGATAAAAGTTTCAAAGACATTATCGATAAACATGACTACCCGCCGGCAGTGACGCAACTGTTAGGGGAATTATTAGCCGCTAGTTGTTTATTAACCGCCACATTAAAATTTGAAGGCGAGATTTCGGTGCAATTGCAAGGTGATGGACCAGTAAAATATGCGGTAATCAATGGCAACAACTTACAACAAATGCGTGGCATTGCCAAAGTACAAGGCGAATTAACGGGCGACAGTTTGCAGCAGTTAATGGGCAAAGCCAATATGGTTATCACCATCATTCCGAAAAAAGGTGAACGTTATCAAGGGGTGGTTGCCTTAGAAGGACAAACGTTAGCGCAATGTTTAGAGCATTATTTTGCCTCTTCAGAGCAATTAGCGACTAAAATTTGGCTATTTGCCGATGCTAATACCTTGCAAGCTGGTGGCAGTTTATTACAAGTGGTTCCAGACTCTGACGATAAAGAGCGACAATTACAAGATTTTGATCATATCGCCCAGCTCACCGCCACCTTAAAAGCCGAAGAAGTCTATTCACTTTCCGCCAATGACTTGCTGTATCGTTTATACCATGAACAACAGGTATTATTGTTTGATCCGCAACCTGTTACGTTTGTTTGCGGTTGTTCTGCCGATAAATGTTTGTCGGCTATTGCCAACATGGGTAAAGAATCGATTTTAGAGCATTTGGCTGAACATCAAAATATTAGTATGACGTGTGATTTTTGTAAAACCAAATACCAATTTGATCAACAATTACTCGAGCCACTTTTGAACCCCAAGGCTCAACACTAAACTGGTTATATCTTATAGCTTTTTAGTGCTCAAAAATTCATTAATTGGCTAGCGAAAGCTAAGTAAATCACTTGGTAGCGAGTTATAACTAGTAATTTTGAGACTGTTGATGAAAGTTTTACAAAAAACTTTCATTTTTAGCTATTATTACCTTTTCAAGCTTCTAAATTTTCGTTAATATTCACACAATCAATCGATTTATTAGAATTTTTACTCTAACCAGCCCTCGGGAGCTAGTAATAATGACAACGGCTAAAACCATCGACTTATCAAAATACGGCATTAACCAAACCACTGAAATCGTTCACAATCCTTCGTATGAAGTATTGTTTGCAGAAGAAACAAAAGCTGGTTTAGAAGGTTATGAGTTAGGTAAAGTGACCACTTCAGGGGCAGTTGCTGTTGATACCGGTATTTTTACTGGCCGCTCACCAAAAGATAAATACATTGTTCGCGATGATGTAAGCCGTGACACTGTATGGTGGTCTGATCAAGGTAAAAACGATAATAAACCAATGACTCCAGAAACATGGGATCATCTTAAAGGCTTAGTCACTGAGCAATTATCTGGCAAACGTTTGTTTGTGGTCGATACTTTTTGTGGTGCCAATGACAATACCCGCTTAAAAGTGCGTTTTATTACCGAAGTCGCTTGGCAAGCACATTTTGTTAAAAACATGTTCATTCGTCCTACTGATGCTGAACTTGCCAGTTATGAACCTGACTTCATTGTTATGAATGGCGCAAAAACTAATAATCCAGATTGGCAAGCGCAAGGCTTAAATTCTGAAAACTTTGTTGCCTTTAACTTAACTGAAAAAATGCAGTTAATTGGTGGTACTTGGTATGGCGGTGAAATGAAGAAGGGCATGTTCTCAATGATGAACTACCTACTTCCTCTTAGAGGTATTGCCTCTATGCACTGTAGTGCCAACGTCGGCGAAGATGGCGATACCGCAGTATTCTTTGGTTTATCAGGTACCGGTAAAACTACCCTTTCTACAGATCCTAAACGTCAACTTATCGGCGATGACGAACACGGTTGGGATGAAAATGGCGTATTTAATTTTGAAGGTGGTTGCTATGCAAAAACCATAAATTTAAGCCAAGAAAATGAACCTGATATTTTTAATGCTATCCGTCGTGATGCATTACTTGAAAATGTGGTAGTTAATGAGCAAGGCGTTATCGATTATGACGACGGTTCAAAAACTGAAAACACTCGTGTTTCTTACCCGATCCACCACATCGAAAATATTGTTAAACCTGTTTCTAAAGCCGGTCATGCCAAAAAAGTTATCTTTTTAACCGCTGATGCGTTTGGTGTATTACCTCCAGTAGCTAAATTAACTCCAGAGCAAACAGAGTATTATTTCTTGTCTGGATTTACCGCCAAGCTTGCTGGTACAGAGCGTGGCATTACCGAACCGACACCAACGTTTTCAAGTTGTTTTGGTGCCGCTTTCTTAAGCTTACACCCAACTAAATATGCCGAAGTTTTAGTAAAGCGTATGCAAGCAGCTGGTGCCGAAGCTTACTTGGTTAACACCGGTTGGAATGGTACTGGTAAACGCATTTCAATTAAAGACACGCGCGCCATTATTGACGCAATCCTTGATGGCTCTATTGATAATGCTGAAATGCACTCTTTACCATTATTCAATTTAAGTGTTCCTAAAGCCTTACATGATGTTGATAGCAGCATCCTCGACCCTCGTGATACTTATGCACAAGCGAGTGATTGGGATAGTAAAGCTAATGATTTGGCCAAGCGCTTCGTTAACAACTTTGATAAATTCACCGACAATGAGCACGGAACTAACCTAGTCGCTGCCGGACCACAGCTATAATAGCTTAAACTCAATATTTATCATTATATAGAGCCGCTTGTAGCGGCTTTTTTTTGCTTGTTTGTTAATGTTTTTTATAAAAGCTAAGTCACTAACAATTCGAAATAAAATCACTATAAAACTAGCTTAGGATGGCTTTCTCAGCAATATCACTTGCGCACTGTATTTGATTTCCCAGCTTTTTGCACTAGGCTTTAAGTCTTACTTTAACTCTTCTGCAGGGGCCCTGCCGACTTAATTTATGATCATTTTAAATCAAAACGTGCCATTAACGACCAATGTATATTATGCCTTGCAAAGGTATAGAATTTTCTGGTTATTGCTATGCTTAACGGCTGCTCTCGATTATATTACGACTTTAAATTTCATGATCCATGGCGATATTTCTATGGAAGCTAACTTGATCATTCGTCAACTAGCTTACCAATTCGGAATTTTTGAAGGTGTCTTTATAGGTAAGGTTTTACAGCTTTTTTCAGGTCTTGCTTTTTGCGCACTATCACGAAACCTGTCACGGACAATTTTATTATTGTTGATCTTACTTAATTCTTTGGCGATATATATTAATACCGTTTAAGGTAAGTAGGTCTGCTGTGTGGCACTTACCGGCGCTCATATCATCGCTATAGTCTTTTAACCCTGATTATACTTTACTTATTACGGTTAAAATGAATAGCGTACGCCCAACGAACCACTTAAGCCAAATTCAACGTTGTCATCATCCTTGTTATTGCCATGATTATTGCTATCAAAATCTACCTCCGGCGAGATATGTGCGTATGCATTCCAATTTTTAGCAAAATATAATTTTAATCCTAATGGCATTCGCAATGCCGTAGCCTTCATCATTATCAATAAATACGCCAGCACCTAGATACCAATTAAATGGGATATCTTTGCTAAAAGAGCCCTGCTCAAACAGATAATCGGCACTAAAACCATCGTTACCAACAAATACATTAATATTGTCAAATTGTGCGCTAACGCCAAATCCTTGGTCAACACCCACCCCAACTTGAGTGTCTGCATTAACGGTTGTTGCAACTAATAAACTCGCTGCCTATATTAAGCCAAGGCTGTAATTTTTCATTGATTTATCCTTGCAATAGTAATTAAGTTTTTGCTGAAATATTCATTCGGATAAGTTAAATTTTAGAGATAAATACTAATAAATTAAAATGAATTTAAATGAATTTAGCCGGAACTTTATGAAGCGGGCCTGAAACGATAAAAAATAGTAATACCACTAAAATTCTCATAATAAATCCTAGTAAAATTAACTCATAAAGGTGTTTTAAAACTCTATTACAAACTGATCTATAAATGGCAGGGTTATACAAAGAGTAGACTTTATTTATATAAGCTTTTTAACATTAGAAATGAACCTCTAGCGATTTAAAGCAGAGGTTCAGTTAATCTTTATTCTGCTGAGTTCTGATGACCATTCACTTCGGAATTAGTCTTAATAATGTTAGATTGTTGAACAACTGATTTAGCATCATCAATTAACGAATGCTTACCCGTGATCAAATCATTCAATGTACCTGATCCCTTATTTACTAATCCAAGCTCTTGCAGCATAGAATCGATCATAGGTGCATTAGCTCGGTAATTTAAAGCTGCTGAAGTAATTTGCTCTGCTAATCCACCACTTCCTGCAGCCTCATTTGTAGCCATTGCAGAATTTGAGTTTCCATAACCTTGAAGGATTTTGATGCCATCAATATTTTCTAATGGTTTCACCGAGTTCGCGATCATTTCAGGCAAGGTATTTAAAATAGCTAACGATTTTTGTAATTCAATTTGTTCATCACGCAGGGTATTTTCTGCTTCATATAATGCTTTTTTACCTGCGGCTTCAACCGCATATATTTTCTCATCCGCTTCTGCTTTTAACTTTTTAGCATCCGCACTCGCTTTCGCTTCGGTCAGCACAGCAGTTGCTTTATCTTGAGCAGCTCGTTTTTCAGCATCGGCTTGAACAGTGATACCTACAGCATCTCGCTCGGCTTCTTTCTTAGCATCAATTACTTCAATTTCTTTGCGACGATTTGCTTCTGCAACTTGTCTAGCGGTTGTTACGGCTTCTTCTTTTTCGACGCGGTCTTTTTCGGCGCCTGCGGCTTGGGCTCTTGCTGCAGACTCAGCTTCAGATTTTTCTGCGACCGCAATTTGCTTATCTTGCTCTGCTACTTCAATGTCGCGTTGCTGCTGAATACGCGCTTGCTCTAAAGCGGTACGTTTATCAATTTCACGAGACTCTACATCTCTACTTTTTAAAATTTCAGCGACTTCAATCGCTTGCTCTTTAGATATTTGAGCTTCTCTTTCTTCTTGCTCTTTGTATTCGCGGGTTTTGGCAATTTCAGCTTTTTGCTCTACACGTTTAAACTCTAAAACTTGTTCTTGGGCGATACGCAGCTCTTCTTCTTCTTTTTGAATTTCTAGTGATTCTCGCTCTGCATCAAGGTTGCGTCGTTGAATTTTAACACGATTATCTTGTTCGATATCATTGGTTTCTTTACGTTTTTCTTCAATTATCTTAGTTAGCCTTGCCCGACCTTCAGCATCAAACGCATTGTTTTCATTGAAGAAATGCAAATCAGTTTGATCAAAGCCGGTTAATGAAACCGACTCCAATTCAAGACCATTTTTCTCTAAATCATTAGCGACGTTTTGCTGAACCTTTTGTACAAAATCAGCACGTTGTTCATGCATGGCGGTCATTGTCATTTCCGCAGCAACAGTACGAAGCACATCGACAAATTTCGATTCCATTAATTTTTTCAATTCTTCAACTCGCATGGTACGACTACCAAGTGTTTGCGCCGCCATAGAAATACCTTCAGTATGAGGCGCCACGCGCAAGTAAAAATCGGCTTTTACATCAACACGCATTCTATCTTTGGTGATAAGAGAGTCTTTTTCTGTTTTCTCTACTTCAATACGTAGGGTGTTCATATTGACAGGGATCGTTTCATGTAAAACAGGTAAGCAAATAGCCCCTCCATCTTTTACAACTTTTTCGCCACCCATACCGGTACGAACAAAAGCAATTTCTTTGGTCGCACGAACATATAACTTAGCAAAGATCATCCCTATCGTAATGAACGCGACTAGACCAACACCGACCATCATTAAAATAAAAGTGCTATTAGAGTCCAAATTTTCCATATTAAATTTCCTTTTTTATTATTCTATTAATTATTGATTAAATTTTACGGCAAGCCAGAAAGTCGCTTTTTTCTCAACTAGCACAACTTGTTGACCTTGGGTAAATTCTTCATTGTCACTATCTGGTGTTACCAACACATAATGTTTTTGTTTATAGCTATCTGTTAACGACGCTTCTGCCGGGCTACCTTGCTTAGCTGTGCCTATAGTTATCGTTGCAACTAGGCCATTAAAACTATTATTTGAAATCGCTGAGGATTCGTTTTTAGGCAGTAAACGACTTAACGGAACACCAATATGGTGGGTGACATATAACGACAAGAGAAGAGCTAAAGCATAGGTTAAAAGTTCAGGAAAACTGATTGCAAAACTATTTAACAGCATGTAATTTAATGTATAACCGATTATTCCAAAGCTAGTTAAAATTAACACCAGCCATATCAATAAAGGTAAACGGTTTAGGCATAACCAACCTAACAGAGGTGTTATTCCTCCCACAGTTAAATCCGCATCGCTATCTATGTCTATATCAAGATCAATGGGTGAAATATGGTCAAGTAAATTCATCATACTTAGCCCTATAAGCATGCCAACGCCTTCAAGCATGGCCAAAGCTAATACCGAGCATAAGGCTATAGCAAAGCCTATATTGATATCCGCGAGGAGAAATTCCATCATATGTTTCAATCCTTTATCTACATCTGACTGCAAATTTATTAGAAGCGTAATGAAAGGTCAATACGTTAAATTTTTATTATTATATTCAAGCTACACTTAGTGACATAATATGTCAAAGGTTGTAGTTTTACACGAGGAGGTATATCTAAGAGTCGGTTATTTCAAGTAGGTCTACCTAGGCAGACCATGCCAATATTGCAAAAACCGAATTAAATAATTTATCGCGTTATTTTATTGGCAACTCTACGGTGGCGACTAAACCTCCTGAAATGCGATTATGTAAAGAAACATGGCCGCCGTGACCGTCGACGATACGCTTAATAATTGCTAACCCTAAACCGCTTCCTTGAGTTCCTCGAGCGGTATCCCCTTGGGTAAAAGGTTGAAATAACCGGGCCATTTCATGTTCGGCAATACCAGGGCCATGATCAGCAACCTTTATATAAGCCATTTGGGTTGATTGATTTAAACCACTGGTAATTTCAATATCCTGGTCACTATATTTAAAGGCATTTTGAATTAAATTTGCAAGCACCCGCTTAAGAGCCACATAAACCATCGGCAGTTCAATTTCATCACCGTAAATTACATTAATTTTTCTATCATCCACCGCTTCCAGAGCAATAACGTCTTTAATTAAGGCATTTAATCTAGCCGGTTCCGATTTTTCCATCATGTCGTGGCGAATATAATCGATAAATTGATCGATAATGGCATTCATATCTTCAATGTCTTTTTCAATACCCTCTTTAAGGTAATCTTCATTTTCAGACATCATTTCACTGGCCAAACGAATGCGAGTTAATGGCGTGCGTAAATCATGCGATATCCCCGCCATCAGTAAACTTCGATCCGCTTCAAGCTGTTTAATACCACCTGACATTTGATTGAAAGCTCGAGTTACCGCCACAACTTCAGTTGAGCCTTGTTCTTTTAACGGCTCTGGAAACTTGCCTTTACCGACATCTTCCGCGGCTTTTTGCAATGCTTTTAATGGTCGATTAAGCTGCCTTACAAATAGCCAGCCGCCAGCAACACTAAGCACGCCAATTAAGACTAGATAGAAGATTAAAGGCGAAAAATTTGATTCTTCAAAACCAGATAAAGGAATTTTCACCCATACATTAGGGGCTTGAGGAGGTCTTATCCAAAATAAGTATTCATCGCCTTGAAAAATTCGAACTTCCGCTTCACCATCGAGCAGCTCGCCCATTTGTTTTGATAAATAAGGGTAATATTCTGCTTCAGCGAGGCCCAGCATTAATGCATCGCGTTCACGATAAACGCCGATGCCAGTCTCTTTGTGAAAGGCCTGAGCTAAATCAGGACTGAATGTAGCATCATCACCATCAATAAAAACCACTTTGACTTGTTTAGCCAGTAACTGATTAATTTGTTGTAGGCTTGGTTGGATCACATAAACAGCAACCGAAAGGTATGAGACAACTTGGTTGATTAGTAATAAAAAACCAATAAGTAACACTGTTTGCCCAAAAGCACTGCGAGGTAATATTGTCATTAATAAATCAATTAGTTAACAGCGGAACCGTCCGGCACAAATACGTAACCTAAACCCCATACCGTTTGAATATATCTTGGATTTGCCGGGTCTTGCTCCAACATACGTCGTAATCTAGACACTTGGACATCGATACTGCGTTCGAGCGCCGAGTAATCTCGACCCCGAGCCAGATTCATTAACTTATCCCGCGACAGCGGCTCTCGGGGGTGAGTAATTAAAGATTTTAATACCGCAAATTCACCACTGGTTAGCGGCATAGATTGCTCACCTTTGCGCATTTCTCGAGTTGCTAAGTTTAAAGAGAATTCACCAAATTCAATGACTTCTTCGGCTAATGAAGGTGCTCCTGGAGCTTCTTGAGTTTTACGACGTAACACGGCTTTAGCTCGCGCCAGTAACTCCCGAGGATTGAATGGCTTCGGCATATAATCATCGGCACCTAATTCAAGACCAATAATTCGGTCGACTTCATCACCTTTAGCGGTAAGCATAATAATTGGAATTTCGTTTTCGTTTTGACGTAATCGACGACAAATAGATAAGCCATCCTCGCCCGGTAACATTAAGTCTAGTACCAACAAATGAAAGTTCTCACGTTCGAGCAAACGATCCATTTGCTCCGAATTGGCGGCACTGCGTACCACAAAGCCTTGCTCTACTAGGTAACGCTCCAATAAAGCGCGTAAACGCATATCATCATCAACAACCAGTATTTTCGGGGTTTCCTGTCCCATAGCTAAACCTTATAAAATTTATTAATAAACTACATAGCACTATAAGCGAATTTGTCGAATAATCAAAAGCTAACATTCTTTAATAGGGTTTGCTTTTGTTACAAGGTATTAATGAAATAGTTAATTTGACAGTTAACATGATGGTTATTACTCATTTGGCTTTTGGTAGCTAATGGCAACAATATCGAAAATTCGTTCTCCATCTGGCACTTTTACCACAATTTCATCATCTACTTGCTTACCAATCAATGCCCTTGCTAAGGGGGCGTCAATGCTGATACTGCCATTTTTAACATCCCATTCGTCCGGCCCAACAACGCGATAACACACCTGTTGGTCTTGCTCATCAACTAAGGTCACCCAGGCGCCAAAGAAAACTTTACCTTCTTGTTGTTTTTCTGGATAGACAATTTTTAGAGCTTCCAAACGCTTCATTAAAAAGCGCACTCGTCGGTCTATTTCGCGCAAGCGTTTTTTACCATAAATGTATTCGGCATTTTCACTACGGTCGCCTTGTGCCGCAGCTTCTGAAACCGACTTGGTAATAAGAGGGCGTTCTTGTTTCCACAAATACTTCAATTCATCATCAAGTACTTGCCAGCCCTCGCGAGTGATATAATTTGATTTAGCCATTAGTTAACTGCTTTAAATTGTAATGTTATTGAAAATTTATTTAGTTGGATGATATTAAACTGTATTATGGTCAAAGTGATAATAAATCGCCATATTAATGCTTATGCCGCTATCAGTTTAAGCCCAGCTCTATCGTATCGATTACATCGTAAATCAGGATCAATGTTTCATGTTAAATATTTCGCAACAGATTGCTCAAGAATTAAACGTTAACGACAAGCAAATCAGTGCTGCTATCGCCTTGCTCGACGATGGCGCAACCGTACCTTTCATCGCCCGTTACCGTAAAGAAGTCACTCAAGGTCTTGATGATAATCATTTACGATTTCTGGAGCAACGCTTAAGTTACTTGCGGGAATTAACGGCTCGCAAACAATTGGTATTAAAAAACATTAACGCCCAAGGCAAATTAACCAGCCAACTAGAACAACAAATTAACAGCGTTGATAACAAAACCGAGTTGGAAGATCTGTATTTACCTTACCGCCCTAAACGCCGTACTAAAGGTCAAATTGCCACTGAAGCGGGGTTAGCGCCGCTAGCAGAGCAATTATACAATGATTGGCAGTTACAACCGGACAGCCAAGCCTTGGCGTTTATAAATCCGGCGAAAGGTATTGACGATGCCAAAGCGGCCCTCGAAGGTGCTAGCTACATTTTAATGGAACGCTTTGCCGAGAATGCCGCGTTAATAAGAAAACTGCGTAATCACATTATTAAGCAAGCACATTTAGTTAGTCGAGTTGCCAAAGGTAAAGAACAGCAAGGGGTTAAGTTTAAAGATTACTTTACTCACTCGGAGCTATTAGCAAAAGTGCCTTCGCATCGTGCATTAGCAATGTTACGAGGTCGTAATGAAAATATTTTACAGTTATCGTTAGACGTTGACCCGAATTATCAACAAGGTAGTGAGTCTAGTTGTGAACAATTAATCCGCGATCATTTCAACCTGCGTCTAAGTGGCCAAAATGCCGCCTCATGGTTAAATAAAGTTGTCCGCTTATGTTGGCGAGCAAAGTTAGCACTGTCCCTTGAAAATGAATTATTAGCTGCCCTGCGTGAACGCAGTGAAAGCGAAGCAATAAAGGTTTTTGCTGATAATTTAAAAGATCTACTCTTGGCTGCCCCCGCAGGTGCCAAAGTGACGATGGGCATCGATCCTGGCATTCGCACTGGTTGTAAAATCGCCATTGTTGATGCCACAAGTAAGCTAATTTATACCACGACTATTTTTCCGCACGAGCCACAAAAGCATTGGGACAAATCAATGCGCACCATTATCAGCTTAACTCAGCAGCACAAAGTTGAATTAATCGCCATTGGCAACGGTACTGGTTCGCGCGAAACCGACAAATTAGTCGCCGAGGCAATAGCGACATTCGAAACCAATAAACCCAATATAATGATCGTTTCTGAAGCTGGCGCCAGCATTTATTCTGCCAGTGAATTTGCCGCCAAGGAATTTCCAGATCTCGATGTTTCACTGCGTGGCGCGGTATCCATTGCTCGTCGCTTGCAAGACCCATTAGCCGAATTAGTAAAAATTGAAGCCAAGGCGATTGGGGTCGGTCAATATCAACACGATGTCAGTCAAAGTCAATTAAGTAAAGCGCTTGAGGCGGTTGTCGAAGATTGTGTAAACGCCGTTGGCGTCGACTTAAATAGTGCATCAGGTGCCTTACTCAGCAGAGTGTCGGGGTTAAATAAAACCATGGCAAAAAATATTGTCGACTATCGTGAGCTTAATGGTCGCTTTGAACAACGTAGTCAATTGCAAAAAGTAGCCCGTTTAGGCCCTAAAGCGTTTGAGCAAGCCGCTGGATTTTTACGTATTCGCGGTGGTTTAGAGCCACTTGATAGCAGTGCGGTTCATCCGGAGAGTTACCCTTTAGTAGCAAAAATACTCAATAGTTTACAGTTGCCAATTGAACAAGTAATGGCCAACAGTGAGGTGTTGAAAACTATCGATGGCAATGACTTTATTAATGGCCAATTCGGTTTATTAACCATTAGCGACGTTATCAGCGAACTAGACAAACCAGGACGTGATCCACGCCCTGAGTTTAAAACGGCAACCTTCAAAGAGGGGGTTAATAAAATTGCTGACTTGCAACTCAACATGATCCTCGAAGGGGTAATTTCCAACGTTACCAAGTTTGGCGCTTTTGTTGATATTGGCGTGCATCAAGATGGCTTAGTGCATATTTCGTCGTTAACGAATAAATTTGTTAGCGACCCGCGAGAAGTCGTAAAAGCCGGAGATATCGTTAAAGTAAAAGTGTTAGAAGTTGACGCACCGCGCAAACGCATTAGCTTAACCATGCGTCTCGATGAGAATGCTCAAAGCCAAGCTAAGATGTCACAAAACAGACCTAAACCTGATGCTAAAGCAAGTCCTAAAAACGCCGGCCAAAACCACAACAATCAAAATAAGCCGGCTCGTAATAAGCCTGCCCAACCAGCAAATAGCATGATGGGCAATGCCTTTGCCGATGCGTTCGCTAAGGCGAAGAAATAAAATTTAAAAGATATCCTATACCAACGGCTGCTTTTGGCAGCCAATTCCTTAGAAGCCTTGCCTTATCTGAGCTGTTGACGCCTTAAAGCGCGGTGCAAACAAGCTGGTATTATTGGCCATTATTTAACTGTAACGCTAAGAAATATAGTCAGTTTATTAGCATTACCGTAAT
Organism: uncultured Thalassotalea sp.; assembly: GCA_938075435.1. Taxonomy (GTDB): domain Bacteria; phylum Pseudomonadota; class Gammaproteobacteria; order Enterobacterales; family Alteromonadaceae; genus Thalassotalea_A. Next base: position 18,439 of record CALJHL010000061.1, on the reverse strand, counting down.
TTTTGTCGGCAAAAACCATTTGTCCTGAGCTTGAGTATTTGCACTATAATATTTTTGTTTTTTAAAGATAAAAACTAGAAAACTCAGAAAATACCTTCTATTGTATGCTCTATCAATTTGCATTATTTACTAATACAAGTCTAATTATTATGAGCAAAATTCTTGCATTTTCGGGCAGTAGCCGTAAAGGTTCATTCAACCAACAATTAGTGCGTATTGCCGCTCGTGGCGCGCAAGTATTAGGCAGTGAAGTGACCATTATTAATTTGGGCAATTATCCGATGCCAATATTCTGCCAAGATTATGAAAACGAGCATGGCATGCCAGCTAAAGCGGCAGAGTTTAAACAATTATTACTGGAAAACGATGGTTTTTTAATTGCTTCACCTGAATACAACAGCTCATTTAGCGCCTTATTAAAAAACGCCTTAGATTGGGCATCAAGAGCAACCACGCCCGATGAAATTCCGCTTAGCGCATTCCAAGGCAAGTTCGCTACCTTAATGGCCGCCTCACCAGGAAATTTAGGCGGACTAAGAGGCTTAGTTAGCTTACGCATGCTACTTGGCAATATGGGCGTCACTTTAGCGCCAAGCCAAATTGCCATTGCTAAAGCGTATGCGGCGTTTGAGCAAGGCAAACTTGTCGATGAATTTAAGCATCATGAAGTCAGTGAACTCGGCGCCAACTTACACTTGTTATTAGAAAAATTTAACGATAACAGTAATAATTAACTGCTGTCTTGTTCGAGTTCAGCCAACAAATCTTGTAAGTGCTGCTTTTTCTTTAGTTGCCTATTTCGATACCATTGGCCAAGCACTAGGGTGCCGAGGCTATAACCACTATACCAAATAATGACCCGTGAAAATTTAGCCGTCGATGAAGGAAAATACATTTCTAGAACGATAAAGCCAATAAATGTAATAAAGGTAAAAATATAAGTCACATAAACAAGCTGTATCCCGGCTTCACAGCGATGAATAGAGAGTTTTAATAAACTTTTACCATCTAACTCCCCAGCTCCCCATGTTGTGGTTCGCAGCCAAAGCATATAAGCGGTAGCCAAGCTAATGGCAATGATAAGAAAAATACCTATGGCAAGGCTATCAGGGCGCTGATTAGCTCTGATCATAAAACATGCCCAGACCACACCCCCTAACCAAACAACAAAATCGAATACCATCAATAACAGCATACGTTTTTGTCGACGCTTGGCTTGTTTTATTAATTCACCAACTTCCATACTGGCTGGCTGCGCTTGCCAAAGTGATTTTAATGGATCGAAATTCATAATAATTCCTCGGAAAAAAATTGTTCGAGACGGCCTTTAATACGCGTTAGCATAACGCCAACATTACTGGTTGATAAACTACAGATATCAGCAATTTGAGCATAACTAAAACCTTCTAAAAATAATGAGATAACTTGTTTTTGCAGCAAAGGTAACAACCGTATTTGCTCGACTAACAGTTGATATTTCTGCGCATCATCGAGTTCTTTATCTAATTGCATTGGTGCGATAATATCGCCATCGAGTTGTTGCCCTGATAACGTTTTAACCGCTTTATCAACATGGCTAATACAACGGTTATGGGCAATGCGGGCAAAATAAGTTTTGACCAAGGCATCGCCTTTATAATTTTGATAAGCCGACCAAATGGCAAGCACAACTTCTTGCATCAACTCCTGTTGAATGGCGGGAATGGCCTCATAAGAGGCGACAATCCGCTCTAACATCGGCAGATGAGTTTGTAGTTGCTGCTCTAATTTTGACTTAGTTCGCCAACTTTTAAAAAACATCATCGTTCGAAGATTATACTTTCCTGATTAAGTCGATTACGGACACCCAGTAAACAAATCGCCGTCAATGCTAGCGATAATATCGACACTTGCATCAAGGCAGGAAAATTAACAATTTGCCCAGAGAATATTTGTTGTAATAGTTGTTGTTGACCAATTAAAGGCAAGGCATGAGCAAAGCTTAGTTCCGACCATTTATCGGCCATAAAAACTGCCAGCATAGGCAAAAAGCTTAACATCGTTAAATAACTTTGCCCTTCCTTATAAGTTTTAGCGGTAATGGCCACCCACATTTGTAAAGAGGTCACTAACAGAGCTAATGGCAATAAGATCAGGGTGCCGGTCAGCATAACTGACAACGACCACTGAATTTGCATATCTAACTCGTAAATGGGTAACGAATTAATTAAACTGAAACCTAACACCATTGTGATTGCCGTGCCAACTATGCCAATAGCACCACCAACTAGCCATTTAGCAATAACAATTTTCAACCGCGCGACTGGCTGCGATAATAATGGCATTAACGATCCCCTCTCACGTTCACCGGCAGTAGCGTCATTAATGTAATTTAAACTAATAATGAATGGCGATAATAATAAGAAGATCAATAAGCTATCAAGTAATCTTTTACCACGCATGGTATATTCATTAACTTCATGGACGTTGAGTTGCCACTCACTAGAGAACGGGCTAGCGCCTTGCTTTATTAAATCGTCGGTCGCTTGTTGCGCCATAAAGCTGGCCATCACTTGCTTCATTTTTCTTAATTGTTGTTCACCTTTACTGTTTTCACTATTACCAAAAACATTTATTTGCAGCAATTCATAACCAGACGCGGTGGTTTTATTATTGATTTCGAGGACAACATCCACCAAATTTTCGGCTAACGCCTGACTGGCTTCAAGGTCAATAAACTCAGTAGATAACTGCTTATATTGCAAAAACTGCTGCAAATACTCAACTTGCGGATGTTGCTGATAAAGCCCTACTCTTACATCGGTTTGCGTCGTCACTGTGGCAATTATGCCTTTTAAGACAATGAATAATAAAATCGGACCAAACAGTGCGTAGGCAAACGTTGCTAATAAAGAGCGCTTATCGCGAAACAGCTCAAACCATTCTTTTTTTACTAAAGCCAATAACATTATTTACTCTCCAGGACTGCAGAATTAGTGAGCGATTTTTTTGATATCGAATTGATAAAAGCTTGCTCGAGATCGTCTTGTTGCTGTTTCAATTCACCGATAGGGCCATTAAAACAAACTTGGCCTTGATCAATTATCACCAATTGATCACATAACTTGTCAATTTCTTGCATCACGTGGCTGGAAAATAAAATGCAACAGCCCTGACTTTTAAGTTCGAGCAAATAATCACGTAACACCCTAATTGCTAACACATCTAAGCCTCGACTGGGTTCATCGAGCACCAAATATTTTGGTTGATGAACCAGAGCTCTTGCTAAGCCAACTTTCATTCGCTCTCCGGTAGAAAATCCGCCGACTTTTCGATTAGCCAAACTGCTTATATGTAAGCGTTCAATAACCTCATCTGTGGCTTGTTGGTGGTTTTTAACTCCCTGTAATGCTGCAAAAAAATCGATGTTTTCACGGGTGGTTAAATTGCTATACAAACCTTGCGACGTTAAAAACAGCCCCACTTGTTGCTGAACCTGTTTGGGGTTTTCTCTAACGCTCAAACCATTAACCAGAACATCACCAGTATCGGGCTTTAATAACCCAGCTAAAATCTTTAATGCTGTCGACTTACCTGCACCATTGATACCCAGTAAGCCGGTAATTTGTCCAGGTTGACAACAAAAACTAATATCCTGATTGGCCAATATTCCTGAAAACTTCTTACTAACCTGATTAAATTCAATCATTGTCGGTCCTTATAAAGCAAATGGTGGGAATTTATTGTCCAACACACAACTGCTATCAATAATGTGTTGGGTTAATAAGAATTCGTTAATAAGGTCCGGCATACAACCTCGACTGGAATTAGTATGACCTGCATTAGGGATAACCAAGTGCGTACTCTTGGTGATATAGCGTAAAGCTTGTTCCGCACTTTGCTCAGGAGTGATCGGGTCTAAATTTCCAGAGATCAGCAAAGTCGGCATAGTCAAAGCTTTAGGGATTTTTACTTGCACGGTTTTTTGTGGGGTTTCTTGGCCGCAAATATCTGCCCACAGAGTATAATAACTGGCACCGACAAAAGTGTCCTTACCTAACTCTGCAGCTAACTCACCCTGACCAACAAATACATGCTCTTGACATAATACGCCAATGGTTAAGCCTAAATACATGGTGTCGCTGGCAGCACCAGTGGTCGCTTGCGAAAGCGCATTAAAAATAGCCATATCACCAGCCACCGCTTGTTCTATAGCTAGGGGCAGTCGAGCCGCCATTTCTGGCGAATACAGAGCTGAGCGAACTAAATGTACTAAATCATCACCACCAAGCATTTGCTTGGCATTTAACGGCACTGGCGTCTGCTCAAATTGGTTTTTTAAGGCTACTAATTGTGCTGGCCAATTTCCAAAGCGTTGTTGGCAGCGGCTGTCTTGTTGGCAAATCTGGTACAGGCGTTGCAAAGAATTTTCGGCATACGGGCCGCCATTTACCAAGGGGTTGCCGGTTAACGCTAACACTGCGTCAAGCAGTAATACATTAACATGTTGCGGATAGTAGCTGGCATAGGCTTGGGCGACAAAAGTGCCATAGGAACCACCCCATAACGAAATTGTGTCAACCCCTAAATGTTGTCTAACTTGTTCCAGATCATGTACATAGGTTTCGGTAGTTAACTCCGCCATATATGGCAATACGTCATTTTTGCATTGCTTTATTGCCGCTTCAATCTCAACAACGGTAACTAATTTACTGGTCTCGCAGCCTAATGGTAGGCTTTTTCCTGAGCCACGTTGATCAACAAAAATAATGTCATGTTGTTTAAGTACTTGTTTAAAAGCAGAATTTACATAGGCAGTCATCTCACCTGCAGCCTGACCTGGGCCACCAGCTAAAACAAACAAGGGAGGATTATTATTCGCGGATCTTGCTTTGACTTGGATCACATTAATTTTGCGACTGGCAAGTTCAGCCTCGTTATAGTTTTTTGGTACTTCAAGGGTAAAGCAACTTACTTTCTGGCTGAGCCCACGAACGAAGCAAGCCGTCTCATCAGGAACAGATGCGACAGCTTGCACAGTCAGTACAACACAACCAAAAGACAAAAAATATTTTAGATATTTCATCAGCTTAAAAACCTTTTAAGATAAGATCACACCAAGTTGAATTGGCATTATTGTTAATATAATCTTAATAGTCGGTTAAAAACTAAATTTATTACAAATTTATTAAAATATTTTTTATTTCACTGTTGTGGTTAAGTTTTATTGTTCAGACTCATCTTGTTGAGGCTGATTTTTCGGTCTTTTTTTACCACGCTGGTGCTTGCGTTTTTGCTTTGCTAATAACTCACTAAATTTGGCTTGCTGTTCAACATTCAAGACGTGATAGATCTTATGCATAGACTTTGCTGAAATTAATCCAACTTGCTGAAGCTTGGCAGCCCTTTGCTCTTGCATAAGTACAAACGCTGTTTCATCAAATGTATCCGCTGTAATTAATGCCTGTAACTGCGGTTTTTTATCGACTTTCTCAGCAGGTTTTAACGCTTTTAACTGTGCCATTTTAGCGCTTTGGATTTCTTTAATTTGAACTTTTTGTTGCTCGCTTAAATCAAGTTTAGCCATTACGCCGCGCATAACTCGCTGCATATCATCACCATGACGTTTTTGCTTTTCAGGGCCCGCCAAGGAATTGCCACTCATTAACAAGGTAGTTAGTGAAAAAACTAATGTAGCGATCACTTTTTTGTTTATTTTAATATTCATATTTAGATTCCTAAAATTATTAGCCAATGAATTTCTTTTACCCAACAAGCATAGCTAAATATTATGTCAAGAACTGCAAAGCTAGGGTAAAGATTTGGTAAATTTACTGACTAAAATTAACTAACTAGTTATGATTGTAGTTATAAACAAACGGGTACTAACCTGCAGGTATTAATAACAATGACCAAACTAAAACTATTACTAATCGATGACGATCAGGAACTTAGTGAGCTTTTAACTGAATTTTTAGGCAGTGAAGGTTACGCTCTCGATTGTTGTTATGATGGCCTATCCGGTTTAGAAAAAGCCAAAATAGGCGGTTATGATCTTATCCTGCTCGATGTAATGATGCCGGGTTTAAATGGCTTCGAGGTATTAAAAAATCTGGGCGATAAACACCCGACACCAATACTTATGTTAACCGCAAAAGGCGATCAAACCGACAGAGTATTAGGCTTAGAACTTGGTGCCGATGACTACCTAGCCAAACCTTACAACCCGCAAGAGTTGCTGGCGCGGATTAAAGCAATTTTACGACGAGTAGATATTCTTACCAATAAAAGTAGAAAAACGCCGGTGCTCATTAATAATGTGCAATTGAATCCCGCCACTCGGGAAGTATTTTGCCACCATCAGGCAATTGTTTTAACTGGCACTGAATTTGAAATGTTGCAATTACTGATGGAAAGCGTCGACAACATAGTGAGTAAAGAGCAGCTATCTTTGCAAGTGTTAAACCGGCAATTAATGGCATTTGATCGTAGTATAGATATGCATATATCAAATATTCGTCGAAAGTTGCACATGCATAGCGAAGACGAAAAAATAAAAACAATACGTGCCGTTGGCTATGTATTTATCAGCGGCGAGAGCGAATGAACGGCAGCAGCTTAAAATCGATTTTTTCCTCTTTAGCCATCAAGGTATTTTTAGGCTTTTGGATAATTGCTTTAACCGCAATGGGCACTACCCGCTGGATTTCACTGCAATTTATCGACTATAACCGGGTAGAGGCAATTAGTGTTGAAGAGCTCAGAAAACTGGATAAAGCAGCGGTGCGTATACAAAAATTATTCATCCGTCAGTCCGATGACTCAATCGCTAAAATATTTAAAAGTAACCGCCATTTACCGCGCGGCTTATGGATAAAGTCTTTAAGCAAAGAAGAAGTCATTAGCAATACTAACTTTCGACAAGCGTTTATTGTTGATAAAATTCAGCAACTAAAATTTTCACAACCGGTTAAAGTACTCATGTCTGGCTACCAACTCACCGGTCCTATTGCCATTGACCACAATAATAAAAACTACCAATTATTTATGGGTAAACCTTTAACCCGTCGAGATCTTGCTGGCTTATTGCAACAAATGCCATTTTGGTTAAGATTGTTAACCACTCTGGCAATTACTGGTATTTTATCTTGGGTGTTATCTTGGTATTTAATACGACCTTTAAAGACGTTAACTCAAGCCAGCAAAAAATTTGGCAAAGGAGAGCTCTCTACCCGCTTACCAGAATTTGAAAAACGTTTTGATGAAGTTGGAAAATTAGGCCAGGCTTTCAATGGCATGGCCGACAGATTACAAAACTCAATTAGTGCTCAGCAACGATTATTGGGCGATATATCGCATGAATTACGTTCGCCGCTTACCCGTCTACAATTGGCGCTGACTTTGGCCGAGCGTTTGCAAAATAACAACCCTGAATTAGATAAATATCTAAACCGCTTCAGCATTGAAATTAATCGCTTAGATTTAATGATTGGTCAGGCCTTACAACTTTCTCGCTTAGAAAACCAATTGCAGCAACTGCATTTTAGTCAATTTGATTTAAGTAAATTGGTGGCTAACATTGTCACTGATGCAAGGTTTCTTAGCCAGCAAAAAAATATCACCATAACGACCACTATAACCACTGATATTAGTTTTACTGGCGATCAACAATTATTAAGCAGTGCCATTGAAAATATCTTAAATAATGCTATTCGTTATAGCCCTAATGATGCTGAAATTGAACTGACGTTAGCAAAATCTGCACAACAGATATCAATCGAGGTAAAGGATCAAGGTCCTGGCGTTGAACAACAATTTATTGATGATATATTTAAGCCTTTCTTTCGAACGTCCGAAGCCAGAGATCGAATAAGTGGCGGAACCGGTCTAGGATTGGCAATTGCCAGTAGAGCAATTAATTGCCATCATGGTCATATTTATGCCAAGCTAGCCACTAATAAAAAAGAAAACCCGGGATTAGTCGTTAATATTACTTTGCCGATTAGCTCCTGTGAACAATAAGATCATTGCCGGTAGATATTATTAAGCATTAACTCTAGCGGCCAACTTGCTGGAGTTGGCATAATGCCATGATAGCTCTGCCGTTTATTTTAGTATTTATTTTTGGGTCCTCGATCACCATGGCAAGTCCTTATCAATTCACCCAAGAACAGCAATTGCCACAAGCTTTTAAGGGTCAAATACAGCAACACTGGCAAACAGGTATATTTGCTAGTTTTAGCAGTTTTGATGCCTTAGAGATTCATTATGCGTTATTCATTTCACTGCCAAACAGACCCTGTATAGTAATTTCTCCTGGCCGCGGTGAAAGCTATGTAAAGTATCAGGAAGTGGTCTTTGACTTACATCAACAAGGCTACAATGTAGCCATTATTGACCATCGTGGCCAAGGGTTATCACAGCGACTGTTACTGGATAAACATAAAGGCTACGTCGCCGATTTCAATGATTATGTCCTAGATTTACAGCAGTTTGTCAGCACTATTGTCAAGCCGAGGTGCTCGGCAGAGTTATTGCTATTAGCGCATTCAATGGGCGCAACGATTGCCATTCGCTATATCCAACAATTTGCCGATACCTTTACTGCTGTAGTTCTATCCTCGCCAATGATTGCAATAAATAGCGGTGCCGTGCCAAGATGGTTGGCCAAACCATTGATAATGGTATGTGAATGGCTTAATAGTTTATTTAGCCAGCAATCGGCTTATTTCTTTGGTCATGGCCCTTATAAAAACAAACCATTTGCCGGTAATGATTTAATGCAATCAGAGTTGCGTTTCAAAATATTTAAACGCTTGTATCAGCAACAACCTGAATTACAGCTGGGTGGTGTTACCTTTACCTGGCTTAAACAAGCCATTCGCGCTGAACAGCAAATTTTTACTGAATTAAATAAAATTAGCTGCCCAGTTTTGGTCTTACAATCAGAGCATGAAAGCGTAGTAAGTAATTACCAACAAGACCTATTTTGCCAACAGTTGCATAACTTACAACCGCAATCTTGCCCCCACGGACAACCCCTAGTATTAGCCAATGCTCGGCACGAATTACTGTTTGAAATAGATTCAATCCGCAATCAAGCATTATCAGCCAGCCTTGATTGGTTTAAGCGTTACAGCAATTAATATATTTCTTTATCAGCTAGTTCAGCTTGTACCACAGATTGCGGGTCTTGATGAATAAATACTTCGGTATCGTTAAAGATTGCTAATAGTTGCCGCTCGACTTCATCAGAAATCCGATGGGCTTGTAATAAACTTAAATTATCATCGAGTTCGAGGTGGAATTGAATAAAGCGCATTTTTCCTGATTGTCTGGTTCTTAATTCATGAAAGCCAATCGCCTCTGGGTGTGAGCGAATTACCGCTCTAATACTTTGCAAGTCTTGTGCACTCAATTCACGGTCCATAAGATCTTGAACACTGTGATAAATTATTTTTAGCGCACCACTGAGTAAGAATAAACCAACTAAAACGGTAAATACGCCATCAGCTTGCGGCCAATTATATTGGTGTAAAACCAGTGCTAAAATCACCCCCGCATTGAGCAACAAATCCGATTGATAATGCATTGAATCAGCACTAATGGCCACCGACTTGGTTTTACTAATAACATATTTTTGTAGGCAAACCAACGCAAAGGTCAGCGCGATTGCCAGCACACTGATGCCTATCGCAAAACTGCTATGTTCAATCGGTTGTGGAGCAATGGCCCGATTGACACCATGAAAAATTAATAATAATGCCGAGCCTAGAATAAAAGATGATTGCATTAATGCCGCTAAATTTTCGGCTTTACCATGACCAAAACGATGCTCTTCGTCGGCGGGCGTTAGCGAAAAGCGGATCATAATAAAACTGCACAAGGACGCAAATACATCGAGCAATGAATCTGTGGTTGAAGCGAGCATGGCCGATGAGCCTGACAGCCACCAAGCATAAAGTTTACTAATAACTAAAATGCTAGCAACACATACAGCGGCTTTACTGGCCCACATCACTAAATTTGCGTAACTTCGTTCTGTCATGGTGGTTATTTTCCTGAAATTTTCGGCTTAATATCAATCTTCATCATTTTGGCATTCATCGCCTGACGATAAATTACAATTATACTTTAAGCTGAGGTTAAGAGCATTGTATAATAACCAATAATTTATTAACCAAGCGAATCACCTATGTTAGATATTGTGCTGTTTGAACCTGAAATACCACCGAACACTGGCAACATTATTCGCCTCTGTGCTAATAGTGGCTTTCGTTTGCATTTAATTGAACCATTAGGCTTTGATATTGACGATAAACGCTTACGCCGAGCAGGGCTCGATTATCATGAATTTGCTAACCTTAAAATTCATAAAAGCTACCAAGATTTTGTCACTAGCGAGCAGCCGCGAAGAGTATTTGCTTCAACTACCAAAGCAACTCGCTTTCACACAGAAGTGAATTATCAAGTTGGCGATTACATAATATTTGGTGCTGAAACTCGTGGCTTACCGGATGTTGTCCGAGATGAAATTCCCGACCAACATAAAATTCGCATCCCGATGACTGCCGACTCAAGAAGTATGAACCTTTCTAATTCGGTGGCTGTTATCATCTATGAATCTTGGCGACAATTAGGTTTTGCTAACGCCACCTAACCTATATTCGAAATAGCCGGCAACATACCAAGCAAGTAGAGCTAATCTTTGGTAAGCTCTCCTTGGCTGGCATGTTCGGCTTCCAATACGCGATACTTATTGCCTATTTTAACGGCTAACACCATAAGCACTACTGCAACTATAACGATAAACCAAAGAAAGTCAGGCGGTGCAAGTGACAATATATTTAACCCAGCAAACACGGTAACCCCTTGCAGTACATCACCTAAACGTACCCCGAAGGATTCAATAACCGACCGTACTTCATACCTTTCCTCACGTGTGGTTGGTAAATACAGCACCTGTTTTACGGTATTTAGTAATGAATAATCTAGACTATTTTCAATAATTTTTAATACCTTAAATAGCAGCATTATCGGTAAAAAGATAATAGTCGCATAACCGAAAAACAACAGGCTCGGTATAATCATCAACGCCACCCTTACGCCAAGATACTGGATACATCGCGAAACCAAGAAAAACTGTACAAACACTGCGATAATATTTACCGCCAGAAAAAAGTCACTGTAAAAATCGCGAATAAAGGCATTTTTTGACACCGCCATCGTTCCTGCGGCTAACTGCATATCGTATTGATATTCGACAAAAAAACTGATCAAATACTCGCCTAGGCTGTTAACCCAGTTATTGAGTAATACAAAGGCGGCTAACATCATTAAATAGCGGCTTTTTTTCAACAATAAAAACGCATTTAACCAAGATTTTTTTGCTGCTGGTTTGTCTAACTGCCGTTTTATATCTGCAGCTTTAGTAAAGTACACTGGCACCACTGATAAAAACAAAGTCACAATGCCAATACTTAATAACAGGTAGGTATTTAAACTATTGGGGATCGCTTTCGAAATAATAGAGCCAACTAAGGCGCCGCTAGAAGCGCCAAAAGCGATGAGAGCAAACAGCCGTTTACCATCTTCCTCACGATAAAAATCAGAAGCAAAAGCCCAAAACTGTGACACCACTAAAACGCCATAGGCCCCCAACCAAATATAAAATAATACCGCTATTTTAACGCCATTTAAGCCCGCGATGACAAATCCTAGAAAACTAAAAATACTGAAGTAAATCACCCTTAACATAAAACTGCGAGCTTGATATTTACGAGAAAAGTAACCATAAATAGGGATCAATACTAATAAGAATAACGCTTGAACGGCAGTTGCATAACTCTTAATTTCAGAGCCGCCTTGCATTAAGATCAATTCCTCGCGGACTGGTTTTAATATATATGCGGTAACCATCAACATAAACAGCATCACAAAAAGCGCAATAACATTACGCTCCTCTCCCGGCTTGATCGGTGCCGCTAATTTTAATATTTTTACCAGGATATTTTCATTTTTCATATTAGGCTTCACTTAGTAAAATATTTTTCATCTCTGGCAATGATATAATCACGGCGTTTAAGAATCGACTGAATTTGATTTGTATTAAGCAGGCTGCCAAGTTGTGCGGTTAATAATTCGCTAGTTAGTGCCTGCAGTTTAGCTTTATAAAAGTTTGATATGTGCATTTTGCTTTTTCGATACATGGCTGGTAGCCCAACTTTAGTGCCAAACGCTTGCGAATGATCAATCAACACCATGGCGAAGTCCTTATCCCAAAGATAATTACCATTGTTACGATCGACATTATAAATTAGTACATCGAATAACCCCCGGGTTCGTAATGCCCCAAGCATTGAACACTCACCACGATAAGCAATGTTGTTATCGAGACGATTGTTTTCGGTTATAACATCCTCAACCCACAACTGTATAGCGCCTTGTTTACTTTCAACCACTCGCATTGTTGTCGGCGGCACAAGATACTGGCCGAGCAAACGGTCAAGCTTATAGGCTGCTATTTCATAACCATAACGATCATAATTAACGTCAGAAAAACTAGAAGTCTGCTTATTTTCAAAATTAGGTTTGGCATCAAAGGTTTTAAATAATGCCCGTAATTGCCTGTCACCCTGCTGTAGCGTTAACACTCTAGACTTAGTTATCCCGGCGCCAATCGGACGGTTGTCGATAATATCAGCGTGTTGTAAAAATGTTTCAACGTCGGCGTCAGTCATCGCTGCGGGGTTGTTTTTAAAACTGTTGAAATATACACCAATATCTTGCTCAGCGGCCTTACCTAGATAGTGAGCTTTGATGTTATCTTTAGTAATGATAACAGCCGCGGGGAGGTCTTGATATTGGCCGTTGCTGCTCTCGAAACCGGCCATAATTACCGCATGATTAATGCGAGCGGTTATGCGGTGATGGTTAACGCTATGCCCGACAAATAATTGCGCTACAGAAAATTTATTCTTTATTTTCTCAATGGCGTAAGATTCTGAAATTTCCGGGCAATAAACATTACCTCGATAACGAAATGGCCCAGTTGCCGAGAACAGCTTAGATCGCTGCAACTTAACTAACTGCTCAGAAGGGGCTTGGCTATTAACCGGTAAAAAATGATATGGAGATAATTGCCCACTTAATTGATCGTATTCAGTAATAAGCGCCGCTGTGGTTTGGTTAATTTCAGATATCGACATTGCTAGGGTCTGTTTTGATATACCGCCATGCACAAATAAACTGTCTGCAATTTTTATAACCGCTTTGCCATTAGAGCGCAGCCATTGGCCAATGTGACCGTTTATTGAAAATGCCTGTATTAGGCCCATAAACCCCGGCGGGTAGAGCCGGTTAAAATCACTATAATTACTACCCTCATTAGCGGTTTGAAATTGCTCAAATAACCATTGCCGAGCCTGAGGAATTTCAAGATCAATATACCAACTAAACTCTTGTTTACTCACTTGAGAAAAATCTGAGGTCATTAACTTGATTTCATTATCACCAAAAATTAAGCTGACTTCGCCACCAACATCGAAAGCCTGCTTATGCAATTTCATAAATAATTCAATTAGTCGACGAGAATCTTTACCGCCACTGGCTAAGTTACCCAAGCTAATTAAGTGCTTATTGATAGCGATCCAATTGAAATTGGCATCAATTAGCGCAAGTTCCATTAAAAGTTCGGTAACTTCAGTGAATGTGCGATCAACATCGCCTAATACAATAATTTCTCGAGGCAAATGTGCCGTTTTTGCCGAGCTAGCTAGTTCAGGGTGAACTGCTGTTAATGCTTGAGCTGGAAAGCAAGTTGAAAACAACAAGCAATTGCTGATGACAATAACAGCGAGGAGAAATGCTTTCATTAAGCTCAATTTATCTAGAGACCTGATGACTTAAATAATAAACAGCAAACCATAGATAAGCAAGCGGGCAATTAAGAGTGTGCTTTGGCCTTTTAAAAAGATAATTTCAGGCACAAACATTCTCCTCAGGCAAATCCCTGCCTGCCGAGGATAAGTACCTCCAGGTACAAAAAAACGCCTCTGAGGGCGTTTATTCTTTACCAGTAAAAGTATTATTCACTTTTTTTATCGCGGCTTAATAATTGTAGTGCTGCGTTTTTAGCCGGTTTTCCTTGGTACAGTACTTGGTATACTTGCTCGACAATGGGCATTTCAACCTGATGCCGTTGTGCCAACATATAGACTTCTTTAGCATTACGATAACCTTCAACCACTTGACCAATATTAGCAATGGCTACATCAACGCTTTCACCTGCACCTAAGGCTAGGCCAAAACGACGATTTCGCGATTGATTATCGGTACAAGTAAGTACTAAGTCACCTAAACCAGCCATGCCCATAAAGGTTGATGGATCTGCACCGACGGCAACACCAAGACGAGTCATTTCTGCTAAACCTCGAGTAATTAACGCCGTGCGAGCATTGGCACCAAAACCAATACCATCAGCTATTCCGGCACCTATGGCGATTACATTTTTTACTGCTCCACCAAGTTGCACACCAATAATGTCATCATTGAGGTAAACCCGGAAAGATTTTTCACAATGTAACAGCTCAGACAAAGTATTAGCAAAGGCGTTATCGGTGGCCGATAATGAAATTGCAGTAGGCATACCTGCGGCCATTTCTTTTGCAAAAGTAGGCCCAGACAATACCGCTAAGCTAGTGTCTTTACCGAGGATATCAATGGCCACTTCTTGTAATAAACGACCATTAATTGGGTCAAGCCCCTTTGTCGCCCAGGCAATTTTATGCTCGGCAGTCAAAAATGGTTTAATTTGTTTAAGAATGTCAACAAAGGCATGACTCGGCACCACAACTAAGATGTTATGGCTGGATTTAATCGCGAGCTCTAACTCATCACACAGTTCTAATGATGGCGGAAAAGTAAAACCAGAAAGGTATTTCTCGTTACTACGACTCGCGGCCATAGCTTCGACATGTTCAGTACTACGCCCCCATAACAAGGTTTTATGTTTGTTACGAGCTAAACAAAAAGCCAGAGCAGTGCCATACGACCCTGCTCCAATCACACTGATATCAGCATGCATAATAATTATGCGTCTGCAGTTGATTCTTGGACGGCTTGCTTTTCAGCAGCACGTTTTTGTACGTATGATGCGAATAAAGCATCAAAGTTTACTGGTGCTAGGTTTAACTGTGGGAAAGTGCCACGAGATACTAAGCTGCTTATTACTTCACGAGCGTATGGGAACAAAGTATTCGGACAGAAAGCACCTAAAGTGTGAGCTATTTGCGGCTCTGGCATGCTGCCTACCGTGAATATACCTGCTTGTTGAACTTCACATAAAAACGCAACTTCTTCACCAAGGTTAGCAGTAACCGTTAAAGACAATGTTACTTCATAAGTATCACCACCTAACTTGTTTGATTTAGTATCAAGATCTAACTTGATTTCTGGCTGCCATTCTTTTTGAAAAATGCTTGGACCAGCAGGTGATTCAAAAGACACGTCTTTAGTGTAGATACGTTGGATTGAAAATTGTGGTTGCTCTGCTTGTGCATCTGCACCATTTGCTGCTGGGTTTTGATTTTCTTCAGACATTGTTGTACTTCCTAATGTTATATAATTTTTAATGGTCATTTACATGACTTAATATTTTTAATTGATGAGCAAGTTATCAAGTTCACCACGATATTCAAGAGCCATTAAATCATCACAACCGCCAACTATTTGAGCGTTTATGAATATTTGTGGAACTGTCATCCCACCTTGGCTCAGGCTAATCATCTCAGCGCGTTTTTCTGGCTGCAAATCAATGTTAATTTCTTCAAAGGCAACTTTTTTTTGCGTTAGCAAAGTTTTTGCCCTTAAACAATAAGAACAATGACCGCGAGTAAAAATCAAAACATTTGCCATTAAGGTAACCTCTAGATTTATTTTTTAGCTACCGGCAAACTTGCTGATTGCCAACTTGAAAAACCACCTTTAAGTGTGGTTACTTGAGTAAACCCAGCTTTAAGGAGCTTTCTCGCTGCAGGTAATGCTGTCATTCCGGCGGCGCATACTACAATAATGGGTTTAGCTTTTGCTTTTTCAAGGCTTGTTAACTCATTATTATTAATTTTTTCCACAGAAAACTGTTTAGCTCCGAGGATATGACCTTTGTTAAAGTCACTTTCGCTTCGAATATCAATAACTAAGCCATCTTCTCTATTCATCAGCAAAGTAAGCTGTTGCGGATTAATTTCTTTTATCGGTGATAATTTACTTTTAACCGTTATAAATACCAACAAAGTTACAATGGCAAACCATGCCATAGCCAACATTGCATTATTTTCAGCAAAAGTGATTAGTTGTTCCATCATTTATTTATACTCTTATTAACATACGGCCACGAAAATCAGTAGTTCGCGCTCTTAAAATATTTTTCGGCTCAAGTATACCGTCTGTAACGATAACAAGTCTATAACGCTTTTATTATGTAGGGACGGAGCATATCATGACAAAAAACTTAGCCTGCATAAGATATTTAAAATAATACTAGTTGATTTGCCGTCAGCTATAGCCCTAAGAGTGAATATTTGGCAGAATCAATAACAATTTAAACAGTGATAAACTTAATCAACGGCTATTAAACGAACTCACATCAATAAGGTACAACAATGAGCAATAAAAAATCGACTGTATTACTAATCCTCGACGGTTGGGGTTATAGAGAAAATATTGAGTCGAATGCGATTTTTCATGCCAAGACACCAGTAATGGATGGTTTAATGCAACGTTGTCCAAGTATGCTTATTGAAACTTCCGGAATGGCTGTTGGTTTACCCGATGGGCAAATGGGTAACTCCGAAGTTGGCCATGTAAATTTAGGCGCCGGTCGAATTGTTTACCAAGACTTTACCCGTATTACAAAAGCCATTGCTACCGGTGAGTTTTTTGAAAATCCAACCTTGAAAACCGCCATCGATAAAGTGGTTAATAACGATACCGCCTTACATGTATTCGGATTAATGTCGCCGGGTGGTGTGCACAGCCATGAAGATCATATCTTAGCCTTATTAGATATGGCCAAACAGCGTGGCGCCAAGAAAGTCTACTTGCATGCTTTTTTAGATGGTCGAGATACTGCACCACGCAGTGCTAAACCAACATTAGCGAAAGCTCAGCAAAAATTTGCAGAATTAGGTAATGGCCAAATTGCTTCAATTATTGGTCGTTATTACGCCATGGATCGTGATCAACGCTGGGACCGAGTCGAAGCGGCGTATAACCTAATGGTCAGTGGCGAAGGAGTGCACACCGCAACTAACTCACTTTCAGCCTTAGACGCGGCTTATCAACGCGATGAAAACGATGAGTTTGTTGCCGCCACAGCCATAGTAGATGAGCAAGGAAAAGCCATTAGCATAAACGATGGCGATGCGATGATTTTTATGAATTTTAGAGCTGATCGAGCTCGCCAATTTACTCGTTGTTTTACCGAAGCTGATTTCTCAGGTTTTAATCGCAAAGTACAACCAAAATTAGCTGAGTTTGTAATGTTAACTCAATATGCTGCAGATATAGATGCTCCAGCCGCCTTTCCTCCAACGGAATTAAATAATGTTTTAGGTGAGTGGTTAGAAAAACATAATAAAACCCAATTGCGAATTTCTGAAACTGAAAAATACGCGCATGTGACATTTTTCTTTAGTGGCGGCCGTGAAGATACATTTGTTGGCGAGCAACGAATATTAATTCCATCACCACAAGTTGCAACTTACGACCTACAACCAGAAATGAATTCTGTGTTATTAACCGATAAATTAGTTGCTGCGATTGAAAGTGGCGAGCATGATTTAATTGTCTGCAATTACCCAAATGGCGATATGGTCGGTCATACCGGTAAATTTTCAGCTGCCGTTCAAGCCTGTGAAGCTGTCGACAAGGCCATTGGCCGAGTTGTTGCGGCACTTGCAAAAACCGGTGGTGAATGCTTAATTACTGCCGATCATGGCAACGCAGAAATGATGGTTAATAGCGAAAGTGGCCAAGCTCACACAGCTCATACATGTGAACCTGTGCCGTTAATTTATGTTGGTCGTAAGGCGATACCAAGTGACACTGGCGCGCTCAGCGATATCGCTCCAACCCTGTTAAAAATAATGGCGATGGAACAGCCACCAGAAATGACTGGTAAATCTTTAATGCAACTAAGCGATTAATATTATTTTATTCATTGAGCTATCCGTACGACTCGCAAACACATTGCAAAAAACCACCAGGTTTTGTGCAATCTTGCTGCTGCTTGTTATTTCGCCGAGCTATGCGCAACAGAGTAATGACAAGCAAGAACTTAATGTTCTGAAAAAACAAATTCAACAGCAAAAAAATGAAATACAGAAAACCAATAAACAACAGCAAGATATCCAAAAACGCTTAAAATCAGACGATTTAGCCATTGCCAACACGGCGCAAG
>CALJHL010000060.1 GCA_938075435.1 uncultured Thalassotalea sp. | reverse complement strand
AATATCAAATAACTCTCTTGTTAAACGCGATTCAGGCGGGTAATAGAAACTGACATAATCATTGTCTTTAACGTAGCGCCAAGGCATTACAAATTTTAAATCAGAGCCAAAATTGGCGCGATAATCAGGTGCTTCATTGATGGTGTCTCTTTCCGCAGGGGTAAGCCAAAGATTATTCGGGTCGAGGTAAATTGCCCCAGTAGCGGCCCAATAAAACGATGGTCGAATATCATAAGAAAGAACAATGGCAGTAGAGGCTCTTAATAAGTTTTTAAAATCATCGTGATCATCAAACGCTTGTAAATATTCTTTAAAACGCATGCCCATCCAGTCATGGGAAACCACAACTCGATCCATTATTTGCTCAATAGTTGGCGTGCCATTAGATACTTCATTAGCAATTAACGGCAGAGCTGATAATTTACAAGAACTTGTCAATTGATTTGAATAAACGCAATTCACTAGATCATCTTTATAAGGTGAATTTCGATTGTATGGGTAAACCTTAGCCAAGACATCATCATCAAAGTATGCCCCAGAAGCTATGGCAGGGGCATTTTCAACTAAGATTGAAACCGTATCGGTTAAGGTATTACCAGATAAATCAACCCCACTAACTTGAATGGTAATGATGACGTCACTGTTAACTAATGGAGCGGCAAAAATTAGCAATTCTTTGCTAATGTTGTCGCTGTCAAAAGTAACATTGGGACCAGTTAACTGCTTCCAAGTAATAGAGCTTTGCTCTACATTGTTTTGGTAAAATGCTCTAAGCGATACGCCATTGCCTTCGATAGTGCTATGACCTAAGCGAGCAATTAAAGCTGGGTCCCCTGATTCGGCACTAAAACTGACCGTTTCAACCTTGCTAATGCCATCGAGCATATACTGTACTTCGAAATCGTAATCGCCTGCAGAAGGGACTGTAAAAGCAATGACTTTAGAATTGCTACTCAGTAATTCAACGCTGGCTCCGGAAAGCTGCTGCCATAAAATTGAGGAAACCGCACCAGAGGTATTTTTAAGAATTAATTCAACACTTTGCCCTGATGTTATATTGGTATCGTTTATGACGATGTTTTCGGTACTAACCGGCTCTCCTGGATTATTCGAATCGGTTGAGCTAGAACCACCGCCACAAGCAGTTAAAACTAAGGTGGCAAGCAACACTGAGATATACTTCATATTTTCTCCTTTGCACAATTTTATGCTGTAATTCATGGTTATGGGGTGAGGCTTTTATTAGACAAAATTATCAACCCATAAATATTAAGGCTGATGATTTTGTCTTTCTTCTTCAAGCTCTTGTTTTAATTTTTTTATCTTTAGGCCCATTTCTTGACCTCGATATTTACTATAATAAGCACCAGCAAAAAACATGGTTGTAGCCAAAAAAAGTTCTATTGCGGCATAAATGCGCTCGCCGTCACCCACCCAAAGCGTTGTTAAGCTGTGTAAGAAGTAGATTAACACAATAAAGTTAGCCCAAGCAAAAGTATAAGGATTACCTTGCACAAGCCCTTTCATTGGAAACAATAAAGGTAAGATAAACATTACTATGGTTAGAGTGGGCGAAAGTGCTGCGCTCGGCGCCAACACCAGCAACCACAAGGGCATAAAAATTAGCAAACCAAAATAACCAAATAAGGCTATTTTTCGTAAATTATCAGTGGCAATTGTTTGTGTACTCATTACTATTATTCTCGCTAATTACAACAGGGCTAGAACATTTTCAGGAGGACGGCCAATACAAGCTTTCCCATTCGATACCACGATTGGTCTTTCGAGTAATTTTGGCGTGTTAACAATAGCAGCTATTAAGTCATCATTACTGAGTTGACTGTTGGCTAAGTTGAGCTCTTTATATTCAGCTTCTTTAGTACGCATTAACTCTCTTGGCTGCAAACTAAGTAAATCAAGAAAGTTGTTTATGGTGTCCGCAGTTGGCGGTGTTTTTAAATACTCAATAACGTCGACATCAACGCCGGCATCATTAATTAGCTGAAGTGTTTGTCGGCTTTTTGAACACCGCGGGTTATGGTAAATGCTAAGTTTGGTCATGTCATACTCTTTTAATGTCTAGTTTTTAATGGCATTGAGGCAATTTAAATTGCCCCTTAATGTAGTCGGTCTAAAGCCGTTTTAATTGATTTTCTCGTTCTTGAAATTGCAATATTCTGGCTTTAATACGTTTTTGCATCAATGATTTCTCATCGGCTTTATTATACGCCATATGTAACTCATCAATGGCTTTAGGATAAATCCCCATCAAGGCAAATACCTCTGCTTTTGATTCGTGCATTTTCGCCAACTTCTGTTGTTTTTTAAATACTTCAGTTAATAGATCATAAGCGATAAAATTATCGTTATTTAAAATAAGAAAGTCTTGTATTAACGTCTCTGCTAATTTGTACTGTTTGGCACTAAACGCAATATTGGCGTAATTTAGCGAAACTACTTGGTTATTTGGCATCAACTGGTTAAGTTCTTTAAGCATTTGTAAGCCAGCCGTATAATTTTTTTGGCCAATATAAACATCAGTTAAGGCATCAACATAAAATAGGTTTTGTTGATCGGTTGCTAATAAATCCATTAATATTTGTTCGGCAAAAGCATATTGTTTATTTTCAAGATAAGCAATGGCTAAACCATAATCTGCCGCGGCTCGTAATTTAAAATCATTGTTGCTTATCTGTTTTTTAAAATTCACGATATTATCGGCATTATTACCTTCATAGCGGGCTTGTAAACGAGCTTTAGCAAGTTCGAAATTTAAACTGGCAGGTAATAATGGCTGCGGATACATTAACGCTCTATTGCGAGAATCGGCAACCCTAGATTCAGGTAAAGGGTGAGTCATAAGCATTGCCGGAGGCTTAGAGCTGTAGCGATATTTTTCACCCATTTTTCTGAAAAATTCTGGGGCACCGTTAGGATCAAAACCACTATCAACCAATACTCTCATTCCGACCCTATCGGCTTCTTTTTCATTAGAACGAGTGTAATTAATCCCTGCTTGCTGACCTGCTGCCATCGATAGGCTCAATGCTGCGAATCCGGCTTCAGGGTTTACCAAAGCCAATAAAACACCACCTATCATACCGGCAATCGATAATGGTGCGTTGCGGCTTTGTTCTTCCATTTTACGAGCTAAATGACGTTGCGTAACGTGTGATATTTCGTGTGCTATGACCGATGCTAATTCACTTTCACTATCCGCCAGAGTGATTAACCCTGAATGCACGCCTACATGGCCACCGAAAAATGCATAGGCATTGATTTCAGAG
>CALJHL010000059.1 GCA_938075435.1 uncultured Thalassotalea sp. | reverse complement strand
CAAACTCCCAATGGAATGACTTATATAAAGAGCTCCTTTAATTCTGTTTTAGTCACAGTTTGCGTTAGGAGATCCCACCCAAAAGCACGGTGGGAAGACGGCGTTATTTTTCGGAGAAAGTGTAGGTCTGCAATTCGCTCATTCTTGTCGTTCGGAGTTGGTTTTTGATTTTCGTGCTTTAGCAACCAAGTTTTCGTAATTTATTAATGCATATACAAAACAAGCAGAAAAAATTAACGGTACAACTACAATTGCTATTTCACCAAATCGCCACATAATTACGTTTATTGGGTCTGTACCTGGATTCAATAAAATTTTAATACCTTCAGCAAAAGCAATCATTAATAAAAGGCTTTTGGATAAATTTAATGACCAATAAAGTGAGAACTTAGTTTTGGAATGGTTAGTGTTCATTATTCTACTTTCCTTAAATATCAATGACTGAAAATCGCTCACAGCACCCCTTTGGGCTTTGGTTACATTACGTTAAACCTCTGAACGCTACAACTGCGCCATTAGCTTACCTACTTCTGGATGGGCAAATAACCCTTTCTATTTTGTTTAATAGTATTCACGGTAATATTGTGAACTACCCCGCGACATTGCTTAGCTCGGATCACGGAGTTTTCTCTACTAATTTTATAAATAATTAACGCTAAGCTTCATACATAAATTTACCCTGAACTATTGTAAGGTTAATGCTTCAGCAACTCAGCCAAGCTAGGTTCTTTTGACAATAAAGTCTTAGCACCAAATGTCAGCCTGTGGGTACCGTGACACCGGGCACAGGCCTCTACGGCTAGTGTGCCGAGATCCATTCCTTGCTCTTTGATGGTTCCGGTTTTCAAATTCTGCTCAAGACTTAATAACGTTTTGTTCATCGATTCACTCGGGTAGAATTTTCTATCCTTTTTATGGCAATTGCTACATACCTCGCCGAGTTCGTTCATGCCCTGTTTAAGATCGGTTAAAGAAGAAATGGCTAGATTAGGCATGCCATCTTCAGATGCTATCTTAATCATGTTTACTTGTTCACTCAATGTTTGCATGTGTGAGTTAAATGGCACCGAGGGCTTAGTTTCTACTTTGGAAAAATCCGCTGTTCGATAGGTCAGTGCGGTAATCGCCTGATAGTCAATGTGGCAAGAATCACAGTTTTTTTGCAAAGTATTGGCCGCAGTTAATACCCCCGTATAGTCTTGATTAACGACACTAGTTTGTATGTCTGAAAGTATCGCTAAATCTAATTTTTTGTTCCAGTTAGGTACCATTTCACCGATTTTAAGGTAATGTTCATTTAATAGTACAGCCCACTTTTTTAGGCTTTTATGGTCTTTGTTGTCGGCATAAAATTGTACCGCCTGCATTTCTCGGCGCAGCTTAAACATATTGTGCAACCACACCTGACGCTTGTTTTCCGGCTTGTACCACTGGGCTAGCTCTTTTGGCGGTATTTTAATAATAGTTGCCTTGTCCTGATGTTTATAGACAAGCCCCGCTACCACTAAAACAAGGATCAATTGCAGTACAATAAAGTAAGTCCATCTCATGGTATTTGTTATTCCCGACGCTAGATTTAAATAAGTGCAAGTATATAAGTGATTGTATACCAACTTAGTAAATAAATATTTGATCTACTACAAAAAAAACAGCTTCATTTACAGAAGTAAATGAAGCTGTGTTAGTCAGTTAACCGGTAAGTTTTATTTAATAAAAATAAGAGGTTCAAGCGATCGTATCAATAGTGCAACCTGCTCAAGTATGCGTATTTCCTAGAACCTGCTTCGTTTAGCATTGTATATCGAAATTACCTTAGCTACTTATTTTTAGGAAGACAGTTTAAATAAGTATGGAAATAAAAAAGGGATCTAAATATTCAGACCCCTCTTCGTATATCAACCCACTAATTAGCAGGTTTTTTAACTATTGATGATAACAATTATACTAGTTTCTAAAAGATAAAGCCGGCTCTAGTATTTCGAAATTTTCCGTAAGGATTTTTTCTGAAATCACCTCTTTATCATCATTATAAATGACTACTGACGTCTGCTTGCCTATGCTTTGCAAATGAAATTCATAAGGTCCATCTGCAAATTCAATTACAGGTACGTCATCGCCCCACATTTTTTCCCAGAGGCTTGCATCAATTCGAGTGTAATCAACAAAATAGATAAACTTATCTTCATTAATATCGGTTACAGTGAAATTATATTTATTAAAGAAACCTGGCAAATAATCCCATAATTCAGCAATTGGGTAATCAATTATCAGCGCTGGATTTGTATCTGTGGATTGTCCCAAAGTCACAATTTTCATATTAGCACGGGCGATTCTATCATCACGGTTATTTAAACGATATTGATAATCAAGTTGCGAAGTAATCGAGTTTAACATTGTCATTTCCACCCGTTGCTTCTCGATAGGATCGATGGTTTTGGTGGCACCTTTATCAGAGGTTTTCATATACTCGATAAGCTCAACGTTTAAACCAACGCTGCGACCATGGGTTTTAGTGATTAAACTAAAACGATAGCGCCAACTTTCAGTTAAATCGACACTTTCCCAAAACCAGATACCGCTTTCAATTTCTTTATGAAGCCAATCAGACTCCCAAACGTAATTTTCAACATCAGTTGAACTAAAGCCAACATCTTGAGACTTTAAAAAATCGGTAATAGCTTTAATGACTAATTCATTTAAATCGCGGTCATCATCTACTTTATCAAACCAAACTGCCGCCGACTTATCATAGTCATCAATTCGGCTACCTGCTGCTAAAGGTAAAACTAATGCGGGTGCACGAATATCAACGTCGCCCCCTATTGGCCCAGATTTATCTGCATCATTTGGAATTAAATAGTCATTTTTGGCAACTGGTGCATGCAAGTTTTCAGGAACTTTCAGTTCTGATGGGGTTGGTTCAGCGGTGTAATCAAAATTACCTTTGGCTTGTTGGCGTGTTTCAAGAGAACTACAAGCCGCAATAGATAAACTTAATAATGAAATGTGGAAAATACGGCGATACATTAAAACTCCTGGTGGAAATAGCGGGTACCCTAGATTTTGGCGGATACCTTAGCTCGTAATTAGTTATTTATAGGTTTTGAATAATTGGATTATGCTATTAATTCAATTAAAACTTAACCTTTATTGTTATTTGCTGAGTTTTTGATGGTGTAAAGGACAATAAGTTCCCGTAGCATCGGGCTTTATACCAATAAAATCAGCACAATTTTATCTTAAAATATTGCGGTTTATGGTACTTGGATGACTTTATAAACACAAGTTATACCTTGAAAAGATTGCTACTTTTAAGCAAAATTATTTGAAAGCTTCAATTGTGCTAGCCTAGCCAATACATTAATGCTAATTTCGCATTACTTTAAGCTCAACAAAATCAATGCAAATAAGTTATTGATTGCAATTATTTACAGCAAGGATCCCCTTTTATGTTAGAAATAGGCAAACCAGCACCGAATTTTACGTTACTTGATCAAATGAGCTCGAGTATTTCCTTAAGTGATTTTAAAGGTAAAAAGGTGTTAGTTTATTTTTACCCAAGAGCTTCTACTCCTGGCTGTACCGTACAAGCTTGCGCGTTAAGAGATAGCAAAGCTGAATTAGCCGCGCTTAATGTAGTCGTGTTAGGAATAAGCCCCGACACACCGAAAAAGTTAACTAATTTCACCAATAAGCAAGACCTAAACTTTACCCTATTAGCTGACGAAGATCACAGTGTCTGTGAGGCGTACAACGTATGGCAACTAAAGAAATTTATGGGCCGGGAAAATATGGGAGTAGTCAGAACTTCTTTTTTAATTGA
>CALJHL010000058.1 GCA_938075435.1 uncultured Thalassotalea sp. | reverse complement strand
TACTGAGTTAGCCATTCAACAAAACAAAGGCGCTGCTGGATTATTTACTGGAGCCATAGCATCAGCACTAAGTGAGTCATTACTAACTGAGCAAGAAAAAGCTGATTTCACCCTGCGATTAGAGCAGACTAGCGCAGCAATTAATGGTTACGTTAATTGGTTAGAGCAGCGTTTAGAGCAATTAAAAGCCGATGGTAATGCTAAAGATTTTCGTATTGGCGAAGCGCTTTATGAGAAAAAATTCGCATTAGATATCTATTCAAGTTTGACGGCTAAGCAGCTATTTGAAAAAGCCCAAAAAGAAAAAACTCGAGTGCATAGCGAAATGGTCAAAATCGCCGATAAACTTTGGCCGAGTTATTTTAAAGACACGGCCATGCCAAGTGATAAATTAGTGGCAATAAAGCAATTAATTGACCACATTTCGGTTAAACATGTAGAACGCGATAAATTTGTCGACAGTATCCGTGATCAAATTCCAGCGTTAGAAAAATTTGTACTGGATAACAATTTAGTCGAAATGGATGCTGACAAGCCTTTAGTCGTCAGAGAAACACCTGAGTACCAACGCGGCTTTGCTGGCGCGTCAATTAATGCTCCGGGTCCATACGACGCCGAGGCGAATACCTATTACAATGTAACGCCGTTAGATGCCTTTGATGATGAACAGGCGGAGAGCTATTTACGCGAATACAATCACTGGTTACTGCAAATACTCAATATTCATGAAGCGGTGCCTGGTCATTACACTCAATTGGTACATTCCAATAAATCTAAATCATTAGTTAAATCTATTTTTGGTAATGGTGCCATGGTTGAAGGCTGGGCAGTGTATACCGAACGAATGATGCTTGAACAAGGTTATGGCGATTTTGAGCCTGAACTTTGGCTAATGTACTACAAGTGGAATTTACGGGTAATTATGAATTCGATTATTGATTACTCGATTCAAGTAACCGGCTTAAGTGAACAACAAGCCCTTGATTTAATGATGAACGAAGCCTTTCAAGAAGAAACTGAAGCACGTGGTAAATGGCGTCGGGCAACCTTGTCACAAGTGCAATTAACCAGTTACTTTACCGGTTATTCAGAAATATACGCCCTGCGTGAAGAACTGAAAGAAAAGCAAGGTGATGATTTCAATTTAACCGAATTTCATAATAAGTTTTTAAGTTATGGCAGTTCGCCAGTACCTATTATTCGTAAAATGATGCTAAATCAATAATACCAAGTCTAATAATTATCAGGGCGGGATTAATATTGGTTATTAATCCCGTTTTTTATGAGAGAAAGTTAACCCTCTTTAAAAAAAAAGAGTAAAATTAACCACATAGTTATAGTTATAGTTATACAAATTATACCAATTACATTAATTAGATGATCAGTTATCATCAGCAATTACTCAGGAACGTCAGCAGTGAAACCAGACCAGTTTACCCAAAAGCGGCACTTTATTATGACCTTAGGTAAATTATTACACCGCTTTGGTGCTACCGCCTATCGTCTTGAAAATCATTTAATTAACGTTGCTAAATTGCTGGATATACCGGCTTCGTATGTTATTACGCCAACGTCATTAACATTTATACTCTATAACCATGAAGATCAGAAAGATTATAACTTTATCATTCGAGTCACCCCTGGTGGTATTGATTTGGGGGCCTTGTCTCGTACCAATGAGTTAGTTGATGAATTAGGCTCAGGCGAACGTACCTTAAGTGAAGCTATCGAGCGGTTAGTTGATATATCAAAAAGGCCACCACCTTATCCAGCAATTCTTACTTTTCTAGCGTTTGGTGCTTCAACAGGGGCTTTTGCTTTACTTATGCAAACGTCTTGGAATGATGTGTTTTGGTCTACCACTATCGGCTTATTAGTTTATGTGCTGGTGCATTTGTCAGAGCGATCATCTGGCATCTCTAATATGCTAGAACCTTTATCGTCAATTGTTGCCGCGCTTTGCGCCAGTGCCATTACCTTAATCGATCCAACCATCAATGTGCCTTTGGTTATTTTATCGAGCATCATTGTCTTTATCCCTGGCTTATCGCTAACCACCGGCTTGAGTGAAATTGCTGAACGTAATTTGATTTCAGGTACCGCGAAAATAATGGATTCGATTATGACCTTATTTAAGCTTTATTTTGGGGCGATTTTAGGCATGACAGTTGGCGGCTTATTTTGGGGCCAGGTTGATATAGTCGAAACCACCATGGTGCCGGTGTGGACGTCTTGGCTAGCGGTGTTCATATTATCGCTGTCCTTGGTTGTTATTTTCAAGGCTCGACCTCGACATGCCCTATGGGGGATCCTGTCAGGTTTTATTGCTCATGCTACCAGTGTATGGGCTGCCGCTTATGTTGGCGTCGCTCTTGGCGCATTTGCCGGGGCATTTGCCATTGGCATCTATTCAAACCTATTTGCCCGATTCTTAAAAGCTCCAGCAACCGTTGTAATGTTACAGGGCTTGGTTGTTCTTGTTCCCGGCTCAAAAGTATATATGGGCTTAAATTCCTTAGTAACCGGCAATCAAATTGTGCAAGCGGATCAACTAGGTTCACAAACGTTTTTAATTTTCATGTCGTTAGTGGCTGGGCTTATCTTTGCCAATGTCGCCGTACGGCCAAAAAGTTCTTTATAATATGTGTATTTTATTTATTGCCATCGATCAACACCAAGACCATCCATTGGTTATTGCCGCAAACCGTGATGAATTTCATGTTCGACCCACCAAGTCGGCCTACTTTTGGCCAGATCACGCCCATATGCTAGCGGGTCAAGATTTACAAGCCGGTGGGACTTGGTTGGGCATAAATCAACAAGGTGATTTTGCGGCGTTAACCAACATCCGCGATAGGCATTACAACAACCCTAATGCTAAGTCTCGGGGTGAATTAGTGAGCTTAGCATTGCAGCAAAAGCAAACCATTAATGAGCAATGGTTATTAGCACATTGCCAAGACTACAACCCATTTAATCTAATTTATAGCGATAATAATCGCTTAGTTTGTTTTAATAGTATTACAAAAACCCAAGTAGAATTAGCTGCCGGTTTTCATGCCATTTGTAACGGCGCTTTAGATGATGTCTGGCCTAAAATGGCCTATGGTGAGCAACTATTAGAACAATTAATTGCTGAGCAACAACCACTAAGTGCCGAACATTTATTTGCGATAATGCAAGATCCCAGTCAGGCTCCTGATGAATTATTGCCGGAAACTGGCGTCGGCTTAGATTGGGAAAGAAAACTGTCTGCTATTTTTATCAAATCGGCTGACTATGGTACTAGGTCAACCTCGGTATTGCTCAAACATCACTCTGGCAGTACTGATTTTTATGAACAAAGCTATACCCCAGATGGCAGTATTTTTAATAAACAACATTTTGCTTTAGCAAAAACTTAACGAATAAAGTGAATTCCTATGAATAAAGTATGTATTGTCACTGGCGGCTCTTCGGGTATTGGTTATGCCATTGTCGGCAAATTTATCGCCGCAGGTTACCGAGTATTTAATCTCGATTTACACGCATCGCCTTTAGGTGAGTTTATTGACTGTGATATTGCAAATGTCGACCAGGTTCGCCTAGCGATTAGCGAAATAATTAACACTTGCTCTCGAGTCGATGTGTTAATTTCTAATGCTGGCATTCATGTATCTGCCAATATAGAAGCGACCGATGAAAGCTTGTTAGACAAGGTATTCGCGATTAATGTCAAAGGCGCTTACGCCTGTACGCAAAGTGTTTTAGCGACAATGCAACAACAAAACTCTGGCTGTATTATTTATATTGCTTCCGATCAAGCCATCATCGCGAAGACCAACTCTTTCGCTTATAACCTTTCTAAACATGCGTTGGCTTCAATGGCTAAAACAACGGCTCTTGATTATGCCAAATTTAATATTCGCGCCAATGCCATTTGTCCTGGCACAATAGAAACTGCACTTTATCATCAAGCCATTGATAAATACTGTGCCAGCAGCGGTGCTAATAAACAGCAAGTGCATCAACAAGAAGCATTATTACAACCACTGGGGCGATTAGGTCAACCGGAAGAGGTGGCTGAATATGCATTATTCTTAGCCAGTGACAAAGCCAGCTTTATCACTGGTAGTTTACCGGTAATTGATGGCGGTTATACGGCGCAATAAATGAATATTATTGACCCACACCTACATTTTTTTAATTTGCAGCAAGGTGATTATCATTGGTTAAAACCTGAGAATCCGCCTTTCTGGCCCGATAAAGCCGAAATTTATCGCAATCTAAATGAGCAACACCTGCAACTTGATTCTGATTGCAAACTAGTGGGTTTTGTTCATATTGAAGCAGGCTTTGATAATTGCCAGCCCTGGCGTGAAATTGCTTGGCTACAATCGCATTGTAGTCTGCCTTTTCGCAGTGTCGCAGCGCTTGACTTAACGTTAAGTAATCATCAATTTAAACAACAACTGCAACGTTTAACCATCTACCCGAGTGTCGTTGGTATCCGTTATATTTTAGATGAAAACGCCCTCCAGGTTTTAACGTCGGCAAACGCAGCATGCAATCTGGAAACGTTAGCGAAACAGCAATTAAGTTTTGATTTGCAAATGCCATTGGCGAACATTGCTGCGGTTAGCGCATTAGCCAAAATTCTTGATAAAACAATTGATTTAGACATCATTATTGATCATGCCGGCTGGCCCCCTGAAGCTAAACAGCCAACTGCACAAGATAGCATCTGCCAAGATTGGCTGAGCGGTTTAACCACCCTGAGTAAGTACCCAAGATGTAGTATTAAGTGCTCTGGTTTTGAAATGCTAAATCGCCATTACCGCCTAGCTTGGCAAGCAGATATTATTGAACAATGTGTGGATATTTTTGGTTTGAAACGGGTTATGCTGGCCAGCAATTTCCCGTTGTGTTTATTTAAGCAAAGTTATTTAAACGCTTGGCAACAATATCTTGAATTGCCACGCTATAATAAAGATGAACTGAGTCAGCTTTGTCAAAAAAATGCGCAGCGAATTTACAAGTTTTAAACTAACCCCATAAAATCAATCTATTTCAACGCATTAACCGTCACGTTCGGCGACCTTTTAACTATTTCATCGTTTAAATCAATACCAATACCTGGCGTTTCAGATACTTTAAAAATACCATTTTTAGGCTGCGGGTCTTGTAAACATAATTCCCTATTCCAATCTTTAATTGCATAGGTATGATGCTCATGAATTAAAAAATTTGGGATCGCGGTTTCTAAATGCAGTGAAGCTGCAGTCGCTACTGGGCCACCACAAACATGGGCTTGAATGCGAATATCATAGACATCGGCATAATCACATACTTTTTTAGCTTCAGTAAAACCACCACATAAGCCAACGTCAGGTTGCAGCACATCAATACTTTGATCTTCAAAATATGGACGAACATCCCAGCGATGATATAAACGTTCGCCACCGGCGATGGGCACATTTACATTGTCTGCGACTTTTTTATGTACCGCCGAATTTAAATAATTTACCGGCTCTTCATACATCATGCAGTTAACTTCTTCGACAATTTTGCCCATTTGAATTGCCGATGCCGCCCCCATTAACGAATGTGACTCAAAAATAATATCGACATCATCACCAACTGCGGTGCGAATAGCACGTAAACGATCGCCAAATAAACGCATTTGCTTATTGGTGAACAGCTTGGTTCTGTCATAAGAAGAACTGCCGTCGTGATTATAAACAATTGGATCGACTTTTACCGCATCATAACCTTCAGCGACCGCTTTTAAAGCCGCTTCGGCATATTCTTGTGGTTGAATAAGTTTTTTACATTCTTTGTCCCAATCGAATTGCAATTGGCTAGCATAAGTTCGTAATTCGCCATTCACTTTACCACCGAGCAATTGATAAACTGGCACCCCTAAGGCTTTGCCTTTTATATCCCAAAGAGCGGTATCGATAGCACTCATCGCCGAATAAAGTACCGGTCCGCCACCTAAGCCCCAAAAACTCTCTCTGAGCATGCGCGACCACAATAGTTCGGTATTAAATGGGTTAAAGCCAATCAACACCGCTTCGCTAATTTCTTTAAGCATCGCAGCCGCGGCGCTATGCCCCCAATCATAAGCAAGACCTGCTTCACCTACCCCACAAATGCCAGCATCGGTATGAATACGCACAAACACCGGATTCCAAGACGGGCGTTTAGGGCATTCGATATCGAAAATTTCAACGTAGGTGATTTTCATTGTAGTTCCATTTTGGTTAGTTTCATTAAGCCAGTAATTTATTTATCGGTTTATTATTGATTGTTTATTTATTGGTTCGCTTGTCCGGTTAATTGCTTACCTGTTTGATATTACTGCTATTCGGCAAAACTTGGGTCAAGTCGATACATTTTTCGCATCATCGCTGGCCAAGATTTTTGTCCGCCGGTACTGCCGGTATGCACAATTTTAGCTTGAGCAATAATATTGTCGATAATCGGCTGAGCAATGCTTACAGTTGCTTGCCCGCTAGCTTGTAACATTAGTTGAATTTCACAGGCCCGGTTTAAGTCATACATACGCATAAAAGCATCGCCAATAGTGGCGCCTAGCGTTAAACCACCATGGTTTCTCAGCAATAAATGATTATTATTGCCTAAATTTTGTTGCAGACGTTGTTTCTCGTCAGGGTTAACCGCCAGACCTTCGTATTCGTGGTAACTCAGTGATGCCAATGAAAACATCGAATATTGGCTAAGGGGTAATAAGCCTTGCTGTTGCGAGGCAACGGCAATGGTTGGCTTGGTATGTAAATGCAGCACACAGCCCGCATCATGGCGACATTGATGAATGGCACTGTGGATAGTGAATCCGGCGGGATTAATGGCAAATTCACCACCATCGAGGATATTACCATCAATGTCGATTTTAACTAAATTGGATGCACTGACTTCATCGAAAGCTACGCCGAAGGCATTAATCAAAAAATATTCGGTCTCAGGAATACGCGCAGAAACGTGAGTATAAATTAAATCGTCCCAACCCAAATGGGCAACCAAACGATAACAAGCAGCTAAATCCACACGGGTTTGCCATTCGATACTCGATACTTGTGCTTTTAAATTTCTTCTGGGTAAATCAAACACGACGTTTTCCTTGGGGTCATTGAATTAGCTACTGGTAATCAATGGTACAGCAGAGTAAACTTATTTCAGCATGTTTTTTAATTTTTCGGCCAAACCAAAGTGAATAAATTATTCTCTTCAATTATATGTATCTCTTGTCTGCTGTCTATAGCGTACAAGGTGTCTGCGATTGAATATAAATTACCGAGCAATAATAGTCGGATCATTGGCGAGATCAGCTACCATACCGTCGCCAAAGGTGAACATTTTCAACAATTAGCCCAACAATATAATGTTGGCTTTTTGGCATTAATGGCTGCCAACCCTGGCATAGACCCATTATTACCTGATGTCGGAACACAATTAACGATTCCCACCAAATTAATCCTACCATTTGGTAAACACGAAGGCATTGTTATTAATTTAGCAGAGTTGCGCTTGTACTATTTTGATAAAGCGAAAAAAACCGTCAATGTATTCCCGGTCGGTATTGGTAAATTAGGCAAAGCCACACCTAAGCTGCTTAGTAAAATTACCGAAAAACGCACAAACCCCAATTGGTATCCGACAACCTCCAAACGCAAAGAGCATTTTGCAACTCATGGCGTCGAATTACCGCGTATGGTCAAAGCCGGTCCCGACAATCCGTTGGGCGATTTTGCGATGCGTATTGGTCAAAGCGAATACTTAATTCATGGCACCAATCAACGTTTTGGAATTGGCATGCGAGCCAGTTCAGGCTGCATTAGGATGAACCCAGAAGATATTGAATGGCTTTTTCAACGAGCCAATTCAGGCACTAAGGTAAAGATAGTTGATCATCCGATAAAAATGACCTACGAACCACCTAATCGCCGGGTAATTGAAGTACATGCGCCATTAACGGTAACGGCAGATGAAACACCAAGTTTGTATCCTTTGTCTTCTGGCATAAAGCGCTTTATTGGTAATGAGCCAGAAGATTTAGCGTTAATTGAGCAACTCATTGCCAACCCGCATGGCATACCAGTAGAAATTGAATAACCGCAAGCAAAGCGTTAAACAGATGGACGGTGTATTTTAACAAGTAAGTGAGTGACTATAGTTGACACAGAATTGCCGTTCACAGTCACCTTGAAACTGGAGAAGATCCCGTCCAAAAGCACGACGGAAAGACGGTGTTTTTTAACAAGGAAGTGAGTGACTATAGTTGGCACACAAAAAAGGGACATTTAAGTCCCTAATCACGTATCAGCCCAAGCAATGCTCGGTTTTTACTTTAACAGTATTAGTGTAAGCTATTTTTTATATGAGCTTACTACGTTATCGATACGTTCATTGGCTTTCATTGCTTCAGCAGAGGCTGCAGCGGCCATATCTTTCGCTTCTTGAGCACTTGCAGCCAATGCTGCATGTTCTGATTTAAGCGAACTGTGTTGATTAGATAAGTCATCAATTTTATTTGATAAGCTATTAATCTTACTGGTTAGATCAGAATTGCTTTTTTCTAAATCGGCATTTGTTGCACAACCGGTTAAGGCTAGTGCTAATACAACGCCGGCAATATTAATAATTTTTCTGTTCATTTTATTTTCCCCGATAGGCTTTAATAATTAATTTCCGAATAAAAAACATTCAATTTTATTATGGCATAAAATTTAAAAATAACAGTATATTATTGTTATTTTTTAATAAGTTGCTAAAAAAAATAAACATTTCAAAAAAAGCTTACCGGTTTAGAAGTGGCAGACCCAAATCTTCTAAGACATTATCAATGATCATATAAGTGTGCGTTTGCGATACACCAGGCAATTCAACAATATAGCCGAGCACTTGTCGATAGTTATCCATGTCTTTAATTCTTATTTTTAACAGATAATCAAAGCCACCCGCAATCATATGGCACTCGGCGACTTCTTTAATGGTAACAACTTTATCGCGAAATTCGTTAAATACGCCGGCAGTCGTCCTGTCTAACGTCACTTGAATAAAAGCCGCCATGGCAATATTAAGCTTTTTAGCATCAAGCACAGCGCCGTAGCGTTTAATAAAGCCTTCCGATTCTAAGCGTTTAACTCGGTCTAAACAGGGACTTGGACTTAAATTTACGATTTTAGCCAGTTCCACATTAGAAATTCGCCCTTGGCTTTGCAAGGTCTCAAGTATGGTTAAATCAATTCTATCGAGAGTTCTACTTTTGTCATTCATAGTATTTTATAGTGTAAAATAATTACATAACCATATATTACACTGAAAAATTCGCAATTACATTAGCACATACTGTCATTATTTTATTAAACTTCGCAAATCGAATTTAGAGATACTCTTGCTAAAAACAGCAAACAACTTTGTAAATTATCGGCTACAGACAGTTAACAAAAGTAGCAAACAAATGCGCATATTTTGCAAAAGACTCTATGCTTTTAGAACCAAAACTTAATTTGTAAACCAGATTCGTAAACCAACATGACTATATCGAGTACTACATATGCTTTTTAACGGAAATTTAATTACCGATGATCCAATTCGTCAACAAATTCGTGATCACTACCGAGCTGACGAAAATGATGTATTAAACAACTTATTACCTTTAGCTGAAATTGGTGCTAATGCCCGTTCAAAAGCTTGGGAACGTGCCCGCCAATTAGTGGTAAAAATCAGAAAAGATCAATCCGGTAAAGGCGGTGTTGACGCCTTACTTAACGAATTCTCTCTATCAAGTGAGGAAGGCGTGGTGTTAATGTGTTTAGCTGAAGCATTACTGCGTGTTCCTGATAAATTAACTACCGATAACTTAATTCGTGACAAGTTAGCCGAAGGCGACTGGAGTTCACATTTAGGTAATAGTGATTCGATTTTTGTTAACGCATCATCGTGGGGATTACTATTCACTGGTAAATTAGTTAATTACACCGACGAAAACAAAAGACAGCAATTTGGCCTACTAAAGAAAACCATTGGCCGATTAGGTGAGCCGGTAATTCGCAAAGCCGTACGCTATGCAATGAAAGTTATGGGGACGCAATTTGTTATGGGTCATGACATAGACTCAGCGATTTCTCGGGCAGTGCAAACTGAAGCCAAGGGCTATACCTATTCTTACGATATGTTAGGTGAAGGCGCTCGCACCATGAAAGATGCAGACCGCTACTTTGACAGCTATGTAAAAGCGATTGAGAGTATTGGTAAAGCCGCAAAAGGCAAAGGTCCACAGCAAAGCCAGGGCATTTCCATTAAATTATCTGCTATTCATCCACGTTATGAATTTACCCATCGCGAACGGGTTATGAGCGAATTAGTCCCTCGATTAAAACAGTTAGCCTTAGCGGCTAAAAGCTATGACATAGGTTTTACTGTTGATGCCGAAGAAGCCGATCGTTTAGACATTTCTTTGGATGTAATTGCTGCAGTATTCTCAGACCAAGATTTAGCCGGTTGGGATGGTTTTGGTATTGCCTTACAAGCATATCAAAAACGTGCATTATACGTTGTTGAGTGGGTGCGCGAGCAAACGTTAAAAGCCGGTCGCCAAATGATGGTGCGACTCGTTAAAGGTGCTTATTGGGATGCTGAAATAAAAATTAGCCAAGTAGAAGGTTACAACGATTTCCCTGTATTTAGTAGAAAGCCTTCAACCGATGTTTCATATCAAGCTTGTGCGAAAAAATTATTAAGTTACCGAGACAGTATTTATCCACAGTTTGCTACTCATAATGCTTACACAGTAGCGACTATTTTAGAGATGACTGACGATTACCAAGGTTTTGAATTTCAACGCCTACACGGTATGGGTGAATCACTTTACGACCAAGTTGTAACCAATGATAGTGTCCCTTGTCGAGTTTATGCACCGGTAGGTAAACACGAAGACTTATTGGCCTACTTAGTACGTCGTTTACTTGAAAATGGCGCCAATAGCTCATTTGTGAACAATATTGTCGATGAGACTATTCCGGTTGAATCATTACTTACCGATCCTGTTGAGTTAGTGCAAAGCTGGCAGAATAAATACAACCCAAACATTCCCCAGTCCATTGAAATATTTGGTAAGGAGCGAGCAAACTCTAAAGGTGTCGATTTAACCACAATCGATGCAATTACTCCCTTGCGTGACAACTTAAATGCCTGGTTTGAAAAAGCCATTGCCTCACCAGAAATTGCAGATGGTGAAGCGGTGATCAATCCAGCAAACCACAATGAAGTTATTGGTTATTTAAAACATGCCGATAGCGACGCCATGCAAAATATTTTGGCAAGCGCTCATTCAGCATTTGCACAGTGGAGCAAAACGGATGTTGTTGATCGTGCCGAACTATTATTAAAAACGGCAGATGCACTTGAAGCAAACCAAGATGAACTGATTGCCCTTTGTATTAAAGAAGCCGGTAAAATTCCAGCAGATGGTGTTGCTGAAGTTCGTGAAGCTGTTGACTTTTGTCGCTACTATGCGGCTCGTGCGCAAGAATTAATGAGCGATTCAAGCTTACAGTCTCGTGGTGTAGTACTTTGTATTAGCCCATGGAATTTCCCATTAGCGATATTCTTAGGACAAGTTGCTGCGGCCATAGTTACCGGTAATACGGTTGTTGCTAAACCGGCAGAACAAACCAGCCTAATTGCCCTGCGCACCATTGAATTAATGACTGAATGTGGCCTGCCTGAAGGCGTTGTCGTCCCGGTTATTGCGCGTGGTAGCGAAGTAGGTGCTCACATTGTTCCAGATGAGCGTATTCAAGCGATTATGTTTACCGGATCTACCGAAACAGGTACCTGGATTTCACAAAAACTGGCCGAGCGTCAAGGCGAACAAGTGCCATTGATTGCCGAAACTGGTGGTCAAAATTGTATGATCGTTGACTCAACTGCCCTACCGGAACAAGTCGTTGATGATGTGGTAATGTCTGGCTTTCAAAGTGCAGGTCAACGTTGTTCAGCATTAAGAGTGTTATTTATACAAGAAGATGTTGCCGATACAATAATCGATATGCTCAAAGGTGCGATGGCCGAATTACATGTTGGCGACCCTGCATTTTTAAGTACTGATGTTGGCCCAGTTATTGATAACAAAGCCTTAACGGCTTTGAATGCGCATGTTGAGTTTTTAAAAGATAAATCAACATTACATTACCAGTGCGCTTTACCTGACATGGGTAATACTGGTAACTTTTTCTTTGCTCCTCGCCTATATGAAATAAGCGATTTATCGGTATTAGAAAAAGAAGTGTTCGGTCCGTGCGTGCATATCATTCGTTTTAAAGCGTCGGCAATTGAAAACGTTATTGAACAAATTAACGACACCGGTTTTGGTTTAACTATGGGTATTCACACTCGTATTGAAGAAAAGAGCAGATATTTAGCTAAACGCTCTCGTGCCGGCAATGTCTATGTTAACCGCAATATGATTGGCGCGGTTGTTGGCGTACAACCTTTTGGTGGTCGTGGTTTATCTGGTACCGGTCCAAAAGCTGGTGGTCCAATGTACTTAACGAGATTAGTTAAAGAAGCGAACACTAACGTTGAAAATAGGTTAACTCCACAAAGACGAGATCTTTTAAAAGCACATTTTGCTGAGTATTCACCATATGCTTGGAAAGTTGGCGCCAAGTTACAAGCAGCGAAAAACGATGAGTTAAAATGGCGTGATACCCCGGTAAATGTTCGAGTATCTGTAGCTCGTCAGTTATTAGCAAAAATAGCGGAACATAAGTTATTTATTTCACAAGAATATGAACTTGAAAGTGCATTGGTAGCCGCGCGTAAACAACTGTCATTAATTGAAAAAACATTAGCGAAGCCAACTATTTTACCAGGGCCAACAGGTGAGTCGAATAAACTTTACCTAGAATCTCGCGGCATATTAGCGGCAGTTAGCGACAGTGATACCAGTTTTGAATTTTGGTTAGTTTCCATTACTTCAGCATTAGCTGCGGGTAATCCGGTGATCGCCTTGGTTACTGAAGGGTTTTTAGATGAAGCTATCGCCTGTGAAAAAGTGCTTGCCAATTTAGGTTTAGTCTCAGGTATATTCCAAGCGGTTTCTCTTAACTACTTACCTAGCGTATTAGAGCATGCGTATATTACGGGTGCTATTGTGGAAACCAACAGTACATTGAAGCAATGGATAGGTGAACTATTAGCGGCAAGAACCGGTGCTATTTTACCGGTATTAACGGCGCACACTTACCATGGTTTATTCAAGCGTTTAGTGACTGAAAAAACCGTCACCATTGATACCACAGCTGCCGGTGGTAATGCGTCATTAATGACAATGGAATTAGAAGATTAGTAACATTTAAAGTAAATTTAGTTTGTTACAATAAAGAGGGAGCCATTGGCTCCCTTTCTTATTTTAATCAATGTTTAACATTTGATTATTTCAGCGTTACGAACTCTGGATAGGCTTCAACACCACAGTCAGACTTATCAACACCTTCATACTCTTCTTCATCACTAACTCGAATACCAACGGTTTTCTTAAGAATGGTCCACACCACAAAGCTTGCTGCAAATACCCAAGCGAAGATAACAAATGCACCGTAAAGCTGAGCACTAAAGGTTGCGTCGCTATTACTTAATGGTACAACCATTAATGCATAGAAACCTACTACACCGTGTACCGAGATAGCACCAACTGGATCATCAATCTTAATCTTGTCTAAGCTCGTAATAGCAAAGACAACGATGATGCCACCGACAGCGCCAATCGCACTGGCAAACATTGGTGACGGTGATAGAGGGTCAGCAGTAATAGCAACTAGACCAGCTAACGCACCGTTAAGGATCATCGTTAAATCCGCTTTACCCCAAATGGCTTTGTTAAGTAACAATGCAGCGACTGCACCGGCAGCGGCTGCCGCGTTGGTGTTAAGGAAAATTTGACCAACGGCAGTTGCGTTTTCAGCATCTGAAAGTAGTAACTGAGAACCACCATTAAAACCAAACCACCCCATCCATAAAATGAATGTACCTAAAGTAGCAAGCGGCATATTTGACCCTGGGATTGGGAATATTTCGCCGTTTTTACCGT
>CALJHL010000057.1 GCA_938075435.1 uncultured Thalassotalea sp. | reverse complement strand
AATACAAATTAGCATTTAATAACAAATTTTAACACAACCGTATTAATTGTGAACAGTCTTTGCTTAATAAACAGCATTTTAACCAAAAAATTACAGCAGATAATTTGTTTCTTGGTAACAATGGTAATTTTTCGTTAGACTTAAGCAGTGTTTAGTATATGAGAGTATAAAAAGTAATGGTACAGTTAGTTCTTGGTTCCACTTCCCCGTTTCGTAAAAGCTTATTAGAAAAATTTAATTTAGAATTTGTTTGTGCAAAACCCTGTATAGATGAAAGCGCCCTACCGAATGAACCACCAGAGCAATTAGTTGCAAGACTTGCTTTGCAAAAAGCAGAAAAAGTCAGTCAAGAGTTTGCTAATGGTTTAATCATCGGCTCTGATCAGGTCGCTATTTGTGAAGGCCAAATTTTAGGAAAGCCTCATAATTTTGACAATGGTGTAAAACAATTATCTTCCTTTAGCGGTAAAACCGTGACGTTTTTAACTGGCTTATGTTTGCTCAATGCCAATACTGGCAAAAGCCAAGTCATTGTAGAACCTTTTTATGTAAGCTTTCGCGAGCTAACATTAGCAGAGATTAGTGCTTATTTAAAAGCCGAACAGCCTTATAACTGTGCAGGCAGCTTTAAAAGTGAAGGCTTGGGTATCTGCTTATTTGAAAGTTTAAAGGGTGACGATCCAAACACTCTGATTGGTTTGCCTTTAATCCGCTTACGACAATTATTAAAAAATGAAGGTTTTGATGTACTTGCCCAGCAAAACCATTAATTTTTTAACCTAGATACATAAAGCCTAATATTTTTGCCAGCGTTGTTATGCTGGTATTTTTTAGGCGTTAGTATTTTTTAGGTTGCAGTTTTTTTATCGCATGTTTTAGCGCTTGATCATAAGGCGCTTCGAATTTCACTCTTTCCTCTGAGCGAGGGTGAGTAAACTCTATGCTGGCGGCGTGTAAGAACAATCTTTTTAGGCCATGCTTATTCATAGTTGCGGTAAACTCTTCCGAACCATATTTACTGTCACAAGCGATAGGATGCCCTGAAATTTGACAGTGCACGCGAATTTGGTGGGTCCGACCGGTAACTGGAAATGCTCTGACTAGAGAACAGCCTTCAAATTGCTGAATCACTCTAAATCGAGTTTCAGACTCTTTGCCCTCGTGGTTATCGACCACCACTACCCGTTCTCCGGATTTTAGTTCATTTTTTCTTAAGCCTTCGTTAACAGCTTTAACTTTCGGGGACCAATTTCCTTTGACCAAAGCATGATAAAACTTTTGTACTGTTTTATTGCGTAATTGTTCATGAAGATTTCTTAGTGCCGAACGTTTTTTAGCCACTAACAAA
The DNA here is from genome assembly GCA_938075435.1 of uncultured Thalassotalea sp. GTDB lineage: Bacteria > Pseudomonadota > Gammaproteobacteria > Enterobacterales > Alteromonadaceae > Thalassotalea_A. Next base: position 1,709 of record CALJHL010000057.1, on the reverse strand, counting down.
CAACCGGAAGTATCTCGGTCTAGACGATGGACTAATTCCAACATTTTCGCTTGTGGGCGTAATGCCCGTAATGCTTCAATTAAACCAAAACTAAGGCCACTGCCACCGTGAACTGCCATCCCTGTCGGTTTATTAATGACAATCATACATTCATCTTCAAATAAAATATGCTCTTCAAGCGAAGCGACAATATTTAGTTTGGTTGAAACCGGTGCGGCCTCATTAGAAACCCGAACAGGTGCAATCCGAACGATATCTTCAGTTTGCAGTTTATATTCTGGTTTAATACGTTTTTTATTAACCCTGATTTCGCCTTTTCTCAGCAAACGATAAATCATACTTTTTGGTACCCCTTTCAGGGTTTTTAGCAAAAAGTTATCGATACGTTGGCCGTCAGTTTCGTCGTCAATAGTGACAAATCTAACCTTAGGTCGTTCTTCAGTATTATCCGCATTTACGACGGTGCGGTTACCGGCTTTTTTGTTTTCATCATTCATGCGGCGAGTTTAACATAAATAAATTCACAAAAAAGGCCTAAAACAGCCATAAAGATCAGTATTTATATTGCCTTACCCTAGTTATTAGTGGGATAATGTCGTCTGTTATTGATGGAATTTTCCAGTAACAACCAAAACGATGTTCTTGTAGAGACGTAAGAGGTTTTCTGCGGCAACTTCAGTGTACATATTATCAGCTAAAAATTAGCACGATACACTGAATGCATTGCCTATTGCTTACACATGCGAATGTAACTTGCGAGTGTTGACAGCATAAACAGCCAATCCAGTGAAAAAGAACAATAAACGATAGAATAGCGCAGCACAAATGCTGAGTGAAAAGTTAAATAAGTTAAAGCGACATAATTAAGTCTTTATATTAACAATAATAATTGCTTAAGCTGAACGTTATAACTCAATTAAAAAACAATCAGATACTTTAACAGTCCCAGATATTTAGGGAGTTGACATCCGTGAGGCTGCCAATCCTCTGTATGTATTACAACTTAGGTTAATCCAGTTTAATACATGGCAAAGATTGCTTTTGCACTTAGTTAAGTGTTGTGACTACATAAAATGAGTCACAGACAATATGAAACGTATGTTAATTAATGCTACACAGTCGGAAGAATTCCGCGTAGCACTTGTTGACGGTCAAACCCTTTACGATTTAGATATCGAAAGCCCAGGCCATGAACAAAAAAAATCAAACATCTATAAAGGTACAATTACCCGTGTAGAGCCATCTTTAGAAGCTGCTTTTGTCGATTACGGTGCTGATCGTCACGGTTTCTTACCAATGAAAGAAATTTCTCGTAACTATTTTCCACAAGGATATAGTTTTCAAGGCCGTCCGAACATTAAAGAAGTTCTACGTGAAGGCCAAGAAGTTATCGTTCAAATTGATAAAGAAGAACGTGGCCAAAAAGGCGCTGCGCTAACGACCTTTATCAGCTTAGCTGGTAGCTATTTAGTATTAATGCCAAACAATCCCCGAGCCGGCGGTATTTCACGTCGTATCGAAGGTGATGAACGAACTGAACTTAAAGACTCATTAAATAAACTTGACCTGCCTAAAGGTATGGGTTTGATTGTTCGCACCGCAGGTGTTGGCAAAGCTTACGATGAATTAGAATGGGATTTAAACGTTCTTTTACAGCATTGGGAAGCCATTTCAGAAGCGGCCGGTTCTCGTCCAGCACCATTTTTAAT
>CALJHL010000056.1 GCA_938075435.1 uncultured Thalassotalea sp. | reverse complement strand
GGGGTAAACTCCTTGACTAAATCTTAATAACACCGCCTGGGTTACACAGAATAGAAGGAATTAAGTTGATGAAAGGGGCATCTCGAAAATTCCATTTAACTGAGACTTCATGCCCTTGATCTTCGCAAGAGCACCTTAATTAATTTGGTATCTGAATAGAAATTTGTCAAATAAAATATTAAAATCATTTCAAGGTAAACACTAACTAGTTGTTAATAAAAGATATTTTTACTTTATAATTTCATTAAGAATAATTTAGTTACAAAAATAAAGATTTAAGACTGAAATAATAAAAAAATATAAAAACTTATTTGCAAGATGTGAATTATGCTTCTAGTCTTAACTCATAAGTTTATATTAGATGGAAACTTACTTGCAATTTATTGTGATTAACGAGCTAAGAGTAATCTTTAATATCTCTAGTTGGTAAAATAAATTGCAGAACTTATAAACCAGTTTTTACTGCTGGGATAATCTATAAACATGGATCAAGGATAGTATCATGAGCGCTTTAATAGCAGATAAATTACCTACCGCCCTACCCGCAGAAACATATTGCGTTACGCCAAAGAAAATCGCCAACCGCGAACAAAATGTCCGGAAGTTAATTATGATTCCTTTTCCAAAAGTTAAACTTTCAGTTCAGCGTAAAGTTCTGCATTTATTTTACCAATCATAAGCAATTATTTATTGAGATAAAACCCGATATAGGTTAATGGCCAGTTGTCAAAACCATTTACATTGCAGTACAGGGATGATGGTGCAATGCACGCCCAAGGAAGAAAGAGCTATGGATGGCTCTAAGTAGGCAAAATAGTAACCATTTTGGTTACTTTAAAGTAGGTCATGACAATAATAATTGTTGATGATCTTTTCAGGGACGATAAAGCGTAATGATATATAGGGATATATATCCGCAGGGAGGAAAAAGAGGTGCAGTACAGGTTAAATACTACTGTATTTTTAACTGACAGGAAGTTGGTAATAACGGCAGCAGTATAACTTGTTCCTCTTTGGAATCTTGCTAGTTTAGCGACCTAAATTGTTTAGCTAGTTCATCAATTTATTTCTGAGCAATTAAATTTTAGCAAACCACTTAGATAATCGAATTACATGGTGCTAATAAGTAGCATAAAAAATCCCAGCGCAGCTGGGATTTTATAAAACTCAATTGAACTTAATACAACTGGCGGTGATTATAAGCTTTTTAAATAAGCTTTAAATTCAGCACCAATTTGTGGATGACGCATGCCATATTCGACATTCGCTTTCATAAAGCCAATTTTCGTTCCACAATCATGAGATTTACCAGTCATATTAAAGGCTTCAACCGTTTCAATTTTCATCATGCTGGCGATAGCATCCGTTAGTTGAATTTCATCGCCGGCGCCCGGTGGGGTAAATTCCAACAAATCCCATATTTCTTTAGACAAAACATAACGGCCAACCACAGCAAGATTCGATGGCGCATCTTCTTTAGCTGGTTTTTCGACGACTTTAGTCATCACCGCTGACTCTCCAGGAGCCACTTCTATGCCACCACAATCGACAACACCGTAACTGCTAACTAACTCCATTGGTACTGGCTCGACCATAATTTGGCTAATATTAGTCTGTTCATATCGTGCAATCATTGCGGCAAGATTTTCCGTCTTCGGATTTGCCGCTACGTCATCTATCAACACATCCGGAAGAACAACAACAAACGGTTCATCACCGACAATAGGTCTTGCTTTTAATACCGCATGCCCTAAACCTTTCGCTTCCCCTTGACGGACGTGCATAATAGTTACGCCTTTAGGGCAAATTGCCTGCACTTCTTCTAGTAATGAGCGTTTTACCCTTTTTTCAAGGGTTGTTTCTAATTCAAATGATTTATCAAAATGATTTTCTATGGCATTTTTTGACGAATGAGTAACTAATACAATCTCTTTAATTCCTGCTGAAATACACTCATTAACTATGTATTGAATTAACGGTTTATCAACTACCGGTAACATTTCTTTAGGGATAGCTTTAGTGGCAGGTAACATCCGAGTTCCAAGACCAGCAACAGGAATAACAGCTTTACGAATAATAGCAGAAGATTGGGTTGTCATAATAATTTTTTAATCCATTTAAATAGTTATATTTTTTCGAGTCAATAATACCCTAAAACAAGCCATTCTGCATAGCCAAAATCCCTAAATTCGTCATTTAAACAAGCCGAAAATTAAAAAACAAACAGCATGACTAGTAAAGGATCTAATGAGTTAGTCGCGATATATAAATCGCAGTAAATTATGATATAAATCAAATTTATTAGCCCTGTTTATACTATGCTAATTCTATAAATAAAATAATTACAGGTGATTTTATGGACAATATACTGGTTATTGCCGATGCTGACTTCGATAAGACAACAACGATTAAACAAGCTGAAATTTTGGCTAAAGCTTATAATGCTAAATTACATGTTGTTTATTTTTACTATGAAGATGTTCGCGGTTTAGGCAGTAAAGGTGAAGCTTTTAAGCAAAGTTTATCGGACCGGCTTGATGAAAAGGCCAATAACCAGCTAGCCGAAATTTGCTCTAATAACAATATCAGTTATGAGATTGTTTGGTCTAAGCACATCCACACTTGGGTAAATAGTTATGTGCTTAAGCAACAGCCATTAATGGTTATTAAAACTGGCCATAGATCAGAAACGTTATTTTATACCCCTACCGATTGGCATTTGATCCAGGAATGCCCAGCGCCAATTTTGATTATTGCCGAACAACAATGGAAGAACAACACTGATATTTTAGCTGCTGTAGATTTGCAAACAGAGCTACCAGACAAACAACAGCTTAATCACAAAATATTAGCAAACGCGACCAGATTAGCAAAAAATTTAGGGGTGCAAGTACAGGTCGTATATACACCATTATTCTCAGTAATATTAAGAGACTTTGGCTTACAATATAAAGATGAAGTAGAGGTTAACGCCAGCAAAATACTGCAACCAACGATTAAAGAATTAGCCATTCAATACAATATCGATGAGGAAAATTTCCATATTCATGCGGGAAAACCCGAAGTGGTGATCCCTTCAATGGCGGCAAAATACAATGCCGGTATTGTCGTAGTGGGTACCGTTGGCCGCAAAGGTTTAAGCCAAAAATTACTGGGTAATACCGCGGAAAAAATCCTTTGTTTATTAAAAACAAATGTATTGGCTCTAAAACCTTAATTAAAAATTTGAGGATTTATTATGAAAAATCATATCTTAGTTATTGCCGATTTTGAACAAGACAAACTAATCGCCATTGAACAAGCAGCAATATTAGCTAAAGCTTATGATTGTAGCTTACAAATCATTAATTTTTGTTATGAAGATTTACACGGGGTTAGTGATATTACTCGTGCCAAACAAAGCATCATTAACGATGTTCATGAAATAGCCGCGAATAAATTGGTCAACGCTTTAGTTAATAAGGTTGATTACAATTTTCAAACAATTTGGGAAAAAAACATTTCTTTAAAGGTAAATGAGTATGTCGCCGAGCATCACCCATTACTGGTTGTTAAAACCGGACATCGCAGTGAAGCCTTGTTTTATACCTCAACCGATTTACATCTTTTACGACAGTGCCCTGCTCCAATAATGATTGCCAGTAACCAGCATTGGCATAAGGCACATAATATTCTCGCTGCGGTTGATTTACAAACCGAGCAAGATGACAAAAAACAACTCAACGAAAAAATACTACAAAACGCCAGCATAATGGCCAAACAGTTAAATACTCACTTGCACGTTTGTTTCAGCATTCCAATGTCGCCAACCCTACGCAAGCTTGGCCTTATTAATAAACAGCAACTTGAAGCAAAATGTACGCACGCACTGCAAGATAAAATCAATCTATTGGCCAATAATTTCGGAATTAAAGTCGAAAATATTCACCTTAAAGCTGGCCAACCAGATAAAGTGATAACCAGCGTTGCCGCTGAATGTAAGGCGAGTTTAGTCGTTATTGGTAATATGGCCCGCGTTGGCTTTGAGCAAAAATTGATTGGCAATACCGTTGAAAGCATTCTCAGACTAGTTAAGTGTGATGTATTAGTGTTAAAACCTTAAAAGACTGGCGCCGCGAAGTTTTTAAGCTTCTTTTATTACTGGTAATTCTTCATCGGCTAATTCGACTTGTTCTATCTTTTCAAATCTTCCCGATATTTTATCGGCACTGGTATGAATTTGCTTTACGTCACTCGCAGCTTGATCTATGTGCTTAGCCAAATTATTAAACCGGGCTCTAAAGCGAGAAAAATCGCCGGCTAAATGCGTTAAGTGCTGCTGAATAACATGAATTTGTTTACGTGTAGCTTCGTCTTTTAAGACCGAACGAGCAGTGGTTAAAATTGCCATTAATGTGGTTGGTGATGATAACCATACCCGTTTTTTATGAGCGACTTCGACCAGTTCAGGATAATGCGCGTGAATTTCGGCAAAAATAGCCTCCGCAGGGATAAACATCACCGCTCCATCGGCAGTTTCATTATCAATAAGATATTTATCACTGATGTCGTGGATGTGTTTTTTAATATCAACTTTAAATTGTCGCTCGGCTACTTTTCTATCCATTTCACCGAGTTGATTGTCGGTCATTTTTTTATAGCTTTCGAGTGGAAACTTCGAGTCAATCACCACATTGCCGGTAGGTTTTGGCAAGAACAACATGCAATCTGCAATTTTACCATTCGACAAGGTATGTTGAATGGCAAAATGCTGCTCGGGTAACACATTACGTATTAAGGCATTTAATTGCACTTCACCGAACGCGCCACGCGAGCGTTTATCCGCCAATATTTCTTGTAAACTAACGACGTTAGTTGAAAGTTCAGTAATTTTCTTTTGCGCATCATCAATTAACGCTAAGCGCTTTACGATGTCATTAAACGTTTTAGTGGTTTTGTCAAAGCCTTCACTCAGGCGCTTTTCTACCCCTGCAGAAATATCTTGTAAACGTTTATCGGTACTTTGGGTAAGCTCGGTCATTCGTTTTGCCAACGTTTCAGCATTATCTTTTAAAGAGTCACTTAACTCTTTTCTGCTTAACTGAGTTGATTGATTTAAATGTTCAACCAGCTGATTAATAGCAGATATTTGATTACCGTTAAACTGCTCTTTATGGCTATTGAGTTGTTCTTGCAGAGATAACCGTAACTGGCTAATCGCTTGTTCGATGGCGCTGGCAAATTTATGCTGGCCATGCAGTTGTTGTTGCTGCGAAGCTTGCCATTGGTCAAGCTTTTGCTGTAATAACAACCCGTTATTACTCTGTTCTGCCAATTGTTTATTTAATGAGCTCATTTGCTTAAAATACAAAATTAACAGCAGCAAGATCAGCGCCAACACGACTGCACTACTGAAGATAACAAGGTTAATATCAATCGCCATAATTATTCTTTTTATACTGGTTATATTTACAGTTATTAAACCCTAAAGTTAGCAGCGAGTAAAGAACCATTATTATATCCACTGATAATTAAGGACAAACGAACTGTTATTATGGCAATAAGCGTCAATAAAAAAGGCTATAAGTTGTTCCCCTATAGCCTGATATTAAATTACTTAAGGTATTTTTCCATCCAGGAAAATACTTCCCGATACCACCCTTTTAAATTATCGGGTTTACGAATGTGATGGTCTTCATCAGGAAACATCACTAACCGTGATTCGATCCCTTGGCGTTGTAGGGTAGTAAATGCCCCTAAACTTTGACCATAAGGTACACGATAATCTAATTCACCTTGGATCACTAGCATGGGAGTTTTCCAATTACTAACAAATCGAGACGGGTCAAACTTATCGTATTCGGCTTTATTATTGTCGTATGGACCACCAAAATCATGTTCAGGGAACCAAAGCTCTTCGGTAACATTATAAAAGCTTTTCATATCAAACAAGCCAGCGTGATTAATAATACAGTTAAAACCATCAGACCAATTGCCCATGATCCAATTCATCATATAACCACCATAAGAAGCACCCAAAGCACACGCCTTGTCACGGTTTAGCCATTGCTGCTTTTCGGTAATAAAGCTCAAACCCTTTTGTAAGTCTTCAAGCGGTTTACCACCCCAGTCGTGGGATATTGAATCGGTAAACTCTTGACCGTAGCCAGTTGAACCATGAAAATCGACCATAACGACACCATATCCTTGAGCTGCCCATAATTGAGCATTCCAACGATAATGGAACATATTGCCAAAGCTACCTTGTGGGCCACCGTGTACCAAAAAGGCGATAGGATATTTCTCGCCTTCTTTAAAGTTTGCCGGTTTTACCCAGTAGCCATAAACGTCTTCATTATTCCAACCTTTAAAATTAAACTGTTCAAATTCGCCTAAGCGTACGCTGGCCATTTTTTGCTGGTTTATTTGGGTCAGTTGTTTAAAGCCATAGCCATCTTTACCAATACTAAATACATCCGCAGGTCCAGCTAAGGAATGCAAGGTAAAATAGACATTATTACCGGCAATACTTACATTTGCAGCGGTGCCCTGATTATAAATCGTCTCAACGTCACCAAACTGTAGGTCAATACTAAAGATACTTTTTTGGCCGATATCTTGAGCAAGCGCCAAAACACTACGATTGTCAGGGGAAAATTGGAAACTGGCAATTGAACGGTCCCACAAAGGTGCGACATCTTTTACTTCATTGGTGCGCAGATCTTTTACCATAAGGCTGAATTTATCTGATTCATAAACCGGTGTTTTCATGGCTTTATAAGCTAAAAAACGGCCATTAGCAGAATAAACTGGCATCGCATCCCAGGCTTGATTATTGGCGGTTAAATTAACAAAGTCTTGGGTGTTTAAATTAACTTCAAAAATATCCCAGTTGGTGCTCCAAGCATGATCTTTACCCGGCGTTTTCGCAGAAAAGGCAAGGCGATCGCCTTTTGGGTTAAATGACACTTCTGCCATTCCTGCAAACTCTGAATTCCAATCAGCCATTAAATCGGTCGCTGTGGTGGTTAACTTGCCGGTTTCTAATTGTGCGACAAATAAATGGCTTTTAAAGTCTGTTAACCAAGAATCCCAATGACGAACCATCAGTTGCTCATAAGCGCGAGTATTGTGCTTTTGTGCTTGTTTGTCAGCAAGTGCGGTTACAGTACAGGTAAGATCTTTACAGCCAGGCATCACGGTAAAGCTAAGCGCCAGTTGCTTTTCATCGCTAGCAAGCTTAAAGCCTTCAACATCGAGAGGAAAATCGGTCAGTTGCTGAGCTTCGCCGCCAGACAAACTTAAAAACCAAACTTGACTTGAACCACTACGCGTCGAAAGAAAATAAATACCTTGACTATCATTCGCCCACTGTGCCGAATTTTCACTGGCTCGGTTACTGGTGATTTGTTTTACTTTTGAGCTTTTAATATCTTGCAGGTATAAATGATTATTGCCTTGTTGTTGGCCTTTTTTAACGCCATACAATAGTTGCTTGCCATCGGGTGAAATCACCACATCGTGCAACTGATTTAAACTGTTAAGTTTGTCTACCGTTAATACCTCGGCAGTCACATTTGTTGCCCATGGTAATACTAACAATGCGGCAACTTTTAAATATTTATTGATCATAATTTCTCTTAGTAAAATTGATGAAGCATATTGTCTAATGTTTTAACAAACAAACGCCCAACTGGGCGCTTATTCCAATAAAAACGATGTCATTAAGATTTTAATTGGGCATCTAAATCTTCAATTTTTGCTTTCCAAATAGCAGGTCCAGTGACATGGGCCGATTCGCCGGTGCTATCGACAGCAACGGTAACTGGCATATCTTCTACTTCAAATTCGTAGATGGCTTCCATGCCCAACTCGGCGAAGGCAACCACTCTTGATTTTTTAATTGCTTTTGATACTAAATAGGCAGCGCCGCCGACAGCCATTAAATAAACAGATTTATGATTTTTAATGGTTTCAACCGTTTTGGCGCCACGTTCGGCTTTACCAATCGTGCCTAACAAACCGGTATCGGCTAGCATCATTTCAGTAAATTTATCCATTCTGGTTGCGGTTGTTGGTCCGGCAGGACCGACGACTTCATCACCGACAGCGTCGACTGGCCCAACGTAATAAATAAATTTATTGGTAAAATCAACGCCTGCAGGTAAACCTTCTCCTGAATCTAATAATTGTTGAATTTTTTTATGAGCGGCGTCACGACCAGTTAAAATTTTACCTGAAAGCAATACTGTTTCACCGGTTTTCCATTCACTAATATCGGCTTTGGTTAAACCATCGACGTTAACACGACGCACGTTTTCACCGACTTCCCAAGTGACTTCTGGCCATTCTTCAAGCTTAGGTGGCACTAAGTTAGCTGGGCCTGAACCGTTTAAATGAAAATGTACATGACGAGTCGCCGCACAATTTGGGATCATAACTACCGGCTTAGACGCTGCGTGAGTAGGTACGGCGTTAATTTTAACATCGACCACGGTCGTTAAACCACCTAAACCTTGCGCGCCAATACCTAATTTATTGACTCGTTCAAATATTTCTAAACGTAATTCTTCTTCGGCAGTTTCTGGGCCACGATCAATTAACTCTTGAATATCAACAGGATCCATCAGGCTTTCTTTCGCCAGCACCCCAGCTTTTTCGGCCGTACCACCAATGCCTATGCCTAACATTCCTGGTGGACACCAACCGGCGCCCATAGTTGGCAATGTTTTAACCACCCAATCAGCAATTGAATCACTTGGATTTAACATTGCCATTTTGGTTTTATTTTCAGAGCCGCCGCCTTTAGCAGCGATCATTACTTCAATTTCATTACCTGCGACTAAATCAATATGCACCACAGCTGGGGTATTGTCTTTAGTGTTAATGCGTTTACCGGCAGGGTCTTTAACAATCGAAGCTCTTAAAGGGTTATCTGGATTCAAATAAGCGCGACGGGTACCCTCATCAACCATTTGTTGCACGGTTAAATCAGTTGTGTCCCATTGCACCGCCATACCTACTTTTACAAAGCAAGTAACTATACCGGTATCTTGGCAAATTGGGCGTTTACCTTCGGCTGACATCCGCGAATTAATTAAGATTTGCGCAATCGCATCTTTAGCCGCTTGGCTTTGTTCTTTGTTGTAGGCTTTTTCAAGAGCCTGAATAAAATCAAGTGGGTGGTAAAATGAAATATATTGTAAAGCATCTTCAATGCTATCAATGAAATCTTGCTGTTTGATAACTGTCATAATTTTCTCGCTGTCACTGTCTGAATCATTATAAAAAGTGCCCATATAATACAACAGAGAATTGGCATCAACAACCAGACCTTTCGCTATATCCAAGCAATGGCGTTAAATAGTGAGTTAATTGCTATTATCTATATTAACCACAAAATTTTGCTACAATGACAGCAACTACAAAATGGTTAGTTTTTATGATCATAAATGAACTCGGAAATGAAAAATTAGTGAACACAGCGCAAAAAACTTTGATGCCTTATCGTACTTGCCAATTAACATTAGCAGCAGGCTTATCCCCCGAGCAATTATTTACCGCATGGGCCAATGACAACTGGGCATTTTGGCTAGATTCAGGCAATAGTGACCACGTTGATTGTCGTTTTGATATTATGGTGTTTAACCCGGTAGTGACCTTAAAAACGACGATAACCAGTACCCGCATTTATTGGCCAGAACAAGACAAACTCAGTATTTCAAATGACGATCCACTGCAGTTAATTAAACAATTACAGCAGCAAATATTTCCGGACAAAATTAAAGAAAATAATGAGCTGCCATTTTGTGGTGGTGCCTTGGGTTATTTTAGCTACGATTTAGGCCGGCGTTTTGAAAAAATCCCAGCAACCAGCGTAATAGATATTTCCTTACCTGACATGGCAATCGGTATTTATCGACATGCTATTATTTTTGATCGCAGCACGCAGTGCTATACGCTGATAAGCCATGACGATAATTTAATTGAATTACAAAAGCAGATTGGCCAAAAAATGGCTATGGCGACAAAGCGAAAAGACAATAAGTTTAAGTTGTTAAGTGATTGGCGATCGAATATGAGTAAAGGCCAATACGCTGAAAAATTTAATAAAGTGCATGACTATTTATTATCTGGCGATTGCTACCAAATTAATCTAGCGCAACGGTTTACCGCCTTCTATGAAGGCGATGAATTTGCCGCTTATAAAAAATTACGGGTTAATAATAATGCGCCCTTTTCTGCCTTTATGCGCATTGAAGAAGGGGTGATATTAAGCGTTTCACCTGAGCGTTTTTTACAATTACAAAGCCAAAAAGTACAAAGTAAGCCAATTAAGGGTACCAGACCGCGCAGCAACATTGCTGAATTTGATCAAGAGCATGCTATTGATTTACAAAATTCAGCTAAAGATCGAGCCGAAAATTTAATGATTGTTGATTTACTGCGTAACGATATTAGCAAGGTATGTCGTCCCGGTAGTGTCATTGTGCCGTCATTATTTGCGATTGAAAGTTTTCCTGCGGTTCATCATTTAGTCAGTACTGTTGAAGGTACACTCGCCAGTGGCTTTGATGGCAGTGATCTTATTCGTGGCGCATTTCCTGGTGGTTCCATTACCGGCGCACCAAAAATACGAGCCATGGAAATAATTGAAGAACTCGAGCCGAATCGACGTAGTGTTTATTGTGGTTCAATTGGTTATATATCTGCCTGTGGTAACATTG
>CALJHL010000055.1 GCA_938075435.1 uncultured Thalassotalea sp. | reverse complement strand
GCTACTTTCATGGTGTTTCCTGATGTTTTCTTTGGCGATTAAACAGATCACCAAACACCATGAAAGTTCCAAATTCTTTTCAAATTCCCTTATTTTTTATTTCAAATTTTTGTGGGGATACCTCAGACTCTGACCCTAGTTATACAGACTCTGACCCTAGTTATATTTCTATTGTTGGTACTTAAATATCAATACCTTTAAGCCTTTACCTGGCATTGCTTCTTTGTAAACTTCAGGTGGGGTAATGGTTTCTAGGTAGTAGCAGTTTGGGCATTCTTCACTGACCATTTGCAGGATGAAATCGGCAGATAAATCTGGCGAGTTTAAGCACAACATCACTAACCCTCCATCGTTCATCAGCTGAGGTAGGCGACGAATTATTTTTGGATAATCACGTTTAATATCGACACTGCCTTTTTGAAATGACGGTGGATCGCTGATTAATAAATCATAAGGTCCGTGTTTTTTTAAGCGGCCATATGACTTGAAAATATCTACGCCTTCAAATTTAACTTTACTTAAGTCGTGTTTATTTAAGCGATGATTATCCCGGCCTTTTGCTAATGGTGCTTTACTGATATCTACGTTGACTACTTGCTTGGCTCCGCCTGCTATTGCAGCAACCGAAAAAGGGCAGGTATAGGCAAATAGGTTTAAGACATTTTTATCTTCGCTATTATCGATAACCCACTGTCGACCATTGCGCATATCTAAAAAAATGCCGTAGTTTTGTGAGTGGCCTAATTTTAATTGATATTTCAAGCCATGCTCTAACGCGGTAACGTGCTGAATGTCTTCGCCGCGCAGTAATTGAAACGGCGCTTTATCACGACAGCGATATTGCACTTGTACGCTCTTACAGCTTGCTAGGTTGGCTTGCAGTTGCTCTGCTAGTTCATCTAACCATTGCTGGCTTTCTTCTTGGTATAAGGTGATTAAAGCCACAGGAGGTAACCAATCAATGCAAACATGCTCTAAGCCTTGATAAGCATGACCCCGGCCGTGAAACAAACGTCGACTTTCGAGTAATTGCGAGGTGGTATATTGAGTAAAATTAATTTCGGCGATCATTAAAATATAGCTTGAGGTTTGCGGTGGGGAGATTTTAGCATATAAAAAAACCTAGAGGTATAATCCCTAGGTTTATTGACGGCGTTTTTTAAGCGCTAGTATTAAACGTTATACTAAACGTTAGTTTTAAATTTTACCCGAATACTGAGTAGCCAAAGTAAATTTTAGCCACGGTAGTAAACAAGATCACCACTAACACCAGTGGAATAAAAGTACCTAAAGAGAAATCAACGTACTTAGCCAGAAATGTATCCCCAAAACCTGGGTTACCGGCACTGAGTTCTTCATTCAGGTTTTGTTTTTTCCAGCGGTAACTTACAAATAAACAAATTAACAAGCCATTAAGCGGCAAAATGGTGTCATAAAACATATCGTAAATCACATCAAATAAAGATTTGCTGGCGCCCCCATAAGTGGTTAATTCGGTGAACACACTAACTAAGCCAAATGATGTGGTCGCTAAGGCAGCTAAGATACCTCCCCAGATGAATATAGTGCGAAGTGCTTTTTTACGAGTCTGCTTTTTTTCGTCGATTAAATAAGAAACGGGAACTTCGGTAATGGATACCAGTGAAGTGATGGCTGCAAAAAATACCAATAAGAAAAAGACTGCAGCAATGGAACTTGCTAAGAAATAACCAACGGTCGCTTGTAATGCTAAAAATATTTTAGGTAAAAACATAAAAATCATTGAAACCGAACTGGAACTTAATTCTTCGGTATTAACTGCAGGGTTAAACGAAAATATCGCCGGCAGGATCATTAAACCGGCGATAAACGCAACACCAGTATCCGTTAGAGCAACTAACTTGGCTGCACCTGGGATGTCGGTTTTTCGGTCGATGTATGAGCCGTAAGTAATTAATATACCCATGCCGAGAGATAATGAAAAAAACGCTTGTGCTAAAGCCCCACTAATAACCGATGGGGTGATCTTGTCAAGATCGGGTATTAAGTAGAATTGTACGCCGGCTATGGCATTATCTAGAGTTAGGACAAAGGCAACTAATATCAGCAGCATTACAAAGAGTGCTGGCATCATTATTTTGGCGGCTCGTTCAATACCGTCTTTGACTCCCGAGTTTAAAATTAAGGCAACAATTGCCCCTACACCTGCCATTGCTGAGAATAAGTAATAGGGAGAATTAATGATCTCGCTAAAGCCACTATCACTGGCAAGAAAGTCTAAATTGCCGGTAATGGTCATGACAAAGTAAATAAGGATCCAAATGGTCAGTACGGTGTAAAATACGGCGATCATAAACGGTGTGATAATACTGGCAAGGCCAGCTAGGCGCCATTTTGAATCTTGCCCGGCAAGAGCACCGTAGGCACCAACAGGATTTTTTGCGGTTTTACGACCGATAGCCATTTCAGCCATCATCACAGGTAAACAAATTGCAATAACAAAGATGGCATACATTAATAAGAATGCACCACCACCATTTTTGGCAGCATTAACTGGAAAGCCAACAATATTACCAATACCAACTGCAGAGCCTGCAGCGGCTAAAATAAAACCTAACTTTGAACTGAAATTCTCGCGCGACGCACTCATATTAAAATCCTATTGCAATAATTATTAATTTTTATAATTATTATCGTATAAATATTTGAGTTATCTTCAAAAATGAAAATAATGATTACCTGATGCTAACAAGGATCATGATTGATGTCTTTAGGAAAGTGCGATTGTTCACTATATTTAACAAAACCTTATCGCTTCCTTGAAAATTATTGAATATTGTCGTGTATGTTCGAGCACGTCAATAATTCTCAGCCATTAACCATCGCTATGCAGATATTAAAAAAGAAAGGCCGCGATACATCGCTGTATTAGTCGGCTATTAGTTACTGTTTGGGCTTAATGTTCAGCCGCAACTTCAGGCTCAATTTCAGCCTTAGTCTCTGGCTGTTTACTGGCTGCATCGTCGCTTGCCTTTGCGGGATCCAATTCTGGACGCCATTTATAAATTTTCATTATTGTACAGCTGTCGTAGCGATTCATATCGGCATCGGTAACAACTTTATCACCTCGAGATAAACAACTTGAGGCAGTTCTACTGATGGTGGCAATACGCAACATCGCCCATTGAGTATCGCAAGTGCCAATCATGTCAAGTTTGAACGAATTATGGCGAGAATCATAAACAATTAACGATTTTTTTTCATCGGGTAAAGCGCTCCAACCATTACTATTGCGGTTTAGACAGACACGATTTACTTCGTCACCTTGACGAGGATCAATTTTTTTGGGTTGTTGCTCTGCGGTGTCGGTTGTCGCACAAGCGGATAAACCCAAAATAGCAACAACAGCGAGTAAGGTGGTTTTCAATTTAATCTCCTAACCGCCAATAACGTTAATGACAGCAATAAGTTATAATATTCAATAGGTGTACATCTTACATAAGTATAGTAAATATAAGATTGTTTTATTGTAAAGGTATGTAAAAGTAATCGCTAAGTTAAAATTTGCTGATAAGGTTAATTTTAAGTTAACAACTGAGAATTTAATATGGCTGAAGAAACAAATGCTGAACTGGCAATCATTGCTGTCAATCGCTTTGGCTTAGGCGCACGCTCTGGAGAGCTTAAGCAAGCGAAAGTCGACCCTCAGCAATGGTTAATTAAGCAGTTGCAAGCAATTAAATTCTCAACTGATTTGCCCAGTTCACAACAAGTTTTTGAAATAATGGCTGAGTATCGAAAAAATAAGAGTAAAGCCAAGCAGCAGTTTACCGAAAAAATGCAGACGGCTGATATGCAAAACATCGAGATGTCTGATCCTGCCAATACCAGTAACAATAAAGGCAAGAGTAAAAAAGATAAAAATACCAAGCTAAACCCCTTAAAGTCAACCTATCGAACCTTAACAACAGATACATTTAAACAAGCAATGCTTAGTGAAAATAGTCTTAGTTTTCGGCTTTTAGATTTCTTTTCCAACCATTTTAGTGTTAGTGCTCAAGGCAATTTTATGGTGCCTCTGGCTGGAACCCTAGAACGTGAAGCCATTAATGACAACTTACTTGGTCGATTCGAAGATATGTTATTGGCGGTGAGCAAGCATCCGGCCATGCTGGTGTATTTAAATAATGAAAAATCGGTGGGACCTACTTCGAGGGCATCGAAAAAAAATAGAGGCTTAAATGAAAACTTGGCCCGCGAAATTTTAGAATTACATACCTTAGGTGTTAATGGTGGTTATCAGCAAGCTGATGTTATTGAATTGGCTAAAGGCATCACTGGTTGGAGTGTCGCCATCCCTAAGCGCGACAAGCGCAGTGGTTTTTTGTATCGAGCCCATGGTCATGAGCCTGGGCGTCGCAACCTACTTGGCGTTAAATACTCGCAACAAGGGGTTAAACAGGGGGAAGCAATGTTACGTGATTTAGCAAGGCACCCCAATACCAGCAAACATATTTGTACTAAACTGGTACGACATTTTATTAGTGATAGCCCGTCGCCACAGTTAGTCGACGCTCTACAGGCACGCTGGCAAGCAACGAATGGCAACATTAAAGAAGTGATGATCACCTTAATCAATCATCAACAGTCTTGGTTACCTGAACAGCAAAAATTTAAAACGCCGCGAGAATTTGTGTTGTCGGTGTTGCGCGCTTTGGGAGTAAAAAAGATAAAAGAAAAACAATTGTTTTTTGTTTTGCAAAGTTTAGGGCAAATGCCAATGCAAGCCGGTTCGCCAGCCGGTTACAGTGATGAACAACAAGACTGGAATGGTGGTAGTGCTTTAATGTCTAGAATTGAATGGGTTGCTCGCGTTGCCAAGTCTTATCGAGCTAATGCTGAAAAAATTATGCAACAAACTTTGGCATTACCCACAAGTAATCGCACCTACAAAAGTGTGATCAGAGCCGAAAGTCGAGAAGCGGCATTAACATTATTGTTAATGAGCCCTGAATTTTTACGGAGATAATTACTATGCAACGTCGTCAATTTGTAAAAATGCTTACCGCTTCTTTAGTTGTAATGCAAACACCAGCATTTGCTAGCACTTTGAAAAACAATAAAAAACCTTCGAAAATTGTCTGGATAATTCAACGAGGTGGTATGGATTCACTACATACTTTAGTGCCAACTTTTGATCCAGACTATAGCCGATTAAGACCAAAGCTAAGTCGCAGCATCAATGACAAATTATTGATGCTTGATCAAGGCTTTGGTTTACACCCGGCTTTAACCCATATGCATCAGCTCTATAAGCAAAAGCAATTGCTACCCATTGTCGCAGTGGGTTCGGGTTATGGTCGTCGCTCACATTTTGATGGCCAAGACTATTTAGAAAGTGGTTTAACAACCATGGATCATGATAACGGTTGGCTAGGTCGGGCGGTTGATATAAAGCAAAAGGACGCTATCGCAATTGCCAATTCCTTACCGATTAGTTTACGCAACAGTAAGGCTAGCACTTGGTATCCATCGAATTTAAAAGATGCCGACGCTGATATCTATGAATCATTATTAGGTCTTTACCAAGACGATGAACTGTTACGTTCTCGGTTAGAGCAAGGCTTAAAAGTGCAAGTGATGGCGGGCACTAGCACCAACAAAAGAAATGGCAAGTTTGTTAGCTTAGCCAGATCTTGCGCCAAATTATTGGCCAGTGATAATGGCACCGATTGTGCAATGTTAGAAATTGGCGGTTGGGATACCCATAATAATCAAATAGGTCGTTTAGACCGACAACTGCAAGAGTTAGATCAAGGGCTTGCGGCCTTACGTACCGGTCTTGGCGATTACTGGCAAAATACTGTGGTAATAGTTGCCACCGAATTTGGTCGAACGGCTAAAGAAAATGGTACCGGTGGTACAGATCATGGCACCGGTAGTGCTATGTTTCTCGCTGGTGGTGCGGTAAAAGGTGGTCAGGTTTTAGGACAATGGCCGGGCTTGGCAGATGCGCAACTTTTCCAACAACGCGATTTAATGCCAACTACTGGAGTATTTTCATGGTTGGCGACGGTACTTGCTCAGCATTGGCAATTAACTGACAAACAATTGGCTGAAATATTTCCCGATAGTAAATCATATCAGCAGCAGCTAATTGTTTAGCTCAACAGAGCCAATTAGATCTAAATAGTCGGTGTTTATAAGGGTAACAAAGTGTTGCCCTATTTACATCTTGCTGAGTTAATTTAAAATGGCGTTACAATAATATTCATTTTATTCAAAGGCACCTTGTGCAGAACTTTATAAATACATTCATTATCCTTAGTAGCCTTTTTTGTACTCTTGTCTTTGCCGCCGCAGAAGCTGACTCTGCTGATCAGGCTTGTGTTGGATGTCATCAAAGTGAGCAACAAAGCTGGCAAAAATCGGATCATGCCAAGGCCATGGCTATAGCCGATAAACACTCGGTAATTGCCGATTTTACGGATGTTGAAGTGAGTCATCACGGTCAAAAAGCCCGTTTTTATCAAAAAAACGGCCAATTTTTTGCTGATATCAGCTACGATGAAAAATTAGAAACTCTACCAATCCGCTATACGTTTGGTCATTACCCATTACAGCAATATTTGGTGGAAACTAGCCCTGGTAAATTTCAAGTGTTGCCTTTCGCTTGGGATGCGAGAAGTAAAACGGAAGGCGGACAACGCTGGTATCATAATTACGCCAACGAAGAAATTCGCCCCGAAGACCGCCTGCACTGGCGACAACCATTACAAAACTGGAATGGTATGTGTGCCGATTGTCATTCAGATGGTTTAAAGCGAAATTACGATGCTGAACAAAACAGCTTTAATTCAGAATTTACCAATATTAATGTCGGTTGTGCATCCTGTCATGCCGATCTAGAACAACATCTCCAGCAGCAAGCCAATAATGGCAAAAAGCCACACACCAGCGTTGCCACAAGCCAAGGCCATTGGCAGCGCAATGCCGGGCAAGCGACTGCTCAATGGGTAGGTGAAAAGCGTGATAACAGCGTGATGGATAATTGTTTTTCTTGTCACTCTTTACGTGCGCCATTAACCGATGGTATTACGCCAGGTAAGGCATTTTTAGATCAATTTACCCCACAACTGTTACAAGCCCCTTCGTACCATGTTGACGGTCAAATTAAAGAAGAAGTCTATGTGTATGGCTCTTTCTTACAATCGAAAATGTTTGCTAAAGGCGTTAATTGTCTTGATTGTCATGATAAACACACCATGAAAATAAAAATCCCAGGTAATGGCTTATGCCTGCAATGCCACGCCAGTGATGTCTTTAATAGCAAACAGCATCATCGTCATCAAAATGAAAGTGCCGGAGCGCAGTGTGTTAATTGCCATATGACTGAAAATCGTTATATGGGTGTTGATGACCGTCGCGATCATAGTTTTAAAATACCGCGTCCAGAGTTATCAGAGCAATTTTCTACACCTAATGCGTGTACAACTTGTCATCAAGGAAAAAGCAATGAGTGGGCTTTAGACTTTATGAAAAGCTGGCAAATTAAGCCTCGCCAAGATAGTAACAATCAAAAAAATTACTGGTTATTAAAAAGTGGTAAAGGCCTCAATATTGAGCAGCATTTAAGCATTATTGCCGATGACAGCTTAGATATCATCAGCAGGGCAACCGCCTTACAGATGTTAACCTTTACTACTGAACAATTGAGTGCAGATTTGCTGCGCCCTTATTTAACCCATAAAGAACAGTTACTGCGACTTGCTGCGGCCAATGTTGCCACCTTAATTAATCCTGGCTTTCGGGCCCAAGAATTAAGGCCACTATTAACCGACCCATTAAAGGCAATTCGAGCCGCAGCTGCTCGCGCGATTGTTGATGTTTATATCCCAGAAAAAGACCTCGCTAGCTTTAACCTCGCATTTGTGGAACTGACTGTTGCGCTTGAGCAAAGTAGCTGGCGCGGAGAAGGGCGGTTAAATCAGGGCATGTTGGCAATGGCTAAAAATGATAATTTAACAGCCGAACAACACTTTAAACAAGCAATCAAGGTAGAACCTTATTTTGATTCCGCCTACAGTAATTTAGCTGAACTCTATCGCACTCAGGGAAAGGTAGTGCAACTGGTGGCGGTCTACAATGCCGGTATTAGTAAATTACCTAAATCGGCAATATTGCATTATGGCTTTGCTCTGCATCTAGTTCGCCAGCAACAATTAGCCAAAGCCCTACCACTGTTTAAAAAGGCCATGCTGTTTGACCCCACCAGCAGTCAATATGCATACGTATATGCATTGGCGACGGATAGCTCAGGTGATACTAAACGGGCGATCAGCTTACTTAAAACAATGGTTGATGATTACAGTCAAAATCAACAGTTGGTGCAATTGGGCTTGTCCTTGGCACAAAAAGCCGAAGACCGAGTCAGCTTTGATTACTTTATGGCCCGACGATAAAGTCGATAACTGCAACTAAGAGCGGCGATAGCGGCCATGCAATATTTGCACACGTTCAACGTAAACCTGAGTTTCAGAGAAAGGTGGGATACCACCATATTTTTTAACGGCCCCTTCTCCCGCATTATAAGCGGCAGCGACTAATTTTACGTTGCCGCGATATTTTTTCAGTAATTTTGCTAAATGTTTTACGCCGCCATTAATATTCTGTTTGGCGATAAAGGCATTTTTAACCCCGAGTTCTTTCGCTGTCGCTGGCATCAATTGCATAAGCCCTTGGGCGCCAACTTTTGACAAGGCATTGGCATCAAAGTGAGATTCGGCATGAATAATGGCGCGAATAAGCGCTGGATCGACTTGATATAATTTCGCGGCTTTATTAATAGATTCTGAAAAAGAGGCTATGTTCAGTGGAGTTTTATACCAGTCGACTAACGAGCTAACATTACAAGCAAAACAACCAACCGTAAATAATTTATAGGCAATATTTTTGGGTTCAACATCGCTAAATGTTGGTATACCTTTTTTGGAATGATATTGATAAACTAAGGTATCGGCAGCGGTGGCATTGCTGGTAATTAAATAGCCACTCACAGCTAAGACCGCCAACGTTATGACCTTTATTCTGTTATCTAAGTTATTAGTATTATTATATTTAGTCATGATCTTATTATGCAGGTAACCAATTATTTTGGCAATATTGCCTTTGAACTTAACCATTAATGTATGGTTCACTGAGCGCACCGCCAATAACTATTTTTGTTCAATAGTTTTGTTTTTAAAATCGGCGAGGGTAATTTCAAGAGCCTTTATCACGGTTTCGTTACTAAGCTTTTGTTCCTCTAGCAGTTGGATCAAATCGACTGCTAACTTTATATGGGCTGGTGCATTTTTCAGGGTCATTAATCTTGCCTAATGTTATTTAATTTCCAGTCAAGTTGAACAATAGTTGCCAAGCAACTTTAGCCGCTACTAGTTTACGATTAATTTGAACTCACCGTCCAATCTATTAGGGAGAATAATACCAATTTCTCAAATATGTCTTAGAATTAATGTACCGCTAAATATTAACATCTAAATGTATGTGTATACTCAAATTTATCCTATTAATGGTTGGACTCATTTTATTAAGTGCGTGTGTCAGCACCGATAAAGCTGTGCAAGCAACTAATGACCAAATAGCTCAAGTTAACGACAATATCAGTCAATTAGAGCAATCTCTTATTTTGCAATTTAAGCAATCTTGCCAAGTCGCTAATCAGCAGCCTGAGGCTATAGAACCAGGTGAACTCGAGCCAGTAACTACTGGCCCAAGTACCATAGTGCCAACCCCAATAGAAAAAGAAATAGTTTATGTCGAACGTTGTAGCGCAAGCGAACAACTACCGTCTTCTAGCAACGACAAACTTATTCTCGGCCAAGTTGAAACCGTAACACTGGTTAAGGAAAACTTGGCTTTGTCAGCACGTATTGATACTGGCGCAGAAACCTCATCATTAGGTGTTTATAATTTAACTGAATTTGAACGCGACTCTAAAAAGTGGGTTAGGTATTCATTAAGTAACGATGAACAAGCACAACGTCTTGAATATCCTGTATTTAATAAAGTAAAAATCAAGCAACAAAGTAATGTCGAGGCAGAAGCTCGATTGGTGATTAAATTAAATATAAGTCTAGGCGGGCAAGAATATTTAGATCAGGCTTTTAATCTTGCCAATCGCCGCCATTTAGAATATCAGATCTTGATCGGTCGAAACTTTCTTCGTGATATTGCGGTAGTTGATGTCAGTAGCCGCTATTTATTAGGGAGAAATTA
This sequence comes from uncultured Thalassotalea sp., assembly GCA_938075435.1. Lineage (GTDB taxonomy): Bacteria > Pseudomonadota > Gammaproteobacteria > Enterobacterales > Alteromonadaceae > Thalassotalea_A. The sequence goes on along the minus strand of CALJHL010000055.1, from coordinate 12,457 downwards.
ATTTTGTATTCGCGCGCGCCTTTTATCTTTTTTGTGCTTATCCTAGTGTTAATTGGTTTAGGTAGCATTTATTATCGTCATGTAGAAATGGGCGTGCCATTAACCGCTGGAGAGCAAATTGAAATATGGCAGATTGAAGCTCAACTTGAATTTACCGGTAATGATGCTGCGGTAAATGCCAAGCTAACGCTGCCGACCGACATAAATTACACTTTGCTCGACGAAACAACCGCATCACCAGCTTACGGGGTTCATGTATTGCGAGATGAACTAAAAGCCGAAGTTATTTGGAGCAAAAGGCGAGTACAAGGCAAGCAAACCCTCTATTACAAGGCGTCCTATAAAAAAGCGGTGAATCCCGGAACGGAACCAGCAGCGCAAGGCAGCCCTGAGCTTGAAGTGTGGCCTGAGCCTTATCAAGGTTCCGCACAGATACTACTCGATGATGCGTTTAACAAGTCGGGTAACCAAGCAACCTTAGTATTGCAGCTTTTAGATTTGCTCAATTCCGATCATCAACACATGGCGATGTTGTTATCAAAATACTCTAAAAGTGAAGTTTTAGTGCAATTAATGACGATGGCAGAAATGCCCGCTATGTTAGTTCGTGGCTTGGTATTAGAAGGGGGGCGGCGTAATCAGCAATTAATCCCATTAATTAAAGCCTTTATTAATGACGCTTGGCAAATAATCAATGTTGACTCAGCGACAACCTTAAATGACTTACCCATTTTAGTCTGGCAGCAAGATTCACCGTCGTTATTCGATGTCGAAGGCGGCAGAAATTCAAAGATATTTTTTTCTATCAGTAAGAGTAGCCAAAGTGGTTTGCTGGAAGCTAATCGTTTGATAAACCGGGACGATGTTATCGATTTCGGTTTATATCACTTACCCATTGATCAGCAAAATTTATTTAGAGGTATTTTATTGCTGCCGATTGGCGCTTTGGTGGTGGTGTTTTTACGGGTGATTATAGGCCTTAAATGCAGTGGTACCTTTATGCCAATATTAATCGCTACGTCATTTATACAAACCGAATTAGTTAATGGCGTGATTGGCTTTTTATTAATCGTCTCGATTGGTTTAGTGATCCGATCCTATTTATCTCATTTGAACTTGTTATTGGTATCGAGGATCTCGGCAGTCGTTATTGTGGTTATCGGCATTATTATTTTATTTACCGTGCTGGCTTTTCGGTTAGGCCTAACCGAGGCGTTAACCATTAGTTTCTTTCCAATGATCATTATGGCTTGGACCATTGAACGTATGTCAATTTTATGGGAAGAAGAGGGTGGTAAAGAAGTCCTTATTCAAGGGGGAGGCAGTTTAATTGTCGCAGTTATTGCCTATTTAATGATGGATAATGTATTGATCCGCCATTGGGCATTTAATTTTTTAGGGGTGCATTGTTTGATCATGGCAGTCATTTTATTAATGGGCCAATACACTGGCTATCGATTGTTGGAATTACGCCGATTTAAGCCCATGGCTGAAGATTAAGGGGCGATGTTATGCGGAATTTGGCAAACCCTTTCACATTAAGAGAACGCGGCATAATGGGCATGAACCAGCGCAATTTTTCTTACATAGGTCGCTATAATGATCGCGCCTTGTATCCCAATGTTGATGATAAATTAAAGACTAAAACCTTAGCCTTGGAATATGGTATCGCGGTACCTGATTTAATTGGGGTGATACGTTATCAACACCAAGTCACTCATGTTTTTGACATATTGGCAAAACATAATGGTTTCTGTATTAAACCGGCTAAAGGCAGTGGCGGTAAGGGCATTTTAGTCATCTTACATAGCGATGCCAATGGCTATCAAAAGCCCAGTGGTGACTATGTCCCTAAAGATGAAATAATTCGTCACATTTCTAATATTCTGGCGGGTTTATTTAGTTTAGGGGGGACCGCCGATGTGGCGGTAATTGAAGCATTAATAGAATTTGATCCCATCTTCGATGGCCTCAGCCATGAAGGTGTACCCGACATTCGTTTGATCGTTTTTCAAGGCTACCCAATGATGGCGATGTTACGGTTATCGACTCATGCCAGTGATGGCAAAGCGAATTTACACCAAGGTGCTGTAGGGGTTGGTATTGACATAGCCACAGGTAAAGCAAAGCGAGCGGTACAATACGACCAGCCAATTACCACACATCCGGATACCGGTAAAAAATTGGCTGATATCCAAATAAGTGATTGGCAGCAACTGTTGTACTTATCGGCAGGGTGTTTTGAAATGTCTGGTTTAGCCTACTTAGGTGCAGATATTGTTTTAGATAAACAAAAAGGGCCATTAGTGTTAGAATTGAATGCTCGCCCAGGCTTAGCAATTCAAATTGCCAATGGCATTGGCATGTTACCTAGACTGAAAGCCATTGAAGCTATGGATAGACGGCGTACTAAGAGCATTGCCGAGCGAGTTGATTATGCAATTAAAAATTTTAACAATTAAAGGCTAGAGTGGTTATATCAGTAACTATATAACCAAAAATCCATTAATACTGGATTTACTGAGCCTGTTCGAGTGATGATTCAATTTTTAGTATCTATTTACCCTTAATAACAAGTAAGCAACCATGAACCGTAAAAAGAAAATAAACAGTATTTTAAAAGCCAAGTTAAAAAAGATTAACACGAAATTGCACAAGCCAAATAAACCCCGTTATATAAGTAAAGCTGAACGGGCCGAAATGGCCGCGACCAGTTCGGCTGAGGTAGAGCCTGTTGCCAGTGCACAACCAAACGGTGAGGATTAACACCTTCTAAAATTAACCGTTAGTAAGCGTGCTTTATTACCTTAATAAACGCTTCCATGTCGCTAACATCGTTATAAATATGCGCCGAAACTCGCATGCCCAGTTGGCGTTCATCAACGCTTATATTGTTTGTTGCTAATGCCTGCATAATGGCCGGTTGTTTATCGGCAAAATTTAAAATCATCGTCGCACTGCGCTGCTCCGGTGCAGTAGGTGAAACCAATTCATTAGCAAATTCATTAATCACTAAATCGATCATTTGCTGATTATGGGCCCGCAATGTTGTCGAGCCTATATTATTAAAATACGCTATGCTGTGCGCGCTTAGGGCAAACGGCGCGATTGATGGCGTACCCCCCCAAAACTTCATTGCAGTTGCTTGATATTTAAAGTGGTGGATATCAAATTCAAATGGGTTTTCATGCGAAAACCAACCGACGTCTTTCGGCTGACAAGCGTCGATATGGTCTGGATGTGCCCATAAATATGCCGAGCCAGGACCACCACAGAGCCATTTTACGCTTGAACCCAGCATAAAGTCGGGGACCTGCAAACTTAAATCAAGAGGGATCATTCCTGCTGATTGGGCAACATCTAAAATCGTTAAAATATTACGTGATTTGGCTAATGGCAATAAGTCTTTAAGCGGTGAAAGTTGGCCGGTATTGGAATAAGCATTACTAATAAAAACCAGATCAATATCCGTTGTTAAGTGGCTGTCCCAAACATTGATATCGGTTATATCGGCATCGGCGGCAATAAAGCGAATGTCAGCACCCTCAGGGAGTGCCTTTTGGATGGCAAAGCCCATACTCGGAAAATCGACTTCACTCATTAACACCACGACTTTATCGCTTTGTAGTTGTACTAATGACATTAAAACTTTAGTGAGTGCACTCGATAAATTTACTTGCGGGCAAAAATTGTCGGCGCTGCTATTAAACAGTACCGCCAAATTTTGCTTAAACTGCTCGATTACAGCCAACCAACTTTGCCAAGGCTCTCTACCACTGTCTTGCCAAGGCGATAAGAAACTGTCCTTAAACGCTTGTTCAGCCGCTTTCAGTGGTCTACCGACTGAATGGTTGAGTAGGTAGCGACTATTGGCTAATAAAAAATCATTTTTATACATGAGTTTCCTAGGTTAACTTATTAAACTGGCTTTTAGAGTATTTATATCGGTAAAGCGAGTGCGAATATCGGTTCTGTTTGCTGCCGCCCGGCGATCTCGTAATTTCTCTAATGAACCTAGTAATGCCTGCAGAGGCGGACCGCTGGCGGTTACCTTGGCAAGATGTTGTTGCTCCATCGTCTTGGCGGCTTGAGCAATGTATTTTTCCACCAGTTGGTTATGGTGCTGAATCGCCGTTTCGCCATGTAAGGCACATACCTCTAAAAATAGCGATAAATTTTCGCTGTACCAGCTTTGTTGATGACAGGCGCTGGCCGCTAAAAAATCGTCCATAAGGCTGTTGCGGCGCATACAATCCCGTAACATTAATTGATCTTCTGGCATCATATATAAGAATTTATCGACTAACATTTGCGAATACGATGGTTCATTAGCAAAGCATAAGCCCAATTGTAAATCGATAACATTAATGCCGGCAAAATCGCCTGCATTAGCACCTCGGTATACTTCTTTACCGACTCGGTAAGGCTTATAGTATGGACGCACCTGATAAAAGAATGCATCGGTTTCTAACTTATTAAATAATATGCTATTAGAGCTAATGACATCCTGCAAGGCCTGTTTGGCTATCTTTAATAAATCCGCGGTGATCGGGTGTGATATACCCAAAGGTTGAATTTTAATTAATGCGTCTGCAGCACGTTTATAAGCGAGAATACCTTTAGTATTGTAATCAATAAATAGTTGTTCGGCGGGTAAATCTGTAAAGCGTTTATAAACGCCATTTATGGCTTTGTTATGAGTAGTTAAATGCGCCGTAGCAAAGCGTGGTGTTACGCCTATTGAGGCGCCAATATGCATGGCAAGTGCCGAGGCTTCTGTTAACGGTGACACCTTTTCTCGTGATGGCTCGGTAATTTCGTGGCGACGACACGCCGCCATATATAAACCGACATTACCTAATAAATCAAAGGCGTTATCAAAGCCCTCATCGGTGTTACCTTCATCAAGTAAGGTTTGAATTAATTCGGTGCCTTCTGTTTGCAACTGTTGTTTGAATTCGCTGCCAATATTTTCAACATTAGCTTTATCATCTTGTTGCCAATATAGCTGTTCTAACTGACTGTTTAAATGGCAAAAGTTGCCTCGGATCCATTGATCAAATACTTGTGTATGTGCGGTCACGGTTATTACCAGGTCAGGTTAATTTCTAACATTGATGCTACCAGAAGAGTTAAGCTGATATTCGCTAAATAACACTATTAAATACAGCTGTATTGGTTGATATAACTACTAAATTAAAATATTGTTTAGTAATTAACTACTAAATAGAGGCTTAGGATGGATGAACTAGATAGCAAAGACAAAGCACTGTTAACAATTTTGCAAACTCAAGGTCGTATTTCAATGGCCGAACTCGCCCAACAAGTAAACCTATCCGACACCCCATGTTTGCGACGGGTAAAAAAACTTGAAAATGCTGGCCTTATTAGTGGTTATGGCGCTCAGTTAAACCGGCGAGCGCTAGGGCTTAATGTCTTGGTTTATGTATTTATTCGCCTTAGTGTGAATTCAGATTCGCTGGCGCAGCAATTTGAACAAACAGTCGCTGAACTTGAGCAAGTTTTAGAGTGCTCGGTGGTGACTGGCGCCTATGACTATTTGCTAAAAATTGTTGCCGACGATCTCGAGGGTTATGAGCGGTTTGTAAAAAAAGGTCTGGGCAGGCTTGATTTTATCGCCACAATTGAATCTACGGTAGTATTAAAGCAGACCTTTTCTCGCAATAGCCTGCCAATTTAATTTGCAAATTAGTTGATCAAGATCAAGTTATGTACTATCGTTATTTCTGTAAAGACAGAAATGACAGAAATTTTAAGGGTAAATTATGCAACTAACCGCCAGCATGGAAAAATTTATTGTTCATTGGGGCGAAATGGGCACTCGTTGGGGGGTTAACCGCACCGTAGCACAAATTTACGCGTTGTTGGTGCTTAGCAAAGGTGCAATGAATGCCGAGCAAATCGTTGAAACTCTTGGCGTTGCTCGCTCTAATGTAAGTAACAGTATTAAAGAGCTGCAATCTTTGGGGCTAGTAAACCTAACACATAAGCTAGGCGATAGACGCGATTACTTTGAAGCCCTAAAAGACTGCTGGGATATGTTATTGGTATTAGCTGAAGAACGTAAAAAAAGAGAAATTAACCCTACTATGGAGTTGTTAGCGCAATGCGCTATTGAAGCAGAACAAGACCCGCAGACTCCTGATTATGTCACTGAGCAATTTACCCAGATGAGCACCTTTATGGAAACCATGAACAACTGGTATACCCAAATGAAAGGCATGGATAGAAAACTTTTAATGCGGTTTTTTAAACTGGGAGCTAAATTAGTGTCTTGGCTGAGTAAATAGCGGGCTATTGATTTAAAAAATTTATTTACTTGTTTCTGTCTTGACAGAAGTAAATGAAATGAATTTTCAAAAGCAAAGGAGGCATGTGATGAACATGCAACAATCAGGGTATAATTTAACCACATTAGGTGTTTCTATTCGTGGCTTATTCACGGGCTATTTATTGGTGATAGGTATTGGATTAATGGTTGCAGGTGGTCAAGTCTTGTTAACTCATGGCATGGCTGACGGTAAGTTTGGCTTGTCTATCGATGATGTGGTTTACAGTTATTATGGCGATAGGCAAAGCAGTAAACTTGAAAATAAACTGAATGGTTCAATGCAAGACAAAGCTGAGCGAGTCGTGCGCCAAGATATTATCAAATGGGTGAGAGAGGGAGCCGACAGGCAACAATGGGATACTAAGATAGAGCAGCACTTTAATGACAATTGTGTAAAGTGTCATGGTGTTATTCCCGGTCTACCTAACTTTAATACCTATCAAGGCGTGCTACCTTCAGCAAAAATAGATGAAGGTGCCAGTATTGATTCCTTGACCAGAGTTTCTCATATTCATTTATTTGGCATTGCTTTTATTTTCTTTTTTGTTGGCTTAATTTTTAGCTTAGCGGTGGGTATATCCACGTGGCTGAAAACCTTCACCATTGTTATGCCATTCATATTTTTAATCGTCGATGTGCTGTCTTGGTGGTTAACTAAAATCCACCCCAGCTTCGCCTGGTTAACCATTATTGGCGGCTTTGGCTACACCCTAGCATCTGCCTATATGTGGTTAACGTCTATGCTGCAAATGTGGTGGTATCCCTATAGAGGCAAAATATCCACTGAACACGCTTGGCTGCAGTAATCTTTATAAATCAGGAGGTTGCAATGACACATTTAATGAGTTTTAGCGAGTATTTAACTCCAAGGCCGAAGCCAACTGGCATCGATGTCAGTTGTAAATTACAACACTTTGCCATTGTTACTTATGCCATCGATCCTAACCGTTTAATTGGTTTGCTGCCAAGCCGGTTTAAATTTGACACAGTTATTATTGCTGGTAAAGAGCAGGCATTACTGTCGGTGGTGCCTTTTATTGATGTAGATTTTACCTCGGCGGTTTACCCATTTGCAAAATTTCAAATGGGTCAAACCAATTATCGAATTTATATAATAGATCAACAAACCGGCGAACGTTGTGTGTGGTTTTTAGGAACAACGTTAGACTCAATGACCTTGCTAATTCCCCGGTATGGTTGGAACTTACCTTGGTACAAAGGCAAGATTAACTTTAATTGCCAGCTTGATCAACGTACTAATCTTTACAATAAATATCAAATGAAAACCACGGCTAAATGGGCAAGTGCTGAGCTGTCTTTAAAACAATTTGGAAATGAAAAAATTACTTTACCAGGCTTTGCTGACACCGAAACTGGACTGGTATATTTAACGCATCCCTTGGCCGGGTTTTATCATCGTCGTGATGGTAAATTAGGTACTTATCGAGTTTGGCATAAGCAATTACAGGTTAAGCCGGCAACTTTAAAGAGTGCTAATTTTAATTTGTTAACTCGCTTAGGCTTGGTCACCGAACAGCAGCAACAACAACCCCATAGCGTATTAATTGAGCCGATGAATGAATTTACTATCTACTTGCCGCCAAAAATATTGACCTAACGGTTTTTATAATGGACTCGCCGTTGTCGTTGGTGTTAGTCCTGTGCTGCTGGTTAACGCCGCATCGTCGATAGTTTGGTGCTCCACCAGTTTGAAGGTAGTGTGGTCTTCACCAAATACCACGACTCGGCATTGTTGCCAGCTTGAAGGAATTTTCCAGGTAACCGTATCGGCTATGGTATAAGCACTACTTTTATTGGCACAGCGGATTTCTAGCTTGGTTAAGCGACCGTCTATCTCGGTAATTGAGAATTCAGTACGTACTAAGTTTATGCCCCAATTAGTCCGTCTTTTCATATCTACAAAAATGGCAATATCTTGCTCGGCAGCGACAAAACTATCTATTTCAATTCGATGCTGTTGATATTGTTGATGCAATTCTTCGGCCTCATCCATGGCTAAAATTTTATCAGATATTCCATAAGCCTTGTCAATGTGGTTAAAGTGCAGGTAAAGACTGTATAAGTTTTGATAAATCGACAATTTTGTTGGTGCCAGTAATAATTTACCGCCAGAAGATAAACTTATTTCAAAATATTTTAACTGTAAGGCTTTATCGCCAATAAGTTGCGCATACTGAGCGTTAAGCAAGTTGGTGCGAAAAGTCTCATTACTGTTTTTACTAAGCTTCTCGAGTTTATCGAGATTCCGCTTAAATTCGATAAGGGTGTCTTTATTAATTAGTGGGGTGGTTTCTTGGTATAAATTTAAGTATTTTTTTGACGGTGTTGAGTTCATACTAAAATCTAACTGCACGGTATTTATACAGGACTGCACCGGTTCACCATTTTCAATTGCCGGATTGTACTTCCATTTTTTTACCGCCTTTCTTGCTTCTTTTTCAAAGCCTTTAATACCAGATGAGTTTTCAACAATAACATTAGACACTGAACCATTGGCTTCCACTACATAGCTCAATTGTACCCAACCATCTTGTCCGTCTCTTGCTTGCTGGATGGGATATCGAGGGTTAATTCTGACATCTGGCGTGGCACTGATAAAATCAATTTCTTTCACGGTTTTACCATGGCAGGTAAAAATAGACAGGCTAACTAGGGCAGATAACAGTAGAGTAATGGCTTTCATGGAAATTCCTTTTAATGTTAAGCAATAATATAAGGTATTGGTTGTCGTTAAAGCAAGGGGTTTAAGTGAGTACCTGCCGGCCATAGCGGACAATTTCTTGTGAAATTTGCTTATTAAGACCTTTGACTAACACCCAACTGTGCCAATACAAGGTTTCGATTGTTTGTTTATCCGCACAAAGGTTAATGAGTTCGCCGCGAGCCAGCTCAGCTTCAATTTGTAATTGTGGGATCAAGCAATACACCAAACCGCGCTTGGCTAAATCAACAAATGCCTGTGAGGTGCCAACCCGGTGGCAATAATATTCACTGGCATCAAGCTGAAAGTGTTTGGTTATAAACTGTGCATGCATGCTGTATTTATGATCATAATTAATACTCGGCGCCATTTTTAAGCTTGATTTTGTGAGACCATTTGCAAAGTATTTCGCTTTAAATTCAGGTGATGCCACCAATATATAATTCATTTCACCAAGGCGAAAAGATCGGTAACCAGGTAAAGGCTCGGCAATATTGGTTACCCCGCCAGTAGCTTGCCCAGAGCGTAACTTGTCTTATAGTGACCTTTTAAAATCCACATGCGTATATTGATACCACCATGATCATTGGTAGTGTTGGTGGTCAATATCAAGGAGATAGCAAAATATACTTTACCATAGGGGTAATGTCAGCATCGTTAGTATGGTTCTTTAGCTTAGCTGCAGGCGCCGCAAAATTGTCTAAGCAGTTAAGTAAACCTAAGGTAAAACGTAGTATTGACGGCCTAGTTGCAATGATCATGTTTTTCATCGCTTACTCATTATGGCAAAGCTGGTTAGCGCATTAATTAACTTGCTTTCGCTGGGCTGGTTTTGTTAAATTTACGCTTGCGCTTAAACTTGGGTTTAGTCGCAAGTTTGGGAAATTGCGTTAATGGTTGGTTTCTTGCTTGTTCTATCATGGTGGTTAAATTAGTGATTAGCGGCTGCATAAAACTTTGATAATTTGCTTGTCGATCACTAATTAAATTTAATGTCGCTTCCCATTGTGCGGTCATATCAGGCGTAGTCGCAGCAGTAGGTAGGGCTTGTATTAATGACCTACCTATTTCGGTGGCTTTAATTTGCTTTCCTTGGCGCAGCAAAAATTCACGCTTAAAGAGTAAATCGATAATACCAGCACGGGTGGCTTCGGTGCCTAATCCGTCGGTGTCTTTAAGTACTTTTTTAATACTTGGGTCGTTAACGAAACGGGCAATCCCAGTCATCGCCGCCAATAGCGTTGCATCGGTAAAATGTTGTGGTGCTTGGGTCATTTTTTCTAATAACTGGCCATGCTGACAATGCAATATATCGCCTTTATTTACTAGCGGTAAACTCTGCTGGCTTTGCTCATCATTGTGACTATTGGCTTTATTGGCTTTATTGGCATTAGTACTTTTTTTGTTTGGACTAAACAGCACTTTCCAGCCCAAGTCGATAGGTGTTTTACTTTGCGCTTTAAACTGGCCATTGGCGATGGTGAGTAAAATTTTAGTTTGTCGATATTGATAAGCAGGATAAAATTGCGCCAAATATTGTTTAACAATGAGCTGATAAATATTTTCTTCAAAGTTATTTAAGTTACACTTTTGCGCTGATTTCTCGGTTGGAATAATAGCATGATGGGCACTGACTTTAGCGTCATTAAAGCATTTGCTTTTTAATGAACTGTTGGCATTTTTGGCAAACATGCCATCCCCTTGGCTCGAGTTTGCTAGCATGGTAATAATGCCAGCGGCTTGCTGGAAATGATCATTAGGCAAATAGCGGCAATCAGAACGAGGGTAGGTTATAAGCTTGTGTTTTTCATACAAACTTTGGCAAACATCTAATACCATTTTGGCATTCATTGACAATCGATTTGCTGCGTCAATTTGTAGTGCCGATAAATTAAAAGGCAGAGGGGCAAGTTGTTTTTTAGGCTCATTAATTGCTTGGGTTACCGTTGCACTTTGCCCGGCTATTCGGGCAACCACATTTTCTGCCAAGGCTTTTACTAATACGCGCGAGTCACTATCCATATATGGACTACAGGCTGAACTCGGTTGCCATTTAGCGGTAAAGCTTTGCTCATTTTCGCTGTGAATGTGCGCTAACACTTCATAAAAAGGTTTACTGACAAAGTTATCTATTTCAATGTCTCTATTAACCACTAAACCTAGTAAGGGGGTTTGCACCCGGCCAACCGAAAGAACCCCGTTGAAGCCCGATTTTTTACCTTGAATAGTATATGCACGAGTAAGATTTAAGCCATACAGCCAGTCGGCTCTAGATCGCGCTAAGGCCGATACCGATAAAGGGATAAACTCATTATTTAATTTTAACTTGCTCAGGGATCGCTTTACAGCGGTTAAATTTAAGTCACTAATTAGCAAGCGCTGCATCTTAGATATTTTGTTTTTGCCGACTTTTAAATAAGCAATAACTTCATCAACCAATAATTGCCCTTCACGGTCGGGATCACCGGCGTGAATAATTTCATCACATTGCTTTACCAGCTTTCTTAAAATAGTGAGTTGCGAACGAGTTCTAGTTTTAGGTTTTAATTGCCATTGCTCTGGGATGATTGGTAAATCATCCATTTGCCATTTTTTGAATTTATCATCGTAAGCATCCGGCTCAGCTTGCTCGAGAATATGGCCAATACACCAACTGACGACATCGCCATTGCCAACTTCAATAAAACCAGTCTGTTTTTTATGAGGTTTAGGTAAGGCTTCGGCAATTGCTCTGCCTAAACTTGGTTTCTCTGCAATATATAACTTCACAGCTTGGCTCTAAATAAAATCGTTAATAACCAAACAATAGCACACATTAACTGGTTATTTATACAGTTAATTGTCTAGCAAGGATACGCTAGCAAAAAATACTCCCGAACAATTTAAAATTATTGATCTGCGATAAGGCAACAAATGCGCTTATGGTTTACTATTATTCAAATTGGTATTATTAAAACTTATAAAGGAATCTCACATGCCTGTTCATGAACTTAATCACCCTTTGATAAAACATAAAATTAGTTTAATGCGTGCTGCCGACATGAGCACCAAGACATTTCGGCAATTGGCTGCTGAAGTGGGGAGTTTGATCACCTATGAAGCAACACGAGATCTAGAATTAGAAGACTTTCCAATGCAGGGCTGGGATGGTGAAATAACCGGACAGCGAATTAAAGGTAAAAAAATAACCGTGGTGCCTATATTGCGAGCCGGTATTGGTATGTTAAATGGTGTATTAGATTTGATCCCTAGCGCTAAAATTAGTGTGGTCGGTTTATATCGAGACGAAGAAACCTTAGAGCCGGTTTCTTACTTTGAAAAACTAACCTCAAATATAGAGCAGCGCATGGCGCTGATTATCGATCCTATGTTGGCCACTGGTG
>CALJHL010000054.1 GCA_938075435.1 uncultured Thalassotalea sp. | reverse complement strand
TTCTGGGATAGCACAAGGTTTTGCTAATTCTAAATTTACACTAGCGACAAGTACTGATACTTCACATATTAATTGTGAATGTTGATTAAATATTTGTTGTTTAAATATCATGCTGGCTTTTTTTAACGTTGAGATGCTGGTGTTAATTGTTAGCAGATCATCAAGCTTTGCTGATAAACGATTATCCATCTCAACTTTTCTGACCACAAAGGCGAGCTTTTGTTCCAAAAAAAATGATTGATTAATACCTAAGCTTCTTAGCCATTCAGAACGAGCTCGCTCTGCAAACTTTAAATAGTTGGCATAATAAACGATACCGCCAGCATCGGTGTCTTCGTAGAAAACTCGTAGTTGATATGCAAAGTTATTGTTATTATCTGTCATAAGGCTTGAATAGATTAAATTTATGGCATTATATTAAGCGATATCAGCCATTACACTCAAGCAATACCACACAATGAGAACAATTTTTTTTGACTAATTTACAAAAATTAAATAAATAACCTTTCACTACCATCAAAATAGCGCCACATTAATTAGTTTTATTTATTCATAAACAATTACCAAACTCATATAATCATCTAAAAAATAGCGAATTATGGTAAATAAACATCCATAAAAATTAAAACAGCCAAATCAGGCATTATATTTCCTAATCCCAAATGTAAATTTAATTAGTTTGTTAAAATTATATTGATTACATAAAATAGCACCAAGTTTTGAACATAATTAGTTTTAAATTTTATTATTGTTCTTTGATTCATTTAACGTCCCTAATTGATTTACCTTTTGCCCACTACCTTAGTGGGCTTTTTTTTGTCGACAGGATGTTGGCATGTCGATAGAGCTAGGGACGGCGAAGTGTCGACTAGGTACTGACGCAACTTTCATTATATTAATGCCTTTGTAACCATGGATGGTGTAGAAAAGGTAGTCTGGTATTCATTCTAATATTAAAAATTGACCTTGACGGCGAAGTGTCGATTACAACTCAGCCGCAAGCGTTAATTTCCGTCAAGCGCTACCCCCAAATAATGTTGCACACTTATACAAAACAATTTGCCAATTCAAACAATAAAACGTAAATTAGAGCTATCAAAAAACAAAGCAAAATAGCGCATGCAATTAACCGATCTCAATGTCATAAAAGAAGCCCACACTTGGCTTAGTACTAACAAAGCGGTTTGGCTTTGTACCATTTTAAATACCTATGGTTCAGCCCCACGGCCGATTGGTTCCATTTTTGCTACCGATGGAGACAAACGGGCTGGCTCTATTTCTGGAGGCTGCCTTGAAGATGCTTTTATAGAAATGATAAATCAAGGCCAGTTTAACGAATTGGCGCAGATATTCTCATACGGCAATCACGCCCAAGAAAAAGATATTATTCGAGAATTACCCTGTGGTGGAACGATACGTTTGTTAGTTGAGTATATACCTGCCACTTCAATACATATTGATCATTTAAGTACATGGTTAGGTTTTGCCAACGCCAAACAACCGTTTGTTCGCGAAATTCATTTAACCAGTGAACAAAAATCGGTTGTTAGTTCTGATACAACACCAGCTAGCCAAGTTATCGAATCCAGCGAGAGTGTAATTTTAACCTACGCGCAAGTTTGGTCATTATTGTTAATTGGCATAGGTCAAGTTACCGAACATGTAGCAAAGCTCGGTTTAATGGCGGGTTTTGATGTAAAACTTTGTGATATGCGCAAAGAGTTAGCGGCTAGTTGGTCATTTACTGCCGAGCATGGCGGTGTTGATGTTCAATGGCAGTCTCCCGATTTGTTTATCGAACAGCATTGCAATGAGCGCAGTGCGGTTTTGGCGTTAGCTCACGACCCAAGAATAGATGATGTTGCTTTAATGACTGTCGTTGATTGCAATGCCTTTTATAGTGGCGCGATGGGCTCAAGCAGAACCACCAAAAATCGTAATGAACGATTACAACGGATATGTCAGCTAAGTGAACAACAGTTGAGTACCATACATGCCCCAATTGGCCTAAATATCGGCAGTAAAACGCCGATGGAAATAGCGATTGCAGTCTTGGCTGATGTGATCAGAGTTCGCCACGGCAAAGACAAGTCGGAACTCTGAGCATGACCACTGACGGTGTGGACCCGCAAGTATGAGCCATAAACTATGAATAATAATATCGCATTAATTTTAGCGGCTGGCTTTTCAGAGCGATATGGTTCTGACAAACGTATTGCCGGGTCAACAAAACCTTTAATAGTGCAAACCCTGGAAACTATTTGTGGCTGTTATGATGTGGTTTATTTGGTCCACCGTTACGAAGATGCCAAAATATTGTCTTTGTTAGCGCCTTTGCTAATACCTTCAAGAGTGCAATACGTAAAAGCAGCAAAAACTAATATTGGTTTAGGAACAAGTTTAGCGAGTGGTGTAAAGCAAATCATTAGTGAGCATGGCGTTGCCAACATAAATTCGGTGGCAATATTTTTAGCCGATATGCCTTATATTACCGAGCCAACAATTAACACGTTAAAGAGCCAAGCGAAAACCCAACAAATCCTCCGCCCCAGTTATCATGGCAAGCTAGGTCATCCGGTGATATTTGGTCAAGATTTCATTCAATCATTAACCTTATTAACTGCTGACAATGGTGCAAGTGGTGTTATTAAAGAGAATTTACAATCTTTGTTAAAAATACCCGTAAAGGATCCTGGCATTTTAAAAGATATCGACTTCCCTGCCGATTGGGATAATTAAACGGCTATTTGTGGCTAAGGCCGACTAGAGCCTAGTATGCAGGGCTGTATATTACCTTAACGGTTACGGTCTGGTTTATCTAAACTAAAATGTAAATAAGCATTATCAGTTACTATTCGGCCACGGGGAGTGCGCTGTAAAAAGCCTTGTTGTATTAAAAATGGTTCAATAACATCTTCAATGGTTTCACGCTCTTCGCCAATCGCTGCGGCAACATTATCTAAACCTACCGGTCCGCCAGAAAACTTCTCAATAATCGCTAACAATAGTTTTCGATCCATTAGGTCAAAACCCTCGGTATCGACCTCAAGCATATTTAACCCCTTAGCGGCAGTCTCGGCATTAACTATGCCTTTAGTTTTAACTTCAGCGTAATCTCTAACCCGGCGTAATAAACGGTTGGCTATTCTAGGGGTACCACGAGAGCGACGGGCAATTTCAAGAGCACCGGCATCGTCGAGTTCGACATTTAAAAAATGCGCAGAGCGGCTAACAATATCCTTTAAATCAGCAACCTTATAAAACTCCAAGCGTTGTACAATGCCAAACCGATCTCGTAGAGGCGATGTTAAAGAGCCGGCACGGGTGGTAGCACCGATTAAGGTAAAAGGCGGTAAATCCAGTTTAATTGACCGAGCCGCGGGTCCTTCACCAATCATAAGATCTAACTGATAGTCCTCCATTGCCGGATAAAGTATTTCTTCGACCACTGGGCTTAAACGATGAATTTCATCGATAAACAGAACATCGTTTTCTTCTAAATTAGTTAGTAACGCCGCTAAATCGCCAGCTTTTTCTAAAACTGGACCAGAGGTAGTACGAATATTCACTTCCATTTCATTAGCCACTATGTTCGCTAATGTGGTTTTACCCAAACCAGGCGGGCCAAAAATAAGTAAATGATCAAGTGGCTCATTACGATTTTTAGCGGCTTGAATAAAAATTTGCATTTGTTCTTTTACCGGGTCTTGACCGGTATAGTCAGCCAACATTTTCGGACGAATAGCGCGGTCGATGGTTTGCTCTTCAGGAATGACTGAGGGCTGGATAAGGCGATCGGCTTCTATCATAATTTTTAAATTGTCTTCGTCTGGTTATCTTTGTTTGGTTATCATATTAACAATGCTAAACGTATTTAACAGCAATGCGTTATTGGCAGCTTCTTATAGCATCGATTTCAATGCATCGCGTATTAATTCTTCACTACTTTTATCTTGCCCATAAATAGCTTTAACGGCGCGATCTGCTTGCACATGTTTATAACCAAGAGAGACCAAAGCCGTTATTGCATCGTCTTTAGTATTCGTTAGGTTAATTAAACTGCTATCACCAGTAATGCTATCCGTTGGGAATGTATCTGTTGATGGGGTTACTAAATTTTGGTCCCAGTCTTTTAGACGATCTCGCATTTCAATTAATAATCGTTCCGCTGTTTTTTTACCGACTCCAGGAATTTTAACTATAGTCGCCACATCGTCCAGGTTCACACAATGCACAAACTGCCCAGCGGACATATTAGAAAGAATCGCCAGAGCAAGTTTTGGTCCTACACCATTTACTTTAATCAATAACCTAAATAATTTACGCTCTGTGGTGTTGGCAAACCCATACAATAATTGCGCATCTTCACGTACCACAAAATGCGTATAAATAACGGCTTCTTGCTCTAATTGCGGTAAATGATAAAAACTCGTCATCGGCAAGGTTACTTCATAACCTACACCATTGCACTCCAGCAAAATTTCCGGCGCTTGCTTCTCAAGCAAAATACCACGTAAACGTCCTATCACGGCAATTTCCTATTATTTTAGACTGCTAATGTCGCTCACAATAGCACTGTATAAATATATAGTAAACAAAAATAACTAGGGTCAGAGTCACGTTAAAATTTAACGTGACTCTGACCCTAGTTATTTACCCTAGTTATTTGCCATCAGGTAGTTAACGTAAGCGGCCGCGAACAGTTTTCTTAGCTTGGCCAGCCATTTTTATAAGAGAATCGTAGCTGTGAGCATGACAGATTGCCACCGCTAACGCATCAGCAGCATCGGCTTGTGGAATTGCTGCAAGCTTTAAAATATTTTTCACCATATGCTGAACCTGACTTTTATCGGCAGCTCCATTACCCACTACGGCTTGTTTTATTTGCCTAGCCGAATACTCAGCGACTTCTATGCCATTATTGGTGGCACCCACAATCGCTGCACCTCGGGCTTGTCCCAATTTTAGTGCGCCGCCAGGATTTACGCCCATAAATACTTGTTCAATTGCAAACATATCCGGTTTAAATTGTAAGATAAGCTCGGTTACCCCAGCAAAAATAATTTGTAACCGTTGTGGGTGATTATCGCCGGCAGATAAAGTTTTGATGCAGCCGCTACCAAGGTAGGTAAAATTCCGTCCTTGCTTTTCAATCACCCCATAACCGGTTAGTCGAGAGCCGGGATCTATGCCAAGAATAATACTCAATGTTTGACTCTATCTTATTATAATTAATAAATCTTAACCTTAGTGTAATACCAAGTCTATTAAGTTTTTCCCACTCAGTGAGAATTAAAAGGCTTAGAGGCAAGGCATTGATTTAACAATAAAGGCCATTAACAAAAAGCCCTGATGAAACAGGGCTTTCAATTATAATCAATTAGGTTTTGGGATAACCATAATGATCATTTAAATGATGCTAATTCAGCGTCTGTAGCGTCGCTTACTTTAGCAGGTATAGCTTGCACACCTAGCTCAATTAATTGCTCTGGATTCGCTCTACCGGGTGCATTGGTCAATGGACATGCGGCAGTAGTGGTTTTCGGGAATGCCATCACGTCACGAATTGAAGTAGCACCAGTCATTAGCATCACAATACGGTCTAACCCAAACGCTAAACCAGCATGTGGCGGCGTACCGTAACGTAGTGCTTCTAATAAGAAACCAAACTTCTCTTGTGCTTCTTCATCACTAATGCCTAAAATTCTAAACACTGTCGATTGCATATCTTCGTTATGAATACGAACAGAACCACCACCTAATTCACAGCCATTTAAAACCATGTCGTAAGCATTTGATAATGCGCCAATAGGGTTAGCTTCTAATTCTTGTGCAGTCATATCCATTGGAGCGGTAAATGGGTGATGCAATGCGTGCATGCCGCCATTAATTTCTTCAAACATTGGGAAATCTACAACCCAAAGAGGTTTCCATTCATCACTAACCATACCTAGGTCTTCACCAAGTTTAAGACGAAGTGCCCCTAATGATTCAGTCACTACATTGTAAGTGTCAGCACCAAAGAAGATAATATCACCTGAAGCGGCATTAACTCGTGTTAATAATTCCGATACTTGGTCATCTGATAAGAACTTCAAGATTGATGATTGTAATCCTTCGCGGCCGGCATCTATGTCGTTTACTTTTAACCACGGCATACCCTTAGCACCGTAAATACCGACGTATTTAGTTAGATCATCAAGCTTTTTACGTGAAAGTTGCGCTGCACCGCCAGGTACTTTAATAACCGATACACGACCTTTTGGATCGTTTGCAGGGCCTGATAATACTTTAAATTCTACGTCTTTTAAAATATCAGCAACATCTACGATTTCAAGAGGGTTACGTAAATCAGGCTTATCTGAGCCGAAACGCGTCATCGCATCGGCATAAGTCATTTGCGGAAACTCACCTAAATCAACATTTAATAGCGATTGGAATAATTCACGGATCATTTTCTCAGCAACTGACATAACTTGTTCAGCCGACATAAATGACGTTTCAATATCTATTTGCGTAAATTCAGGTTGACGATCAGCACGTAAATCTTCATCACGGAAACACTTAACGATTTGGTAGTAACGCTCCATACCCGACATCATCAGCAATTGTTTAAATAACTGTGGTGATTGTGGCAATGCAAAAAAGTTACCTTTTTGGGTACGTGAAGGTACTAAATAGTCACGAGCACCTTCAGGCGTCGCAGCCGTAAGGATTGGCGTTTCAATATCCATGAACGCTTGAGCTTCTAATGAAGCACGAACTTGTGAGGTAACCTTAGCGCGAAAGCGTAAACGTTCTGTCATCTCAGGACGACGCAAATCTAAATAACGGTACTTAAGACGATTTTCTTCGCTGTTTTCTTGGTTAGGATCAAGTGGTAATGGCGCCGATTTATTTAAAATATTAAGTTCTAAACCAAGCACTTCAATTGCACCCGTTGCCATAGTTTTATTTATTTGTGTTTCTGGACGGGCGCGAACCTTACCTTTAATTTGAATACAAAATTCATTACGTAGAGTATTAGCCGTTGCTAGTACTTCTTGTAAATCAGGATCAAACACAACTTGCACAATGCCTTCCCGGTCACGCATATCGACGAAAATTACCGCCCCTAAATCACGACGACGGTTAACCCAACCACATAGAGTAACTTCTTGACCAACATGAGATGTATTAACATCACCACAAAATATGCTTCGCATGACCTATTTATCCTGAATATATGTACCAACCCTAGCAAACATTCATGCTTTGCCTATTGGTTACAGATTTATGATTTTAAAAACCGGCTATTATAAAGCAAACCCCGCTAAAGTCACCATCCAAGGGCCATAAATATTAATGAAGCTTGTTAGCTTGAGTTTGTTGGAAATTTAGCCTTGGCTATTTTCAAGTTAAATTTAAGCGCTTAAATGACAAAACCAGCCATTTTTTTGCAATTGTCGAACAGCAATAATTTCTATCCGCACGTTTTTAATATAAAATAACACAATCATTACCGATGTGTTTTAGGCGCCATGACAAAAGAAACTGACTTAATATACTCTTCACCGCAAGCTACGGTGGCTGACTTTCGCTTTGATGCCAAGGTAGTGGAAGTTTTTCCAGATATGATCAAACGTTCTGTACCTGGCTATCGCACGATAATTGACACCATAGGTCAACTAAGTGCTCGTTATGCGCAAGACAATACCAACATCTACGACTTAGGCTGCTCACTCGGTGCGGCAAGTTTAGCGATGCGACAAAATGTTAACGCTAAAGACTGTAAAATAATTGCCATCGATAACTCTGTGGCAATGGCCGAACGTTGTGACATTCATGTCAATGCTTTTAAGGCCGATACACCTTGTGAAGTTAAGCACGGAGATATCTTGGTAGAAGATATGCACAATGCGTCGATTATCGTCCTTAATTTTACGTTACAATTTATCGAGCCGGCCCAGCGACAACGGTTAATGACGAAAGTCGCCAATGCCTTAGTCCCAGGTGGCATTTTTATTTTATCGGAAAAAATTTACGACCAAGACCCGGTCTGTAAAGAGCTACTTAACGATTTGCATCACAACTTCAAGCGCGCTAATGGTTATAGTGATCTAGAAATAGCACAAAAGCGCACCGCAATTGAAAATGTAATGTTGCCAGATACTTTGGCCAAACACCTTAAGCGGCTCGACCAAGCTGGATTTAAGCATGCGACCCCATGGTTTCAGTGTTTTAATTTTTTCTCACTGCTTGCTATCAAATAATACCTAACGAACAATTACCTAACTTAAGTGACCTAACTGAATGAGCTTATTTAACCGTTTTTTCCAACAAATCGCCGCCAACCGTTTGGCTCATTGGCTAACCTGTTTACCAAAACAACTGGCCGAGTGGCAACAAAATGATTTGCATGGCGATTTTTCAAAATGGCAAAAAACCATTGCCGCCCTACCCAACACAGAGGTGAGTAATGTTGATTTAAAAACCAGCGTTAGTGTTGGCAGTAGCGATGCTATTAGCGCGGGCGAACAAAAACGGATCAGCAACTTGTTGAAAAATTTTAAACCCTGGCGCAAAGGTCCCTACCATATTCACGGCATTCATATTGATACCGAATGGCGCAGCGACTTTAAATGGGATCGCCTCCGCCCTCACATTAGTGACTTAACCAATAAATATGTGTTAGATATTGGTTGTGGTAGTGGTTACCATTTATGGCGGATGCGCGGTGATGGCGCAAAATTTGTCGTTGGCATCGACCCAACCCAACTGTTTATGATGCAATTTTTAGCGTTGCAGCATTTCATTCAAGATGACAGTGTTAACTTATTACCACTGGGGGTTGAGCATTTACCACAATTAAAAGCATTTGATACGGTGTTCGCCATGGGGGTTCTGTACCATCGAAAATCTCCAATTGAATTTTTACAACAACTAAAAGCGCAATTAAAACCTGGTGGCGAATTGGTATTAGAAACCTTAGTCATTAATGGCGATGAAAACACCGTGTTAGTTCCTGGCGAAAGATACGCAAAAATGCGCAATGTCTGGTTTTTACCCAGTAGTTCCGCTCTAGTTAGTTGGATGCAAAGACTTGGATTTAAAAATGTGCGGGTTGTTAGTACCGACCAAACTGCGTTTGAAGAGCAACGACAAACCGAATGGATGGACTCGGAATCATTACAAGATTTTCTCGACCCTATCGACAGTAACAAAACAATCGAAGGCCACCCGGCACCATTACGAGCAATTATCGTTGCTAATGTCTAATACCTATTTGTTTCAAGCGGATATATAAAAAATTATGAATAAAATATTTCGCGCCAAAACGACCATTGAACAATGGCGAATTTTTCAAGCGGTAGTTGAATATGGCAGCTATGCTAAAGCCGCCGATGCTCTAAATAAAAGTCAATCATCACTTAACCACGCGGTTGCAAAATTACAAGCACAGTTAGGGATAGCTTTGCTCGCAGTCGAAGGTAAGAAGACGCAATTAACCCGTGCCGGTGATGCCATGCTACGCCGTTCGAAAAAACTTTTGCTAGACGTACAGACGTTGGAAGAATTTGCCGACACCTTAAATGGTGGCTGGGAAGCGGAAATAACCATAGCATGCGAAGTGATTTATCCGAAGCAGCGTTTACTGAGGGTATTAAAGACATATTGGCCACAAAGTCGTGGCAGCCGATTGCGTATTTCCGATGAAGTCATTTCCGGAGGTAGCGAAGCTGTCACAAATAAATCTGCTGATATTGTGTTAACCCCGCATCTATCTAAGGGTATTAGCGGCAACTATTTATGCGATGCGCAATTATTACCAATTTGTCATAAAGATCATCCGATATTGCAACAGGCAGCCATTGCCCAAGATGAACTAGCCAGTCACCTACAAATAGTTATTGGTGACACCGGCCAAGAAAAACCCGATAACGGTTGGTTAAAAGCCGAACAACGCTGGACGGTATCTAATTTTTTTGAAGCACTTACTGTGTTAAAACAAGGTCTGGGCTTTTGTTGGGTACCAAAACACTTTATTGAACAAGAGCTGCTAAGCGGCTTATTGATGCCGATAAATTTACAAGGTGCCAGCCAAAGAAGAGTACCAATAAATATAGTTATTCCTGACCGAGAAAATGCCGGTCCTGGAGTCTTGTTGCTTGAGCAATTAATTTTGGCAGAGCATCAACAAGAAAGGCAGTAGCCCTGCCCTATCAAAGCGAAATAAGGTTAAAAATTAAGGGCTTGACAAGCAAACGGACGATTGTAATAGTTAAAGTTCAACTGGCTTTAGATATCTTGTTTGCTGATAATATTTTTTAAGATAAATTATCGTCTGTGAGAAATAACCTAATCAACTTGATATTAATTGCTGAAGTGCTAAATTTAGGCTGACTTATGAATGAGAACTGGCTACAAAGACGATTAAATAGCGGCGTATCTCGGCAACAAGATCACCGTTCACCTTTCCAACGCGACCGAGCCAGAATATTACATTCCGCGGCTTTTCGTCGCTTACAGGCCAAAACCCAAGTAATGGGCGTCGGCCAAAGCGATTTTTATCGAACCCGACTTACCCATTCATTAGAAGCCTCACAAATTGGTTCGGGAATTACGGCACAATTAAGAGCAAAATACCCACAACAATGTCAGCAATTATTACCTCAAGATGACTCTTTAATCGAAGCGATTTGTTTAGCGCATGATATCGGACACCCACCATTTGGTCATGGCGGTGAAGTTGCTCTTAATTACATGATGCACAACTTTGGCGGCTTCGAAGGCAACGGCCAAACATTTCGCATCGTCACCAAT
This sequence comes from uncultured Thalassotalea sp., assembly GCA_938075435.1. Classification (GTDB taxonomy): domain Bacteria; phylum Pseudomonadota; class Gammaproteobacteria; order Enterobacterales; family Alteromonadaceae; genus Thalassotalea_A. Next base: position 14,592 of record CALJHL010000054.1, on the reverse strand, counting down.
TTAGAACCCTACACCGAACATTTCGGTATGAATTTAAGTCGAAGAACCTTGCTCGGGCTTTTAAAGTATCCGCAGATAATTGACCGTTTAGCTAAACATCAAATACCTGCTGCGCCGGTTAATTTTCGTCAATTAAAAGCCAGTGATTGGCACCCACCGAAAGGTTTGTATGCCGACGATATAGAGATGCTTGAATGGGTGCTTATGCCGCTCAGCGATAATGACAAAGCGCAATTTCAGCAGTTACAAGCAAAAGAGAATGATCATCAGAAGACCAAATTCAAATCATTTGATTGTTCCATTATGGAACTCGCTGATGATATTGCTTATGGTATTCATGACTTAGAAGATGCCATAGTAACCGCCATGGTTGCCAAAGACAGTTTTGTAGCGTTTGTCATTGAGCCTTTACAAATGGTAGACGATGCTTGGCTGCAAACGGCTGTAGCAACGCTGGCAGATAAGTTATTTTCTCGTCAGCATCATTTACAAAAAGAAGCCATCGGCTCATTAGTTAATTACCTGATCACCTCAATTGAATTAGTTGATTTAAATAAAACCGTAGGCACAGATTTTGTCGAGCCATTACTGCGTTTTAATGCCGCTTTACCAGTTAAGGTTGCTGCGGTATTGACAATTTTTAAACAATTTGTCTATCGCTTTGTTATTAAACAAACTGATATTCAACGGATGGAGTATAAAGGTCAGCAAATCGTCATGGAATTATTTGAAGCATTCAATAGTGATCCGCAACGCTTATTACCGGATGCAACATCGCAACGTTGGTTATATGCCTGCGAAAATAGCCAAAACCCACAACGTATTATTGCCGATTATTTGTCTGGCATGACCGATGAATACGCCACCAAAGTTTACAACAGCTTATTTTTAGCCGACTCAAAAACCAATGGTCATATTGATGAACACGGCTTCTAGCTAGCTTAAATAGCCGATGCCAATATTGTCAAATCAGTTGAATATGCTCTGCAGGGTTATTACTGGCCACCAGATCAGCAAACTCATCGGCTAAACGATAACTTTCACTGATCACCAAATGCCAATATTTTAGCCGCTGGCTATCGCTCATTTCGGTAAAGTCGGTCCGCTCTGGGATCTTCGCATAGGGTAATGACCGAACAAACTCCTGGCTAGGCGCTAAGACCACAACATTATCGAAATGTTGTTTGGCGCTATAGCGATTATTAATATATTTATCGAACCATCCTGGTTTAAACTCATTTTGAAAATGTGGATATAGCACTAAATCACTCGCTTGACGGTGCGGTAAAAATGGCTGATCAAAGTGATAATCAATAATACCACCATCGCGATACATACCAGGTCCGGCGCCGGCAATGTCTTTAACACCATTAATAATTAACGGGATCGCACCAGTAGCCTGCAAGCTTGCTTGATAATTCTGCGCAGTTAAAGCAATCACTTTTGAAGTTATGCCATCATCATAAGCAAACGAATGTTGGTTACTGTCGTTAGTAAAAACCATTCGTTGATAAAATTTATTTAAATATTGACGCTTAAAGCGATTAGCAACCGCCGAGCTCAGTAAGCCAGGTAATTGCAGGGCTTTATGCTCAAACGATGTTAAACCTAATGATTTGGCAACAATTATGGTTGATTTAATTATTGGGTTAGCCACAACCTGCATCGCCCCCTCAGCACCTAACACCTCGCTCAGCAGCTGTTGGCTTTGTTGGCTAACTTGGCTAATTGAAGCTTTTTTTGGGTAACACAATTGTGAGTAACCAGAGATTAATCGGTTGATTGCCGCTAACCGATCATCTTGTCCATAACAAGCAAAACGCCATGCTCCTGCAGACGAACCTAAAGTATATAACTCGTTAGTGCGGTCTTTAAAAAACTCTCCACAAAGGTATCGATCTAAACCGGCAAGCACAAACCATTTTGGTCCGCCACTGGCACCCACCAACATTTTTATTTGCTGCTGGCTAATACCCTGTTGCTTAATTTGTGCCAATGCAGATTTTCCCGCATAAACGGCTAACGCTTTACTCACTTTTTACCCTTGTATTATTGCCATTTATGAAGTTGTGTGGTTTAAACTATTAGGTTTAATGGCTCTTTTAGCTCTATTTTGTATCGCTGTTTTTATGGTAAAGCGCGCAAACAGCACCGGCGGGATCTTTGATAACCACATATTTATCGGCGCCCATAGATTTGATCTCCGTCACCAATTCGCCGCCTTGAGCGAGTACCGCGGCAACTGATTTATCAATGTTCGCCACCAAAAAGTAAGGCAACCATGCTGGTGGTAAATCGGCATTAACGCCACTACTGTGGCAAACTCCGGCAGTAGCATCGCCACTACTCGGATTAAGCATGGTGTAATCTTGGTAGCCGCCCATATCGCACCCTTCAGACTTCCAACCAACAACTTGGCAATAAAAATCTTGAACTTGCTCGGCATTTTTAATGGTTAAATCAAGCCAAGCCATGTCACCAACATTATTTTTCATCTGCTTCCCTTCTTATCAATTAACTTGGGACTGACCAATAAATTTATTCGTCAATCAGGTGAACTAATTTCGGGTTCTTAGGGTAATAATTTTCCGAGCGTTGATTAATGTGCTCAAAAAAACGGGTGTCCTTGTACGGCAATTTCATAAAACCTGAAATGCCAACGCCTTGAATAGTTGGTAATAAATCTAATAATTGTTGGAGGCAAAGTTGAAACTCGGCTTTCATATCGTGATTTAACAGCATTAAATAACTGTGGATTTTTAAGTGCGTAGCGAGCACCTCAAAAATAATACAGCCGGTATGGTGGATCAAGTTCATCCGCGCTAACACCGTCATTAATTCATCAGGTAAATGTAGGTATTCATCGGGATCTTTGCCATCTTCAAAATACGAATGCAGTTGGGTAGCATTGTCGAGCTCATTTAACTTACTAATGTCAAAGCTTATCCGTTGGTTTTGGTTGGCAACAAATGGCAAGTCGGCATGCTCTCGTTCGACATGTAAGGTGTTACGTGCATTAAATAAACACGATTTAAAAATACCAATTCGGAAAATCCCCTGTGCCAGCGTCACCATATTATTAACCGCTGATTTAAATGAGTATTCTAATGATTTATCAAATAAGGTTAAATTGGAGTCGACATAAACGCCACCTTTTTCCCAGCGAATAGCGAGACCACCAACCACTGGATATTTAGCTAAACGACTCACCGCCGCCACAAAGGCTTTTTCAGTGGCGCCCATCCCCACTAAGAAATTTTTATAATATTTTTCCAATTGCACGTCATCAATATCAACTAGGCTACCCTCATTAGACTGCTCTCGTAAAAACGACTTTCTTGAACCATAGACTACCGTATCAAACTCGTCATCGCTGGCTCGCAGCCAAACCGGGATTGCCGCAATTATCTTTTGTTTAGTCGGGGTATCGGCCAATACCATATTTTTCAGCATGGCGCTATTATTCAATAAATAATCGCCCGCTTGGCGACGAATTTTCGGATCATCACCAAGCATCGCATCTAAGGTTTGACCTAACATTTTCGGTAAACCCAGTGATGATGCGGTGATCACTTTATAGCCATAACGACACGATTGTCCCGATGCAAGTGAGTAAATGGTTGCTGCCATGCCTTGCTCATCAAAACGCGGCGATGACAAACCGCCGGCTAGTTGCTCTTCACCAATAAAATAGATGTCACCCATTCTTGAGTTGGTTTGTTGTAAATCACCACTCATTAAATCCATAACGTTAATCGCCGTGCTATGACCATCTTTGTCACATTGAGCCCACACCGACGATCCCCAGTCAATAAGTTGAATTTGGTTATCTTCTGGGTTAATGACAATGTTGGAAGGTTTTATATCACCATGGACAATAGGCTTAGCCATGCTGTTATTCAAAGGGTTACGAATATACTTAAGCAGTTCAATTAACTGAATGGTGATATTAACGACTTGTTCAACCGCTAATGGCCCTTCTCGATGCGAAAGCACTTCTAAATCAAATCCGGGTGCCCTAGACATATGAACAATTGATTGGCGTTTTATCTTGATATATTCAATTAATTTAGGAATGTGAGGATGCGAAAGCATGGCTTGCATCTCTGCCTCTTCGGCAAGTCGGTCTTGTACGTGTTGTGGTAAAGTCACTCGCGAAAATTTAAATACATGTTGTTGCAAGTCGGCGTTAACACCGCAAAAAACGAAACCGTATGCACCTTTACCAAGCAATTCAACATGGCTATAACCCATATTTACTAATTGCTGGTTACATAATTCCAGCCAATCTTTCAGCTTTGTCGCATCTTTATGACTTAACAAATAAATGGATTGTTCTTCAGCGATATAAAAATGTTGTAACTTTTTTTCAGTCAAAGTAAAAATTTCTCAACAAGATAAGTAAATTTTATAACGAGTAACTCTAACACTACGCCTCTAAGTATTTAAAACCTGAGTCAGTAAATACTATTCTAGTAAAAATCCAAAATATTGGGCAACTGCAAGTAACCAAACAAGGCTTAAAAATAGCAAACCAATAAATACCACAGCAGAGCCAATATCCTTGGCTCGACCAATCAAAACATCGTGCTCAATACAGACTTTATCAGCCAATGCTTCTAAAGCAGAATTCACCAATTCGGCAAACAATAAAAACAGTAAACTAAATATCAACACCAACCAGTGAGTTATCGACGAGGCCAACACAAATGAAAAGGGAAATAATACCAAGGTTAACAACAACTCTTGGCGAAACGCAGCTTCATGTTGCCACGCGGCTTGAAAGCCCTGCAAGGAACATTTCGTTGCTTTGAAAAGCCGTTTTAGGCCGGTGCCATTTGGCTTATTTAAATCAGAAGGTTGATTGCTCATAGGAACTTTAAACAATAATGGGAAGTGTTGCTAATATGCAGATTGCCAGAAAAATAAGCAAGTATAATTTACTGTCAGTGATGCCTATTCACTAAGTTGTTTAGCGAAAATGACTGACTTTGCAAATTATACAGAAAGTGACGTTGCCGACTAGATAGCTAAGATACCGAGATAATACTTAACGGGGTCGCCGCTTTTTTTTCTAACCAACGATAAGCTTCAACTTTAGCACTTACACAGCCACAACTACCCTCACAATCGCCACCTTGAATTAATTCAATCTGGCCGCGTTGTAATAATAATTTCAGCATGCCCATTAGGGCCTGTTCATCCATCGCTAATTGCCTTGCTAACGCTTGGCGGGTCATAATTTCATTAGTGACAAGAAGCTTTTGAATTTGCGCTAACATTCGATACTCCACTCGCTAACCAACTTACCAATATTTTATTACCCAGCAACTTATAGATGATGGCACTGGCTAATAATACACTTACTATCATTATAGTTTGCGACGACTGTAATTGCTGCCAAGTGGCCAACTGATAATAAAGCGTGGCCACCACATAGGCCAACACACTAGTCCACACCGCAATAAAAAATGCCCAACGACCATTAAATTCTCTGGCCATCGCTCCTAAAGCCGATGCACAAGGCGCATACAAAAGGATAAATAACAAATAAGCAAATGCGCCATGCTTGCCATCAAAGTGACTGGCTAGCCGTTCCATGGTGGTCATTGACACTTCTTGTGATGTTGCCGCTTCTTCGACTGAATCAACATCGGCAACTGATAAGCCAAGTGGATCTAAGACTAAATCAGCTATGTCCGCTAAATTATCGCCAATACTTGCCACTGCGGTCATTAACGAGGCATTGAGATCAAATTCTTCAACCTCGTTGTTACGGTCTTGATAAAGACTATTTAAGGTGGCAACCAACACTTCTTTAGCAAATAGACCGGTGAAAATACCCACGGTTGCCTGCCAGTTATCGTCATCAATTCCCATTGGTGCAAACACCGGCGTAATGGTTTGACTCGCGGCGGCCAGCAATGAATTATCGGTTCCGGTGTTACCAAAACTGCCGTCTTTGCCTAATGAGTTAAAAATCCCCAACAGTGTCACCATAATAACAATGGTTTTACCAGCGCCAAACACAAAGGCTTGCAACCGTTGCCAGGTACGATGCATCAAATCAGCAAAGTGTGGCAATTGATATTGCGGTAATTCAATAACAAATGGACTGGCTTCACCCTGCAACACTGTACGACGAAACACTAAGCCAGTAACAATGGCAGCGACAATCCCCAATAAATAGAGAATAAATACAATTTGTAACGCATGCTCAAGAAAAAATGCCGCGGCAAATAAAGCAAATACCGGTAAGCGAGCACCACACACCATAAAATGACTCATTGCCCCCGCTAAAATACGCTCATGCTTTTGCTTTAGTGTTCGGGTTGCCATAACTGCGGGAACCGTGCAACCAAAGCCCATTATCATGGGTACAAAAGCGGAACCAGGCAAGCCTATTTTTTGCATTAGTCGGTCAGTAACCACTGCCGCTCTGGCCAAATAGCCAGTCTGCTCAAGAGCCGTTAAAAACAGGTACAAACAAAATATTAACGGTATAAATGTCGCAACGGTTTGCACGCCGGCGCCAACGCCTTCGGTGAGTAATACCACTAACCACTCTGGCCACGACCATAAATTTAATTGATAGGCGAGTCCATCAACCAAAAGTGCACCTGCAGCGATATCGAAGAAATCAATAAAAGCGCCACCGACATTTATGGCAAACATAAACATTAGGTACATAGATACTAAAAATAATGGCAGTGCGACGATTGGCCGCATTAAGTAATGGTCGAGTTTTTCTGTCAGTTTATGCTGATGCTCAAATTCATCATTTAGACAATTTTTACAAATATCATTACACAATTGGTAACGGCTAGAGGCCACTTCAAGCTCGACATCGAGTTCGATATTGCCTAGGTATTGCTGATCAATTAGCTTGTTAATCTCAATAAAGCGATTACTGTCTGCTAATTTAGTTTCAATAAATTGGTCATAATTTATAATAAAAGGTTGTTCTGGTTGCTCGGCAATAGCAGCTATTTTCTCGCCAATGTTATTAACATCTATAGGGCTTGCCGAGCTGACGGTAATAACTTTACAACCGAGTTGTTGTTGTAATTTATCAAGATCAATGGTTAAGTCAATCTTGGCAACCATATCCCATTTATTAAGGATAATAAGCATTGGATAACCCAATTCTTTTAATTGCAGAGTCAAATATAAGTGGCGTTCAAGGCAAGTGGCGTCAATGACATTAACAATGACGGATTGTTTAGCATTAATAAGGTAATTTAAGGTGACGCGTTCATCTTCTGACGTTTGTTGTTGGCCAACAAGAGAATAAACGCCGGGCAAGTCGACAATCTGCATTTCAGGCAGCTTGCTGTTTTTATTGTTCAGCTGTCCAAATTTCTTTTCAACAGTAATGCCAGGAAAATTGCCTACATGTTGCTTTAAGCCGGTTAACTGGTTAAATAAGGTCGATTTTCCAGCATTAGGGTTGCCGACTAAAAGTACTTCTTTTTGCATTTTATTTGATAACCTGCACTTTAATTTCACTGGCCATTGAATTGCGAATAATTAAATTGGCTTGGCGAACATTAACTTGTACCGCTTTACTCCAACCCAAGCGGCGCTTTATCTTTAAAGCCGTCCCTGGGATCATGCCTAGGTCGAGTAATTTTGCTCTCAGGTTATGATTCTCAGATAAAGAACTGATAATGGCTTTTTCGCCAACGTTTACTTCTGATAAAGTCATGATAACAACCAATGGTAATGAGAATGATTATTATTATACATTAGATTTGAATAAGGTAAACCTTTTGATCTGTTGATTTAAATAAATCAAATGCCACAAATATTACTGTTTAAGCACATAACCTTAGTTACATCTAACTGGTACTGTGAAGTTATCATTCATAACTGCAAGATCTATTGATTTATAGTACGTTGATGTGTTGATTTATAGTGCTTTATAGTGATACCTTTCATAATATATAAAAGAAAATTTAACTAAGCTGCACTGTTAAAATAGCCTGTTTAACTGCCTTATTTAAAAATAAAAATAATAATAACTAGTAAAGGGATACAAGTTAGTTATGTCGACATTATCGCGCATTTTAATAAAGAACATTATTGTTGCCATCATTTTCTGCCTCTGTTATTTCAGTTTCAGCTTTTATAGCTTACAAAACTTTATTACTGAGAAACAAAAAGATCACCAAGTTTCGCTAAACAAAATAACCGAATATTATCAAAGTAACGACCTTAAAGCGTTTTCTAGACAGCTAAAGCATGCTTTTCAATATGACGAACTGCAAATCACTAACCTTAATCAAGATGTGATTTACAGTTATAGAAATGACAATTCTACCTTCAGCTTACTGTCTTTTTTTGTTGGTGACATTGAACGAAGCAGTGTCAAAAATGACAATTTAGCGATTTATATTAATTACCGTCTAAATAATGATGAATTGTTTTCATTTTATTACACCCTAACCCTGTTTATATTATTTGTGACTTTAGTGATTGTTGTTGCCGGAACATTTGTAACCACAACCATAACCACAAACGCAAATCGCCAGGCTTCTAAAGATATATCTGAATTAATCGCCGCAGAAATTAAGTCGTCAATCGATAATAATGACAACAACGGCGTATTAAATTTGCCAACCGAGTTTGACGAGGTTAATAAAACCTTGTCCAAGTTGAAACTCTTTATTAGCCATAAATTAATTAAGAATCAGCAATTACAACAAACCGCCTATCACGACCAATTAACGGGTTTAGAAAATCGCAGTGGTTTTGTCGACTTTTTTGCCGAATTTACCGAAGAGAATAAAAACACTGGCTTTGGGATATTAATTATTACCCGTTGTTCAGAGTTAATAACCATTAATAAAGTGCACGGTTATCAAGAAGGCGATCGTTACATCTGTCAAGTGGCAAATATCTTAAAAACGCAAGTAATTAATTATCCTGATGCGCGGGTATTTCGCCTAAACGGCTCTGACTTTGCTACCTTTTTAGCTAACACTACTTTAAAAGTAGCAGAGAAAGTCGGTGATCAATTAACGACGTTATTAAATGAATATCAACAGCTTACTGATTTTGACTCAATCGCTTATTCTGGCATTGCTAAGTTAGAACTGAACCGTCCATTAGGTGAAATGTTAGCCTTAGCTGACACAGCGATTAGCATGGCCCAGACCCGTCATAAAAATTCTTGGTATATTCAATCTGATAGCAGTTTTTTACATAATGAAACGACCAATTTAGGTAACCAAAACTGGAGTAAAGAGATCAGCTATGTAATTGAGAATCAAAGCATGTCCCTTCTATCTCAATTAATCTCACCAAGCGCCCGAAATAATAAAATTTATCACGAAGTGTTAGCTAAATTTACCAACTCAGAAGGTGACATACTGCCTACTGGACCCTTTATTGCTATGGCAGAAAAACTCGATAAAATAATTTTAATTGACCGCTTAGTGATAGAAAAAACCTTAGCTGAAATTAAAAATAAAAATCTATCTGCACAAGCCTTCGGCATTAATTTAAGTACTCGTTCAATTCATGATGAGCATTTTATTATCTGGCTAGAACGACGTTTATTAAAAGATCACAACATCACTACTCGCTTAGTTTTCGAAATCAGTGAATATGGTCTTGAACAAAATATAAAAGGCAGCTCTTACTTTATAGATATGATCCACCGAGTCGGGGCGCGCATTTGTGTTGAGCATTTTGGTGTCGGTATTACCTCATTTAAATTTTTTAAAGAGCTTTCCCCCGATTATATCAAAATGGATGGTAGTTATACCCGCGGTATTCAAAACGACAAAAACAACCAATATTTTTTACGCCTAATGATAGATTTAGCTCATCGTTTAGGTATCAGAGTGCTTGCCGAAAGTGTTGAAAGCCAAGAAGAAAAACATACCTTTGATGAAATATTCGTCGATGGTTGTCAAGGTTACTACTTAGGAAAACCTGAGCCATTATAATTTTTTTGTAAATATTCGTTGTTTAATCCTGGGCGCAAAATCAAACTATTGCGCATTAATTGAACAACTAAAACAACTCTGCAAACAACAAGTTGTTAATTGCCTAATAAACTAGGATAATAACGTTAATTGACCCCAACTATAAAAATATAAATGACTGATTATCTATTACTTTTAATTGGAACCGTATTAGTTAATAACTTCGTTTTAGTTAAATTCCTAGGTTTATGCCCATTTATGGGGGTTTCATCACGTACCGAAACCGCCATTGGCATGTCATTAGCCACCACCTTCGTGCTTACCCTAGCGTCGTTGCTCAGCTATTTATTTAGTACCTATCTATTGCAACCGCTTGGGCTTGAATACCTTACCACTATGGGCTTTATTTTAGTTATCGCCGTAGTAGTGCAATTTACCGAAATGGTGGTTCATAAAACCAGTGCCAATTTATACCGGCTGTTAGGCATATTTCTGCCTTTAATTACCACTAACTGTGCGGTATTAGGGGTAGCATTACTGAATCTATACGAACAACATAATTTCTTTGAATCGATTATCTATGGTTTTGGTGCTGCGGTTGGTTTTTCTATCGTATTAATCATGTTTGCCGCTATGCGCGAACGCCTTGCTAATGCCGATGTGCCTAAGCCATTTCAAGGGCCCGCCATTGCCATGATAACCGCTGGTTTAATGTCGTTAGCCTTTATGGGCTTTACTGGTTTGGTTAAATTGTAATGGAAATACTGTTAGCTATTGTCATATTTGCCTTAATAGCCACCTTGTTCGGTGCCCTACTTGGCTATGCTTCGGTACGTTTTAAAGTTGAAGGTGACCCATTAGTTGAGCAACTCGATGCCTTGTTACCACAAACCCAGTGTGGCCAATGTGGTTATCCTGGCTGCAAACCCTATGCCGAAGCCGTTGCTAATGGTGAAGCAATCAATAAATGTGCACCTGGCGGCGATGACACTATAAAAAAAATCGCTGACTTAATGGGGGTTGAAGTCCAGCCTTTAGATGAAAGCCATGAACAAGACAACACAGTAAAAGTCGCCTTTATAATTGAAGAGGACTGTATTGGTTGTACTAAATGCATTCAAGCCTGCCCCGTCGATGCTATCACTGGCGCAGCAAAACAAATGCATACTGTTATTGTTGATGAATGCACAGGTTGTGACTTGTGCGTCGATCCTTGTCCAGTTGATTGTATTGAGATGATCCCAATTAAACAAACGCCACAAAACTGGCAATGGGATTTACAAGCAATTGATGTTGTCCAGATAGATTAGTGAGGTTGTCGTGGAATCTGTCCTAGAGCGCATCAATAAAAACCATTTCTGGAAATTTTTCGGGGGTATTCACCCTCCCCAACAAAAATTTCTCACTAATGACAAACCGATAAAAGTATTGCCATTACCGTCAGAATTGATTATTCCGTTAAAACAGCACATTGGCAGCGCCGCTGAGTTGTTAGTAGAGGTTGGCGATTTTGTCCTTAAAGGGCAAGCTTTAACCGGTAGTGACAAGCCGATGATGGTGCCGATTCATGCCCCCACATCTGGGACAGTTACTGCTTTAGGTATGACGACCAGCGCTCACCCTTCGGGTATGAAAGAACCTTGCTTAGTGCTTAAACCAGACGGTAACGACACTTGGCGGACACGGCATATCACTGAAAACTTTCGCAGTTTAACTAAAAGCCAGCTAGTTGAAAAAATAGCAAATGCCGGTATCGCCGGAATGGGCGGCGCTGGCTTTCCTACCAGTATAAAAGTTGATACCAATTCTGGCCTTAATTTTTTAATTATTAATGCGGTTGAATGTGAACCATACATTAGTGCCGATGATTTATTAATGCGCGAACATTCGGCGGCAATCATCGACGGCGTCGAAATTTTAGATTTTATGCTAGAACCAGCACTTATCCTTATTGGTATTGAAGATAATAAGCCCCAGGCAATTGCCGCATTAAAAGCCGCCTGTAAGAACCATGACAACATTAAAATTTGTGTATTACCAACAAAATACCCTACCGGCGGCGAAAAACAATTAATTAAAGCCCTCACTGGCCAAGAAGTACCCAGTGGCGTGCTGCCAGTATCCTTAGGTATGGTAGTGCAAAATATTGCTACGGTATTTGCCATTGGTGAAGCCATTATCAATGACATTCCATTACTAAGAAGGGTCGTGACAGTTACCGGTCAAGCTATTGCTAAACCGCAAAATGTATGGTCTTTATTGGGTACACCAGTTGCGCATTTATTAAACTGTTGTGGTTTTAATAAAACCCCGCAACAGCGAGTTATTATGGGGGGGCCATTAATGGGCTTTACACTGTCGACGCTGCAAGTGCCCGTTGTTAAAACCACCAACTGTATTTTAGCGCCAACCACGGCCGAAATCTCACCGGCCAGTAAAGAAGTTGAATGTATTCGTTGTGGCCAATGCGCCGAAGTATGTCCGAGCCAGCTATTGCCACAAGAATTGCAATGGCATGCGAAAGCAAAAAATTACCCACAACTAGAAAAATTAAATTTAGCAGATTGTATTGAGTGTGGTGCCTGTGCCTACGTCTGCCCGAGCCAAATACCTCTTGTTCAATATTATCGCGTTGCCAAAGCAGAACTTCGCGCTAATAAGGAGCAAGAACTCAAAGCCGATAAAGCTAAGCTAAGATTCGAAGCTCGTAATCTTCGTCTTGAGAAAGATAAATTAGCCCGCGAAGCAAAACACCAGCAAGCGATTGCCGCGAGAAAATCTGCCGCTAGCACCACCTCTGGGCAAGCAAGTAATTCAGCAGTTGCCGCGGCATTGGCACGAGTAAAAGCGAAAAAAGCTCAGCAAAGCGCGCCAAGTTCAGTGAACCTCGATGTTGATGTTAAAACAAGAGCTGCAGCGGCAATTGACAGAGCAAAAGCAAAGAAGCTGGCGCAAGCTAACACGGATCAGTCGGCGCAAGCGACTGAGGCAAAAAAAGCGAGCGCAACAAACATAACGACTACCAGTACCAGCGAAGTACCTTCGACATCGGCAGCTGAGATAAAAAAAGCCAAAACCGTCGCGGCAGTGGCGAAAGCGAAAGCTAAAAAACTGGCGAAATCAGCAGAGACAAAGGCTACTGGCCTAGATGCGGTCGAAATTAACAACGATGCAATTGAGTTAGAAAAAGCACCTGAAGCAACTGATGAAAATGTATTATCGGCAGCTGAGGCCAAAAAGCTTAAGCTTGCTAGCGCTGTCGCGAAAGCAAAAGCTAAGCAAAAACAACAAGTAACTAGTTCAACGACGCCGTCAACAATTACCGACGCCGATAAAAAACAAAAAATCGCTGCAGCAATTAAAAAAGCCAAAGCAAAAAAATTGAATTCTCAAGCCGCAGCTGAGAAAAATAAACAAGAGTCTGATTAATATATGGCATTTTGGATAGCAAGCTCACCTCACAACCACATTAAATCGGCAACGCCTTCATTAATGCGCTTAGTGATCCTCGCCACCTTGCCGGGAATATTTGCCCAGTGGTATTTCTTTGGCTGGGGCACAATTATTCAAATTGGTTTAGCAGTGACTTTCTGCCTGCTTGCCGAAATTGTATTTTTAGCCATAAGAGATAAAAATATCAAGTCGCAGATCACCGATTGTTCGGCGATTTTAACCGGTGTTTTAATAGGTATTAGTGTGCCTTCTCTTGCCCCATGGTGGATAACCGCAATTGGTAGTATCTTTGCGATTATGGTGGTTAAGCAATTATACGGTGGTTTAGGCTTTAACTTGTTTAACCCAGCTATGGCAGCTTACGTATTACTACTGGTTTCATTCCCATTACAAATGACCTCTTGGCAACCGGTCAGTAGTCTATTAGTTGAACAGGTAAGTGCTTTTAATAATTTTTGGTTAATACTAACCGGCTTTACCTGGGAAGGGTTTTCGGTAGAACAAATTCGGATGAGTATTGACGGCATCACTATGGCGACACCACTCGATACCTTAAAAACCGATTTAACATTAGGGCTAACGGTATCCGAGAGTTTTAATAATCCAGTATTTGGCGAATATGCGGGCATTGGTTGGCAATGGATAAACCTCGGCTTTTTACTTGGTGGGTTTATACTCATCTATAAACAGGCCATTGACTGGTTGATCCCAGTTAGTTTTCTTGGTTTCTTATTTTTATTTTCACTTATTGCCTATAGCATCAGCCCTGATAGCAGTGCTTCAACCTTATTCCATTGGTTATCGGGCGGCACAATGTTAGGGGCATTCTTTATATTGACTGACCCTGTATCGGCAGCTACCACCAAAAAAGGCCGAGTAGTTTATGCTGCCCTAGCGGCTTTATTAGTGTATTTAATTCGTAAATTTGGTGGCTATCCTGATGCCATAGCTTTTGCAGTTTTACTGTGTAATATGGCAGTGCCATTAATAGATGAATATTGCCGACCGAGAACATACGGTCATAAGGCTAGTGAATAACTATGAAAGTCGCCATTACTCAAAATGCCAAAATTTTGGCCCTGTTTGCAATAGTCTGCACCGCTCTTGTGGGAACCGTACACGAGCTAACAGAGGACCGCATTACTCAGCAAGAGCAGCAACAATTACTGGCAAATTTACATCAAGTTATTGCGCCTGAGCAGTT
>CALJHL010000053.1 GCA_938075435.1 uncultured Thalassotalea sp. | reverse complement strand
CCTTTTATCAAAAAAATGAAAAAAGGCGATTTTAACGACCCATTATTAAAACAAGTAATGCCGCTTGCTGCTGAATATCAAGAGCGCACTGGTTATTTAAGTGATCCCCTTGAAGAGCATGACACGGTCGCTGAAGGGCTATTACATAAATATAAAAATCGGGTATTAATGATCATTAAAGCCGGTTGTGCTGTTAATTGTCGATATTGTTTTAGGCGCCATTTTCCCTATACCGATAATAGTCCAAATAAAGCCAGATGGCAGCAGGCCTTGGTTTACATCAAAACACATACCGAGATTAATGAAGTTATCTTTAGTGGTGGCGACCCTCTAATGGCAAGTGATAAGCACTTACAATGGTTAATCGCTGAAATTGAATCAATAGCACATGTAACAAGGCTACGCATACACACCCGCCTTCCTGTGGTTATCCCGCAGCGCATAACCTGTGCCCTAACCCAAATGCTAAGCCAAAGCAGGTTGAAACCTGTTATGGTTTTTCATATAAATCATAGCAACGAAATTGATGCTAATTTTATTAATGCGATTGAGCCCCTGCGCAGCAATCGAATACCATTATTTAATCAAAGCGTGTTGCTGGCCAACATTAATGATGATGTGCAAACCTTGTGTAGTTTATCTGAGAAGCTCTTTGATATTGGCGTTCAGCCTTATTATATTCATGTGCTCGATTCTGTCGCCGGAGCAGCTCATTTCGATGTCTGTGATAGTAAGGCGATCAGTATTGCAAAACAAATGTTAGCAATACTGCCTGGTTATTTAATGCCTAAGTTTGTTAGAGAATATGCAGGAGAGACTAACAAGACGCCGTTAAATTTGGCATAATAATGACATCATTAGCCTTTAGAAAAATAGACCATCAATTATGACTCAAAATATAGAACAACAGCTGATTGAAAATATATCGCAATTATTAAAGCGTTCTATCGTTGCAGATAGCGCCTTAGAAGAGTTTCGGCAAAATAAAAAAGCCAACTTTGCGGCTATTTTTCCAAAAGGCGCCGGTTTTAACACCAGCGCCAGCAGCTTTCAGCCTTATATTGAAGAGATAGCCGACGAATTTATGAGTTGGCAGAAAACGAATGCTCAGCCAGTGTTAATTAGCTTAGTAAAGAAAATAGAACAATTATTTAAAGTGATCGCTGAATTTGAAAGCCATTACGAAAAAAATGATGCCAAATTAATTTAATCATTACTTAGGCAAGCAATTCTCTCGGTTTGCTGTAGCTCAGGCATAAAAAAACCTTGTTTAACCCAAACAAGGTTTTGGTATTTTTTAGTAAGTTATTTTTTACTTACGTTCTGGGAATGTCTTGTGAAACCAATCGGCTATTAATTTCTTTTCATAAGAATAGGATTCGCTTTTAAATGTATTTACTCCGACATTGAAGCCCATATCTTTAATGTTTTCTTCACCCGATTGTACGATATTTTTTTCACCATCAAGTAGTTGATAACTAAATTCAATCCGAGGAATGTATAAATTATCTATCACTCGGATAGTGCTGTTGCTTGGCCCTACCATATATTTTACATCGCCAGCTAAGTCTAAATTGGTTACTTTTATTTGCAATAAGTGATCAGCAGGTAAACTTTCCGCTAATTTAATAAAATGTATGTCCAGCTCTTTAAACACTCTTTTCTGGAAAGCACTTTTACTTCCGTTAGAGGGTTTAACGTCTCGGTAATGCTCTGGTTCAAACCACTCAATAGTCGCTGGTGCTGCGCTTACAAAATTTGAAATAGTCGATATAGCAAATATTGCCATAACAGTAGGAATTGATAGTTTCATTTTAGATCTCCAATGGTTAAACTTTAGCCCAGTTACTAAGACCGGTAACAGACTAAATAAATTGCCATTACTCATCGCAATGGCAGTTAAGGGTGATGAGTAAATTGCCTAAACGTTGCCGTAACTATGCGCTGCATGCGCAATTTTTTGTCTTCGTCTGATAATCCATCAATAGCAAAGCCCTGCGCAGCGCCTTTCCAAAGATGTTGTTTAGTTTTGCCATCAGAAATAAGTATCATTAACGTACCCTTTTTCAATTCGGCCATCGCTGGTAAGCCAGGGTTAATACCAAAGTTTTCAGTCAATGCCTTATCACTTAGATCTTTTTCACTTTTTAACACATAAGAAATATAAAACGTAGGCTGTTGGCCGTTATGAATTTGCCGCAACGATGAATTTTTTAAATATTGCTCAATGGCATTGGTGACCAAGGGATGGAGCGCATCTGATCTATTCATTTGTAATGGTGCCAGAGCAAATGTTGAATTTTCATCCAATTTTATGTCTTTTTCAAAATTACTCGATATCACAAATTTGTTATTAGCCCTTGTAGGCTCAGCAACAGTAACACAAGCCGATAAAGTAACAAGCAAAATTAGTGTGGCGTATAGACGGAATAAATTCATCAGGGCTCCAAGCTTAATATTGTTAATTTCTAGTGCATTAACGCTAAGTTTACATTAGCCGAGTAACGAAAACTGTTATTAAATGTAGCTTATTGACTTTAATAGTCAGTAGCATGTATTTAAAAATAAAGGCTTTAATATTCCCGTAACCTTTATTAACAAACAATTGATCCAAATCAGATAAACATCCAATCGAAGCTGTAAAATAATTTTTGAATAATCGTACTTCTACTTCTAACCTTAGGAGTTAAAGCTAAAACGCATAGAAAGGTCTTAAAGCATTATGTTCAATCAGCTAGCTAGCAAATTGAAATTTTTCCAATTGCCGCTTTTTCTCGTATTTTTATTTGGCATGGCATTCCCTGTCCATGCGTTATTTGTTAGCCCGCCTAAAGATCCTATGCCAGTTATTCATGAGATATTCCCAGAAGCGACGTTAATTTCTGCGAAGCAGGGTGAGCCATTAATTTGGACTATTTTAAAAGACCAAGATATTATAGGTTATGCCTTTGAAACCAATGACTTATCAAGAATGCCAGCCTATTCAGGCGAGCCAGTTAACATGTTAGTCGCTATTAATCCGGACGGTGTTTACCTTGGCGCAAAAGTGCTTGAGCATCATGAGCCAATTATTTTAGCGGGTATCCCCGAAAGCAAGCTTTACAAATTTGCTGACCAATATAACGGCTTAAAGGTGAGCGACCGTTTAAAAGTAGGCGGCAATAAAAAAGAAGGTGTCATCCATATTGATGGCCTTTCAGGGGCAACAGTTACCGTAATGGTAATGAATGTTGCTATCACTAAAGCGGCAACAACAGTAGCTCGCTCTTTAGGAATTATTAAAGCCAGCCAAGACATTATTCAACCAATGTCGACTATTTACCCTGATGTCTATCAAAAAGCAGATTGGCAAACACTTGTCGGTGATGGCTCTATTCGCAAATTAACGTTAAATAGAAAAACCGTTGATGACGCCTTTATTGGTACTAAAGTTGAACATGTTGATCAAGCAAGTGCTCAACAGAAACAAGATATGTTTGCTGAAATATATTTTGCCCAAGCCGATATTCCAGCAATAGGCCGAAATGTATTAGGTGACAGCGAATATAAGTGGTTATTGAGTACCCTTAAAGAAGGTGAACATGCCATTGTTATGTTGGGTAATGGTTATTCCTATAAAGGTTCTGGATATGTCCGCGGTGGAATTTTCGATCGCATCCAAATACTACAAAATGGTGATGCTTTTGCGTTTCGCGATTTAGACCATAATCGAGTTACCGATATTTTTGTTGATGGCGCGCCTCGCTTCCAAGAAATGTCATTGTTTATTGTTCGTGCCCAACATCAATTTAACCCCGGTGTCGATTGGCAGTTAGAATTACTGGTGCGTCGCCAATTAGGTGCTGTGGATAGTTTATTTACTTCTTTTACCGGGGATTATCATACCTTAGAACAATATGTTGATCGCCCGCCAGTCATTTATCCTGAGCCAGAATTAACCCTGACCGAAGAAATATGGCAAGAAAAAAATGCTGAAGTGGTTATTTTAATTATTTTGATTATTATTGTGGTGATGAGTTTATTCTTTCAAGATATTTTAGTTCGTCATCCAACTTTTATGCACAACTTCCGGCATTTATTTTTGATTATTACGGTTATCTTTATTGGTTGGTCATGGGGTGGTCAGTTGTCGGTGGTAAATGTCTTTACCTTCTTACAAGCCTTTATGTCGGACTTTAGTTGGGATTTATTTTTACTTGACCCTATTATCTTTATTTTGTGGGGGGCTGCCGCAGTAACGATGATCCTATGGGGTCGTGCTGTATATTGTGGCTGGTTGTGTCCGTTTGGTGCACTGCAAGAGCTAATGAATGTTTTTGCTCGTCATATCAAAATTCCACAATACGAATTTCCATGGGCTGTACATGAAAGATTATGGGCAATTAAGTATCTAATTTTATTAGCGTTATTTGGCATGTCACTAGAGTCGCTAGCCCTCGCTGAGCAGTTTGCTGAAGTTGAGCCTTTTAAAACCACTTTCTTATTAAAATTTGATCGGGAATGGCCATTCATCCTATATGCTTCAGCATTATTGATTATCAATATTTTCAATCGCAAGTTTTTCTGTCGTTATTTATGTCCATTAGGCGCCGCGTTATCAACCAGTAATAATATTCGTTTATTTAGTTGGTTACGTCGTCGTCCAGAATGTGGTCAGCCCTGTAAAACTTGTGCGAAAGAATGTGAAATTCAGGCGATTCATCCTGATGGCACTATTAACATGCGTGAATGTCATTATTGCTTAGATTGTCAGGTAACCTATTTCAATGATGAAAAATGTCCACCATTGAAAAAATTAGCGCGCAAGAAAAACAAATTTAAAGAGCAAGAAATTCCAGCAGTTAATGTTGGCTAACAAAAATCACAACAACTTAATATAAATAAAAGCAAGTGGAGAGTATGATGAGTAATGATAACAAAAGCTCTAATAACGTAGAGTTAGAGAACGAAGATAGACGTAAGTTTTTTGGTAAAACGGCGTTGCTAGGTGCTGGCGCTATTGCTGCTCCAATGACTGCTGCTATGTTTGCAAGCACGGCAAGAGCCAATGCTGCAGAATATGCAAAAAACGAAGCCTTTGTTCATCCAGGTGATCTTGATGAATATTACGGTTTTTGGTCAGGTGGCCATTCAGGCGAAGTTCGTATTATGGGTATTCCGTCAATGCGTGAACTTATGCGTATTCCGGTATTTAACACCGACTCAGCAACAGGCTGGGGTTTGACTGAAGAAAGTAAGCGTATTAAAGGCGAAAGTGCTGACATTATGATGGGTGACTCACATCACCCGCATATGAGTATGCAAGATGGCCATTACGATGGTAAATATGTTTTTATCAATGATAAAGCTAACTCTCGTGTTGCCCGTATTCGTTGTGACGTAATGAAGTGTGACAAAATGCTTACTGTACCTAACGTACAAGCGGTTCATGGTTTACGTGTACAAAAAGCGCCATATACAAAATATGTAGTATGTAACGGTGAATTTGAAATACCAATGAATAACGACGGTAAAGACGGCATGAGAGATGTCAGTACCTACCGCTCCCTTTATAACGTTATTAACGCTGAAACCATGGAAATGGCTTTCCAAGTAATGGTTGATGGTAATTTAGATAATACCGATGCTGATTACGACGGTAAATACTTCGCATCAACCTGTTATAACTCAGAAATGGGCATGAACTTAGGGGAAATGATCACCGCAGAGCGTGATCATGTTGTTATTTTCAGCTTAGCCGCTTGTGAGGCAGCACTTAAAGCCGGTAAATTCAAAACCTATAACGGTAATAATGTACCAGTTTTAGATGGCCGTAAAGGTTCTGAGTTAACTCGTTACATTCCAGTACCTAAATCACCACACGGTTTAAACACTTCGCCAAACGGTGAGTACTTTATTGCCAATGGTAAATTATCACCAACAGTTTCAATCATCTCAATCAAAAAATTAGATGCATTGTTTGCTGATAAAATTAAGCCACGTGACACTATTGTTGCTGAACCAGAATTAGGTTTAGGTCCACTACATACTGCATTTGATAACAAAGGTAATGCTT
The DNA here is from genome assembly GCA_938075435.1 of uncultured Thalassotalea sp. Taxonomy (GTDB): domain Bacteria; phylum Pseudomonadota; class Gammaproteobacteria; order Enterobacterales; family Alteromonadaceae; genus Thalassotalea_A. The sequence goes on along the minus strand of CALJHL010000053.1, from coordinate 15,099 downwards.
ACACGACATTATTCCTTGATAGCCAAATTGCAAAATGGAATGTTGAAGATGCAATTAAAGCGCACAACGGTGAAAAAGTTAACTACATCAGTCAAAAATTAGATGTACATTACCAACCAGGTCATAACCATACTACACAAGGTGAATCACGTGACGCCGATGGTAAATGGTTAATCTCTTTATGTAAGTTCTCTAAGGATAGATTCTTACCGGTTGGCCCATTACGTCCTGAAAATGATCAATTGATTGATATTTCTGGTGATGAAATGAAATTAGTTCATGATGGACCTACATTTGCGGAACCGCATGACTGTATAATGGTTCATCGCAGTAAAGTGAAACCATTAAAATTATGGCCACGTACTGATCCTATTTTCGCTGAAACTATTGCGATGGCGAAAAAAGATGGTGTTGATGTTTACACACAAAATAAAGTGATCCGTGACGGTAAAAAAGTACGAGTTTACATGACTTCAGTCGCACCTACTTATGGCATGAATGAATTTACAGTGAAACTAGGTGATGAAGTTACCGTGATTGTAACTAACCTTGACCAAGTAGAAGATGTTACTCATGGTTTCTGTATGACTAACCATGGCGTGCAAATGGAAATTGGTCCACAAGCAACCGCTTCAATCACTTTTACAGCTAACAAGCCAGGTGTACAATGGTATTACTGTAACTGGTTCTGTCATGCCCTACACATGGAAATGCGTGGTCGCATGTTTGTTGAAGCTTAACCGCTGATAAGTAAATACCAGTTACCATAGTGTTATGGTAGCTGGTTAATTAGCCTCAAAAGAATTCAGTGTTACACTACCAACAATCACCATTTTTATTAAGAAACTGCTAGTTAATGATCAGAAATATCTTTCTTTATATTACCCTTTCAATGTTTGTAGCTAGCCCCGTAATAGCCAAACAGTGGTTAATATCACCCCAAGAAAATTTACAGATTACCTTAGACAGCACCAGTGATGGCGATAACGTTATATTATCAGCAGGTCTCTACTCTGGTAATTTTATTATCAATAATGCAATTAGATTAACCGGTGTGCCGGGGACGATTATTGATGCGCAAGGTAAAGGCAATGCCATTACCATAAACAGCTCAACCGTGACTATTGAACATTTAACTATCAATAATTGGGGCGATGATCTTACCGAGCAAAATGCCGGTATTTATTCTGCAAAAAAATCTCAAAATATTTTAATCAAAAATAATAAATTAGATGGCAGTGGCTTTGGCATCTGGTTACAAAAAACTGAACACACTAAAGTGTTAAATAACATAATTTCCGGAAATCCCAAATTACGTTCCTCTGATCGAGGCAATGGCATACAACTTTCTGGGGTTAAACATGTTGAAATACGGGGTAATGACGTTTCCCATACCCGCGACGGTTTATACATAATTTCCAGCCAAGAAAGTACTCTTGAAAACAATACCATGCATGACTTACGTTACGGCGTGCATTATATGTATTCGCACAATAACAAAGTACTCAATAACCATGCCTATAATACTCGAGCTGGCTTTGCCTTGATGAGCTCTAAACATTTAATTGTTGATGGTAATAGTACAACCGACAGCGAAGATTATGGTTTTTTATTAAATTTCATCACTTCCTCTACCCTAAGTAATAACAGCATCAGCAACGTTTGGACCAAGCCTGAAAATAAAGTGCTGGGCCGTGACGGTAAAGGCTTGTTTGTTTACAACTCGGCCTATAACACCATTTCTGGCAATAAAATTGATACTGCCGAAATAGGCATTCATTTAACCGCTGGCTCGGAAAACACTAAGATTTATGGCAACAGCTTTATTAACAACCCATTGCAAGTAAAATACGTTTCTAATAAAAAACAAGAATGGAGCCTTGATGGTCAGGGTAATTATTGGAGTAATTATTTAGGGTGGGATATGAACAATGACAATATTGGCGATGTTGTTTTTGAACCAAACGATGGTATCGACAAGCTAGTATGGCAATACCCTGAAATGAAGATGTTAATGGATAGCCCAGCAGTTATTATATTACGATGGGTTCAAAGGCAATTTCCAGTACTAAAACCGCCCGGAGTCAAAGACAGTTTTCCGTTGATGCGGTCACCGCATAATGAATTGACCGAGCTATCTTCAAGCGCAAGTGATGTAGCAATGCTCAGCGTTGCATTTTAAGGATTTTAAGGATTTTATAAAATTATGAACACCCCTATCGTATCATTGACCAATGTTTGTAAAAGTTATAAACAGCTTGATGTTTTAAAATCAGTAAATTTAGATTTACAACAAGGCGAAGTATTGGGTTTATTTGGCCATAATGGTGCCGGCAAAACTACAATGATGAAGCTTATCCTTGGGGTAACAACAGCGAATTCTGGCCATATTGAAGTGATGGGCGTCGCACCTGATTCAAAAGAAGCATGGCATATGCGCGAAAGAGTTGGTTACTTGCCAGAAAACGTCAGTTTTTATGAACAACTTAGCGGTTTAGAAGTGCTGACCTATTTTGCTAAATTAAAAGGCTTTAACAAGCAGCATGCATTAATGTTACTCGAGCAAGTTGGTATTACTCATGCTATGAAAAGACAAGTTAAAACCTATTCAAAAGGCATGCGACAACGCTTAGGTCTAGCGCAAGCCTTTATTGGCAAACCTAAACTTTTAATTCTCGATGAGCCCACTGTTGGCTTAGATCCCATTGCCACAGCGGCTTTTTATCAAACAGTTGATCAACTAAAAAGCCAAGGCACTAGCGTCATATTATGTTCCCATGTTTTACCTGGGGTTGAACAGCATATAGACCGAGCCATGATCCTATCCGCAGGCAAGGTATTAGCCATAGGTACTTTGGATAAATTACGCCGAGATGCTGGCTTATTAGTCGCCATAAAACCATACGGTTTAAACGGCGCCCTACGCCAAGATTCGCAATTACTAAAGTATTTATCGAGCGACAATAAATCCGACACCTTATTGGTACCTGAAGCAGAGAAACTCGCGACTTTACGACAGATCCTTGCTTATGAATCGATTAAAGATATCGAGGTAGAAACCGCTAATTTACAACAAGTTTATCAACATTATTTACAGCAAGAGCAAGCGGCAACAAGCAATGGAGTAGCGCCATGAAGCATATTTTAATAGTAGCGAATAAAGAATTTCACGATGGCTTAAGAAACCGTTGGCTGGTGTCAATTACTATCATTTTCGCAATTTTGTCTATTGGTTTAACTTACTTTGGTGCGGCAGCCTCAGGCGCTGTTGGGGTAACTTCGTTATCAACTACAGTCGCAAGTTTGGCAAGTTTAGCGGTGTTTTTGATCCCACTGATTGCTTTATTGTTAAGTTATGACAGTTTTGTCGGCGAACAGGAAGGCGGAACATTATTGTTACTGCTCACTTACCCGTTAAGTAAAGCACAGTTACTTTTAGGTAAGTTTATCGGTCAAGGCGGAATAATTGCCTTAGCGACATTATTGGGTTTTGGTAGCTCGGCGGCGGTACTTTATCTGCAACATAACGATGTGCAAGTTATTACTACGTTTTCAACCTTCATAAGTAGTGCAATATTATTGGGTTTAAGCTTTACTGCTATTGCCTATATAATTAGCTTATTAGTGAGTGAAAAATCTAAAGCCGCAGGGTTTGCCTTAATTACTTGGTTTTTATTTTCATTAGCCTTCGACTTAGCGTTACTGGCCTTATTAGTCGGTGTTGAGCAAGGCATAAGCCAGCAAGGGTTAACTCAATTAATGATGCTTAACCCTTCCGATATTTTTAGGTTAGTGAACCTTGCAGGTTTAGACAGTAGTGATGTCAATGGCGCCTTAGCGATTGCGATTAAGTCGAGCCTTAGTCAAGGGCAATTATTTAGCATTTTAGCGGCCTGGGTAGCAGTACCTTTGTTAGCTGCAACCTTTATCTTTAAAAAGAAAACCATCTAATGAATACTATTAAACAATATTTACTGTTAGCCATTGCCGCCGTTTTTTTAAGTGCCTGCTCTCCAGCCAATGAACAGCAAACCATGTTGCACAAAGCCGCAACTATCGAAGCATCTGATGAGTGCCACTTATGTGGTATGTTAATTTCTAATTTCGGTGGCCCTAAGGGCGAACTCTTTCGCAATGGTGTAACCGATGAACAAAGCAATACAGTTCACAAGTTTTGTTCTACACGCGATATGTTTAGTTTTTATTTAGACCCAGAAAATAATCGCAATGTTACCTCAATGTTTGTTCATGATATGAGTAAGGCGCCTTGGGGCCAACCCAATGATGAATACTTCATTGATGCCAAAACCGCATGGTATGTGGTGGGTTCGAATAAAACCGGAGCAATGGGCAAAACCTTAGCAAGCTTTAGTAAGCAAAGTGATGCCCAAGCCTTTGCCGAGGACTTTAATGGCGAGGTGATTACTTTTAGCCAGGTGGACTTAGCTGCATTAATGTAATGAGTGCTGAATCACGCCACTGCGGTTAATACTCAACTCATATTGTAAATATTATTCTTAACCATTTAAATTTGTTTTTTGTCATTGAATAAAGCTAAGCAATAAATAGGTCGCAAGTACCACAGCAACCCACATCGCCATACTGCCAGAAGGATAGTTCCGTGACAGCAAAACGCTCAGTCGGTCATTTTTTCCAGCAAAATAACTTAAGTAGATCTTCAATCTTAGCTTAATCGACTCACGTAATGCACGATCTGCTTGCCAAATAACGCTAAACATCTGTTGCAACGCACTTGGCACGGCACGGCGATAAATCCAATCAAAATCTAAATTAGTTGAACGCAGCTCAGGTGGATATAAGCCTTTAATGTTAAGCCAAACAAAAGCCAGCGCCGAGAAGAATAGTAACTGAGTTTGTGCCAGCACATGAGTTGCATCATATGGATTGTAACCTGTGTTATAAGGCAACAATGAATATAGAGCTTGCGGGTAAATACCAATGGCAATACAAAGTGCAGCAGCTATCGCCATTGCTAACAGCATATTATTAGGAGGATCACTTGCTCTTATGCCTGAATCATGAGCAAAGAAGGCAAAATATGGGATTTTTATGCCCGCATGATGGAAAACCCCCGCCGAAGCAAACAGTAGCATCAACCAGATCCAGTCAAACCCTTCTTCAAGGGCAGCAGACATCACCATTGATTTACTGACAAAACCACTAAACAGAGGGAAAGCAGAAATAGATGCTGCACCGACAATACAAAGTATGGTTGTTTTAGGCATGGTTTTATATAAACCACCAAGGTCAGAGCCATTTATCCGCCCGGTCATATGCAACACTGCACCCATTGACATAAATAACAAACCTTTGAAAATCACATCATTAAAGGCATGTGATACAGCACCGTTAATAGCAAGTGCCGTCCCGATACCAATACCAACAACCATAAACCCTACTTGGTTAATCAAACTGTAGGCTAATACACGACGTAAATCGTTTTCAATAACGGCAAAAAATATCGGGAAGCAGGTCATGGCCGCGCCAATATACACAAGGATCTCAGCGCCGGGATAGGCACGTGCCAGCGCATAAACCGCAACTTTGGTAGTAAAGGCACTCAGAAAGACTGTTCCGGTTACGGTTGCTTCTGGGTAGGCATCTGTTAACCAATTATGGGCAATAGGGAACGCACATTTGATACCAAATGCAATTAAAATAAGCCAACCGGCGACACTGTCTAAACCAATATATCCAAATTCTAACGTATTGTTTTCAGAGACATAAAAAAGGGTACCGACAAGCAGTATAACCCCTGACAACACTTGAATAATGAGGTAACGCATACCCGCATCATAGGAGCGTTGAGTTCTACGAGCCCAAATAAGAAACACCGAAGTAAACGCTAATAATTCCCAAAAGATAAATAGTGTTAATAAATCACCCGCGAAAACAGCACCTAAGGCGCTGCCGGCATACAGCATTGCTGATACTTGCTGCATGGTATCGCGAAGGTGTAACGAATAAATAATACCAATGAGTGCAGCAATGTGAAAAACATAACCAAACATTATGCTTAACTTATCTACTCGGTAAGGGGTAAGTTGATAATCAAGAAAAATAAATTGTAGATGGATGCCTTCTGGGATCATCCAAAGGTGCATCGCACTAACGATTGGTATCGCGAGCATAACCGCACTTCGCAGTATGCCACGAGTGAGTAATAAAATTATTGCCCCAATGAAAAAAGGTATAAATGGCGGGAGCTCAATCATCCACATGATGCTCTCCTTTTTTATTTACATAATTGTTATTCGATGAGTCGTTATTTTCGTCTGTTTCGCTGGGGTTGTCATAATAATCCTCGGGACGCATCAAAAATGATCGCATCCACGTGGCCGCAATCACCAGCACTACACAGCCAATAAAGCCATAAATCGGGTAAAAAGCCCACAATGAGTCCCATTTATGCATAGTATGGCGATGGATGACAAAATCCAAAATAACCAATAATGCACAACAGGCATAAAGAATATGCAATAGTCGCTTTACGTTTTTAGGATCGTCAAATAGATATTTTTTATCATTTTTCATCAATTATTCCCTACCGCTCAAAACAGCTGAGGCCAAATCAAATAATGGTTGGGGGTAAATAAATAACGTTAAGCAACCTAACGTGGTAACTATTATGGCGATTAACGAAGGCAAAGGAGCCTCTTTTATCTCAAAGCTAGGAGATCTATTTCCCGAGGCTTCGGAAATGTTAATAAGCTTCTTAGACGTTTTAAAAGCAATGAGATTGGGAAAAAATGCATGAAAAGGGATCGGTAATAAATAAGCAATATTGAGTAAAGAGCTCAACATTAAAATCACCATCAGTACAAACTGTTCCGTTTCTATTGTTCCCATCATTAAATACCATTTGCTCCATGTCCCCCCGGTAGGAGGAACCCCAATAATACTCAGGCTAGCAATAAAAAATGCGATCATAGTCAACGGCATTTGACGGCCAATACCTCGCATTTCACTAATTTTTGACTTATGTAAGGTCACTAAAATAGCGCCGGCACAAAAGAATAAGGTTATTTTGCCAAACGCATGCATAGCGATATGCATAGAACTACCAATTACACCTGAAGATGTAGCGAGTAAGGCACCTATTGTGATGTACCCCAACTGACTCACGGTTGAATATGCCAACCTTGCTTTTAGGTTGTCTTGTCGCATCGCAATAATCGAAGCAAGTAATACCGAAGCGCCAGCCAAATACAGTAAAAACTGAGTGGTGGGTAACACCGCCAGCAAATCTAAGCCAAAAATAAAGACACAGACTTTTAGCACAGTAAATACACCAGCCTTTACAACCGCAACCGCATGTAAGAGTGAGCTCACCGGCGTAGGTGCCACCATAGCGGCAGGTAACCAGCGATGAAAAGGCATAATAGCGGCTTTACCGATACCAAAAATGAACAGTACCAATAAAGTGCCTGCTATCATTTTATCCACGTCATCAGCAAAGATACCACCCTGCTTAAAATCTAAAGTGCCTGCAACGAACCATGTACTGACAATAGCGAGTAAAAAGAACACAATCGAGGTAGTCAGTAAAATACCAAGATAGGTGCGTCCACCTTTTTTGGCTTTTTCAGTACCTGCATGGGTCACTAAAGGATATGTAGATAAGGTTAATACTTCATAAAAGATAAATAAGGTAAAAAGATTCGCTGAGAAAGCTAGCCCCATCACAGCGCCAATGGCAATAGCAAAGCAAACATAAAAACGTGTTTGATTTTGTTCTTGGTGACTACGCATATAACCGATGGCGTAACATGTAGTTACCAACCAAAGGAAGCTGGCAATTAACGCAAACAGCATACCCAGTGGTTCAATATCAAAACTAATGGTTAATCCCGGCAAAAGCTCCCACCAAAACACCCTGATGGTCTCTCCTGCAGATAGCCCCTGATATAAATTAACGACTAAGAAAATTAATAGTAAGCAGGTTGTAATTGTTACACCTTCACGAAAGTTTGGATAATGTCCGGTTGCAGCAATAGCTAAGGTAGACAATAAAGGCAATATGATCGCCAGTTGCAACATTAGCTCTAAGGAAAGGTTCATAATGATACTCCAAACAAGCTTTGTGCGGCTGCTTCTGCTACCTGCACACTAATGCGAGTATCTATGCCAAAGTAAATATTGGCGATAACGAGTGCCCAAATCGGCACAAGAAAGCTCATTGGTGCTTCCTTTATCGGTGGACCTACTGGCTCTTTGAAATAAGCAACTTCGACAATGCGCCAAACATAGGCAACCGCTAACATTGAGCCTAATAGAATAAGCCCGGCAACAGGCCACCAGCCTTGTTCTACCAAGGCAATGAGCAGATACCATTTACTGACAAAGCCAACCGTTAACGGCACTCCAATTAAACTCAACCCACCTAAAACAATTGCCGCCATAGTTAATGGCATTTGACGGCCCAAACCGCGAAGGCTGTTGAGTTGAACATTTCCCACTCTAAATACAACAGCAGCTAAAGCTAAAAATATTGCACTTTTCATTAATGCGTGATTAAACAAATGCAATAAAGTAGCGGTTAAACCAGTGACCGAACTAATACTAAACCCAACAATCATATAGCCAATTTGAGCAATACTCGAATAAGCAAAAAGATGCTTAATATTACTTTGAAAAATGGCGGCAAATGAAGCGACAAAAATGCCTATTAGACCAAGTGCCATGAATAAAGTTTGTAATGGAATAGTGGTGAACGAAAAAGACAGTCCAAACACAGAGAATGTAAATCTAATCAACAAATAGATAGCGACTTTTGTTGCTGTAGCGGCAAAAAATGCGGTGACAATAGATGGCGCATAAGCGTAGGCGTTCGGCAACCATAGATGCAGTGGAAACAAGGCTAACTTTAAACACACGCCAACAATCACAAAAGCAAAAGCGGCAAACACGGTACGTGATTGTGCTACTTCAGGTAAACGTTGTGACAAGTCATACATATTTAACGTACCGGTCATTTGATACATCAAACCAATACCAATCAAAATAAAGGTGGCACCAATAGTGCCCATGATCAAATATTGATATGAAGCCCAAAGTGCTTGTTTATTTTTACCCATAGCGATTAACGCATAAGCAGATAGAGACGAAATTTCTAAAAACACAAACACATTAAATGCATCACCTGTCGCAACAATACCTAACATACCGGTAAGTGATAACAGATATAAAACATAAAAATAGATGTGCTTATCTTTTGGTATTTCTTTTTCAATACTGGTTTGGGCAGCAAACAAAACTATGGTGCTGATACCAGAAATGATTAGCAGCAGGAAGGCATTGAGCTTATCAATTCGGTATTCGATACCCCATGGTGCTTGCCAACCACCTAACTCGTAGCTAATCAAGCCTGACGTCATCACTTGTTGTAATAGCAACACGCTTACCGCAAATGCCAAGCCACTGGTGAGCAATGAAAATAACCAAACCAGTTGCGTTCGCTTCAACATTAAACAAATAGGTGCCGCCATTAACGGTATGATCACTTGTAAAATAGGAAGGTGTGCAATCACGCGACTTCCTCCGCTTTACTCTCTGCCTGTTGGTCATTATCTTGCTGTTGAATTTCTTCTTCTTCAATACAGCCATAAGCTTCTTTGATGCGAACCACTAAAGACAAGCCTAAAGCTGTGGTAGCTATTCCCACGACAATAGCCGTAAGTATGAGTACATGAGGTAAAGGGTTAGAATATACTGTGATATCGTCAGCCAAAATTGGCGCGGATCCCCCTTCAATTTTGGCCATACTGATATAAAAGATAAATACGGACGTTTGGAAAATAGTTAAGCCGACCAGTTTTTTAATTAAATTACCATGAGCAATCACGATATATAAACCGCTCATCATCAGTACGACAACAATCCAGTAATTTAAAAGGCCCATTAACATTATGACGATTCCTTATTTTGACTGTGCTTATTATGTTGATACAGTTCTCGACGACCAGCAAAGTTGAAAAATATAATAATCATCACTGCAGCAACTGTACAACCAACCCCCCATTCAATTAATAAAATACCCAAGTGCTGACCAGCAATAGCATCACTAGCTAATACATTGTAATCAAAAAAATTCCCGCCATTGGCTAACGAGACAATTCCTACGCAGCCATAGAGCAATACACCAATTGCGGCAATCAGTCGAATAAACGTTTGATTAATGACCTTGCGTGCGGTGCTCAAGCCAAACAGCATGGTATATAAGATAATTGCAGCGGCGAAAATAACACCCGCCTGAAAACCGCCACCAGGGCCAAAATCCCCGTGAAATTGAACATATAGAGCAAACAAGAAAATAAAAGGGATCAACATCTTAGCAACAATACGAATAACCAAGTGCTGTTCATGCATAGAGTCATTTATTGATGCAATTTCTTCATCATCCTCTTTACGACGACCTACAGATAACATTGCCAACACACCAATACCGGCAGTGAATATGACCACCACTTCACCGAAAGTGTCGAATGCTCTATAACTGGCAAGTACAGAGGTTACTATATTAGGGACTCCGATTTCTTGCATTGAATCGTTAATATACCGAGGTGAGATATGATTATGAATAGGCGCATCTGCAGAACCAAAATACGGCATGTCTAAAGTGCCATAGATAAGTAAACCACCGGTTACCGTAACGATGAGCAACGCCGACAATGGCTTATGGCGGGTTGCTTTCTCGTCACGTCCGGTCATAGTGATAACAACCAGCATGAGTAAGGTTGATATACCAGCCCCCACTGCAGCTTCAGTAAATGCTACGTCGACCGCATCCATTGCAACAAAGAAACTTGCCGATAAAAGCCCGTAAATACCAGCTAGCATAACGACCGCGAACAAGTCTTTCATGCGAATTATCGCAATGGCAACTACGACCAATAAGGTAAGCAGAACAATATTAATTAAGGATTCGATGTGCTATACACCTTGTTATTATCTTGCTCAAGCGTGCTAAGGCCCCTTGGCATTAAACCATTATGAAATGCTGCTTTAGCTAATACATGACTTGTTGTTGGACCAATCAGCAGGGTCAATAACAGCACCATAACTAGCTTGGCGAATACTAAAAAATCGGTACTTAGTATCATAAGTCCTACTAAAATCATCCCCGCACCTAAAGTATCGGTGACACCAACAGCATGCATTCGGGTGTAAAAATCGGGAAAACGCAAAAGACCAATGCCGCCAGAGAAACAAAGAAAGCTACCCATCAGTAAAAAAAAACCACTACTAATCGTTATAACAATGTCCATTCAAGACTCCTTTTTAACCGTTTCGTTATCTGTAGCCGTATGTTTAAATTGATTGGTATCGGAGTACCGTAATACCCCAATGACACTGATAAAGTTGATCAATGCATACACAATAGCGATGTCCAAAAATTCAGGTCTGCCCATGACAAAGCCTAATAACGCGATCAGTAGTACCGTTTTAGTACCGAACATATTGACCGCCAAAATACGGTCATAGAGTGTTGTCCCAACAACCCCTCTAAATATTGATAAAATCATGGCGACAAAAATAGCGATAATAGCGGCAATTAACATTAGCGTTCCAACATAGTTACTCGGCGATCCATCTCACCGATTTCTAATGATTCAATATCCTTATATAACAAGGCGTGTACAGTAAGTTCGTCTTCAACCAAGTCGATTGCAACAGTACCTGGCGTTAAGGTTATAGAATTGGCATATATCACTTTTCCCATATCAGTTTGCTGACTGATTTTAATTTTCTTTAGGGCTGGTGATATGCTCTGTTCACCTAACCAAATATGTTTAACTACAACAATATTGGCTTGAACAATTTCTTTGATAAGCCAGTAAAAATAGCCAAATATGTTACGCGTTAAATGTATCGGTTGAGATTCGTGATCGACAACATCCATTTTATGGGCAATGACTAAAATTAACGCGATAGACGCGAAGCCAAGCGCTAGAATTAACAGCGAATAATGGCCTGAATTGAGTAGCCAAAATACTGCTAAGGTGACAAATAAGCTAATTGTATGCTTCATAAACCCTCAATAAGAACAATTTTCAATGACGTTATTTTATTTATAAAAATGATGATTAATCGCCCTTTACAATGAAAGTTTTCGTGAAAGAGTTCGAGTCGCTTTATGGATGACACGATCGATGACGAAATAAAGATCCGCTTGAGTTTCCTCAATGACTATATTTGGCATGCGATAAAGTGAAATAGTTAAAAAACAATGCTTTTCAACTTTGCCATTTGGGTCAATAGCATCAGATATAATAAAGGTGATAGACGATATATATGCTGCCATCTTTGATAGCGCAAGCCTAAGTCTTCGCTGAATATCTTCCTCTAGTGATTGGTCAAGTTCAGTTAAACAATTTTGAATGTCGATTTTCATCGTCTATTTACTTTTACTGCCTGTAGAACATGCTGATCTTAAAATATTAACGAGACGAGTATTAAGTTCTTTAACAGAGCGGATAGGATTAAGTGAATCATCTGCTAGGTCTGCAAAAATGCGCGTCTTTAGCTCCTCAACCGTAAAACAAGAATAATTGAGAGATTTACGCTCTGATCTTTTACCGACTCTAGTGGCATATGCTCTCTCGACAAACGTAGAGGCATCTTGATTGTCACCTTCAGCCCTTAAAACATCGGTTTTGTCAGCATCCAACACCCCATTAAAAAATCCTTTGATATAAGTAATACATGGCAAAGTTTTAATGTTATTTTTATTGGCTTTAAAAGCATTACATGAGTTAAGTAGGTATTGATCCATATCGACCCCATTTACCTCCCCGGCTACCGATGTGACCGCAGTGAACGACAGAAGTGATGTCATTATGACTATAATTAAACTATTAATTTTTAGTCTCTTAATTAGAAAAACTGAGTGTACAACAGCTACAAATAAAGAAAAAATTTTATAAAATTTCATAATGTTCCGAAGAAATAAGTAACGAGCTTACCTTTTTATAGCGCACTTGATGTTGTAGGTAAATTCGAATATTATTTAACTTATCATCGAAAAAAACTGACAAGTTAACATTATGAGTCCGCTAAATTATAACCATCTTTATTATTTCTATGTTGTTGCCACCGAAGGCACCATCACCAAAGCCAGTAAAAGGTTAAACCTGACACCACAAACAATAAGTGGCCAAATCACTAACTTCGAAACTCAAATAGGTGTCAACTTATTTGAACGCAAAGGAAAAACCCTATCGCTATCTGAAATGGGATTAGTCATCTATAGTTATGCCGAAGAAATTTTTCAGTTGGGTGATGAAGTAAGGAATATCTTAAAAAGAAAGCAACCTAGCTTATGGCATACCTTCACAGTCGGGATAACAAATGTTATCCCCAAAGTATTAGCACACCAATTACTATCACCAGTGCTAAACATGGATGAACCCGTCCGACTGATATGCCAAGAAGGGGACCAAGACCATTTATTGGCCGATTTGGCGGTCAATAAAATTGATTGCATTTTGACAGATCAGCCACTTCAGTTAGGCAGTCATATTAAAGCATACAGCTACCTACTTGTTGAAAGTGGTTTTACTTTTTTTGCCACTGAAACTTTAATCGAAAATTGTGGCAAAGAATTCCCGCAAAATTTAGCTGATTTACCTTGGCTTATGCAAAGCAAAAAATCAGCCGTGAGAACACGTTTATCATCGTGGTTAGAAAAACATAATATATCAGCAAATATTGTTGCAGAATTTGATGATAGTGCGTTAATGAAATCGTTTGGAAAAACGGGTTTTGGTGTATTTAGCAGCCCTACCCTTATTGAAGAATACGTTGCAGATAAATACCGAGTTAAAATTATTGGCCGTACTGACGAAATTAAAGAGCCCTATTATATAATATCTCCAGAGCGCAGACTAAAACATCCCGCTATTCTTGAAATTGTTAATGCTGCGAATAAATCAATTAGTGATGAAACCAACATCGAATAAAAAAACACAGAGTACAGCTACATTCTTGCTTGAATACTTGCCATTTACTTCGAGGCCACTTTTTTCAAATAACAGTCTCAATCCATCACGGATCACTTCTCTTGCTTAAGTATATAATCCATCAGATACCTTTTCCGTGATTCTTATTTCGAGTTCTTTGCCGAAAGTACTATTCAAAATTAACACGACAACCATCTATTGAATATATTATGCGCATAATTCCATTTTTTAAAAAGATTTACCGCAAAGCTGCAGTTATAGATAAGCGACTGCAATAACATGCAAATCCCTAAAACGAAAAAAAACGAAAACCAAGGCTTTCGAGCTTTTAAATATGGATATCCGATCAGCTTTTACGCCGGGTAAATCATGTTAGAGCAGGCACTTTACAACGAAGTTTAGTTTTTTCTTAAACGAGCTGTAAAGTAACGCTGCTATCACTGATTTAGACCAGTAAAATTACATCATGCCGCCCATACGAACTACAAAGCTTTAATTCAAAGGTGTTAAATATATTAAAAATTAAATACCCCCGATTATACCCCTACCCTCATTTTTTATTTTACTTAATGTGATACTTCGCCTATTAGTCAAGCAAGGGCAACTCTGTACTTCCTAATCCAACCATTCAAATTTAAATGTTTTTATATATACACCTAATATTTTTCGTACAATTATTTATCTAAGTTCACGTGAAATTAAAAATATACATCCTAAGGCGTTTTCCGCCATTGTGAGATAGAAGCTAACCGTCACTATGGCAACTTAGCGGACGTTAATAAAGTTCAAATCTCTATTTCCGCTGTTAGCCCAGACTGTGTGAAAACGCCTTATTTCAATTCGTTCTATAAATACCGATCTTATGATCAATTATTCTAGCCAACAATGTACAATTAATAGCCACAAGATCACGTATTTGTTATTCTTAGTCTTAAGAATAATAACGATAAGGCGCTGATATGTCTGGTTATATTACTGGCAGAAGTCGAAGCCAAGCAACACTCTTCCCAGAGGTAGTTGATGACTTTATTTCTGAAGATAACACCGTTCGAGTTCTCGATGTATTCGTAGATGAATTGGATTTAGTTGAACTTGGTTTTGTTCGAGCTAAACCAAA
>CALJHL010000052.1 GCA_938075435.1 uncultured Thalassotalea sp. | reverse complement strand
TCACTATTTCATTATCGCAACCATGGCGCCGCTTTTGGTCAAGTTTTAGCTGGTATTGAAGTGAATAGTGATGATGAATTAGATTTTTTTAGACACATAAAAGAATTAGGTTACGACTGCAACGAAGAAACTGATAACCCCGCCTATCAAGCCTTTTTAGGCAAAGAATAAGCGCTTAGCCATTTCGATAATGAGTGAAATACCCAGATAATTATCGAAATGGTTTTAAACTAAACAACTAAATGTATTAGCTATTCTGCTTCAGAATTTTTTAACTGGGCTTCAATCTCGGCAATTTTAGCGGCCATCTCATCTAATTTAGCCCGTGTTTTTATTAACACTTGCGTTTGCACATCGAATTCTTCGCGAGTTACCACATCTAATTGCGCCAATTTACTTTGTAATACTTGCTTAGTTTTACTTTCAATATCGGTGGCAATGTTTTTCATTCCCGCGGGGATAGAGTCACTGATTTGTTTAGCAATATCTTCAATTTTCTTAGCATTTATCATGGTGATCACTTGTCATTAATAATGTTGATAGCGTTATTGTAAACAAAATAGAATCGTCTCGCAGTTAAATTTTGTTACTATTTATATGCTGATTGGCAAAAATTAGGTAAAATCGCCGCCTTGCTGAAGTAAATTGAAATTTTGGATAAATGAAACTTAACCCCAAACAAAACGAAGCCGTAAAATTTGTCAGTGGTCCCTGCCTGGTACTCGCTGGAGCTGGTAGTGGAAAAACCGGGGTTCTTTGTCAAAAAATATCGTATTTAATTCGTGAATGTGGCTATAAAGCTCGCAATATTGCCGCGGTTACCTTTACCAATAAAGCCGCACGAGAAATGAAAGAGCGCATCGGAACTATGCTTGGTAAGGACTTATCAAGAGGCTTGATGGTATCAACTTTTCACTCTATGGGCTTAGATATTGTTCGCCGCGAAATCAAAACCTTGGGCTTTAAGCCGGGCTTTACGCTATTTGATGACCAAGACTCGATGGCGCTATTAAAAGATCTCACCGCTGAGCAACTGGATAATGACAAAGAGTTGCTATCACAATTGCAAAGCAGTATTTCCAATTGGAAAAATGACTTGATGCTCCCCGATGAAGCTTTAAAAGCTGCGGTGGGTGCCGATCAAATCATGTTTGCCGAAATGTACCAAAGTTATCATCAGCATATGCGTGCTTATAACGCCCTTGATTTTGACGATCTGATTTTAATACCAACATTATTGTTGCGCAATTACCAAGAAGTAAGACTGCGCTGGCAAAAGAAAGTCCAGTATTTACTGGTTGATGAATACCAAGATACCAATGCCAGCCAATACGAATTTGTGAAGTTATTAGCTGGCGAGCGAGCTCGATTAACGGTTGTAGGTGATGACGATCAGTCGATATATTCATGGCGTGGTGCCAAACCGCAAAATTTAGTGTTGTTAGGCAAAGATTTTCCACAGTTAAAATTAATAAAGCTTGAGCAAAACTATCGTTCGTCGGGACGGATTTTAAAATGTGCCAACGTACTTATTGCCAATAACCCGCATGTTTATGAGAAAAAATTGTTCAGCGAATTAGCTTTCGGTCCTGAGCTAAGAATTATTAAAACCAAAAATGAAGACAATGAAGCCGAACGCGTTGCCGGTGAATTACTTGGCCATCGCTTTATTAATAAAAGTAAATTTAAACACTATGCGGTGCTTTATCGCGGTAATTTTCAGTCGCGGGTGATTGAAAAAATCTTTATGCAAAACCGTATTCCGTATAAAATTAGTGGTGGCACATCATTTTTTTCACGCTCCGAAATAAAAGACATCATGGCCTATTTACGCCTTATCGTTAACCCGGATGACGATAATGCCTTTTTACGAATTGTTAACGTACCGCGCCGTGAACTTGGCCCTGCGACCCTAGAAAAATTAGGTAATTATGCCAACATGCGGCAAATAAGTATGTTTGCTGCTAGTTTTGAATTGGGTTTAGAGCAACATCTTAGTGGTCGCAGTTTAGCTAATGTGCAGCGCTTTGCTCGGTTAATTGTTGAAACAGAAGATAATGCTGCTCGCGGTGATGCCGCTGCCGTGCTTAGAGGCTTTATTCAAAGCATTAACTACGAAGATTGGCTGTATGATACATCTCCCAGCGCTAAGGCTGCTGAGATGCGCATGAAGAACGTTACGCAACTATTCAGTTGGGTAACTGATATGCTCGAAGGCTCTGAAAAAGAAGACGCGATGACGCTACCACAAATTGTAACTCGCTTAACTTTGCGCGATATGATGGAGCGCGATGAAGATGACGAAGAAACCGATCAAGTGCAATTAATGACTTTACATGCATCGAAAGGGCTGGAGTTTCCTTATGTGTTTTTAATCGGCATGGAAGAAGGCATGCTGCCGCATCAAACCAGTATTGATGAAGATAACGTCGAAGAAGAACGCCGCCTTGGTTATGTTGGCGTAACCCGTGCGCAACGAGAGCTATTTTTTACGTATGCTCAAGAAAGGCGGCAATACGGAGAGTTGATCCGTACCGAACCTTCACGTTTTCTGTATGAGATGCCCCAAGACGATCTTGTTTGGGAACAAGGTGGTGAACGCAAACATACGGCCATAGAAAAACAGCAAAAAGGCAAGGTTGGTGTTGCTAACCTGCGGGCAATGTTAAATGCCAAAAAAAGCAGCTAAGCATAACTCGTGTTAATTGTTGAAACTGTTTTATAACGTTAGGTTGTGAGACTAGGCACAATGAGTCGTATCATCATTGCTGTCATATTCGCTATTATGGCTTGCTTCGGGCTTACTAATAAAAAAGCCTTGGCCATATTCACAACCAGCCTGAATGGCTAAATCTAGCTGGGTTTGCGACTCAATGCCTTCGGCGACTAACCTAAAACCAAAGTTTTCGCCCATGGCGCAAATACTTTTAGCCAATAGCATGTTTTTCTTATTATGATTGAATGAGCGCACAAAAGGTTGACTCAATTTGATTAATTCAAATGGATAGTTGTTTAAATAATTTAATGAAGATAAACCTGAACCATAATCATCGAGAGCCAATTTAACGCCGGTTTGTTTTAGCTGATTAAGGCGTTTGAGAGTTTGCTCATTATTTTTACTAAAAGCCCGCTCGTTAAATTCAACAATTAGCCGTTGTGGTTCGACAAAGTTATTATTTATTACTTGCGCTAATTGTTTTACCGAGCTGCTTTGCTGTAAGTGTAGACCTGATAAATTGACACTAATAAAAGCATTACTAAATGTGCGCTCTTTGTCCCATAGTTTAAGTTGCTTACCAGCTTGTTGCAGTACCCAGTATTCTATTTCTGTGATCATACCGCCTTCTTCGGCCATGGCTAAAAAATCAATCGGTGCTAATAAGCCTTTGCTAGGATGTTGCCAGCGTAATAATGATTCAAAACCAAAAACTTTAATATTGTTTAGGTCGGTTATTTTTTGAAAGTGTAATAAGAATTGTTGCTCTTTAACCGCTTTGCGTAAATCTTGCTCTAAACAAAGGTTCGCTAATAATTCGGCCCGCATACTTTCGTCAAAAAAAGCAAGCCGACCTCGGCCCATAGCTTTTGCTTGATACATGGCGGCGTCGGCATCGCGTAATACTTCGGCCGCGGTTTTACTTTTTTGTTCACAAATGGTGATGCCGATACTGGCGCTTGAAAATAATTCTTGGCCATCAATATAATAAGGCTGCTTGATGGCTTCTATCATCCGCAGCGCGATTTCTTCGCTGTCATCGTGATGCACTAAAGAATCGAGTAAGATTACAAATTCATCACCACCTAAGCGTGCCAAAATATCATTGTCACGGATACATTCCGCTATTCGGTCAGACATTTGAATTAATAACTGATCGCCAACATGATGACCTAAACTGTCATTGATTATTTTGAAGCGGTCAATATCAATAAATAATACCGCAAAGCGATGATTGGGATGACGCTTTAAATGCCGTAATGAATACTCCAAACGGTCAATAAACATGGCTCGGTTGGGGAGCTTGGTTAAGGTATCGTGATGGGCGGCAAAATAGAGTTGTTGTTCTGACTGACGACGTTGTTCAACTTGTTTACGTAAATCCAAATTGCTTTTTTGAAGGAGTTGAGTGCGGGCAAAAATGACCTCTTCAATATCATTATTATAAGCTTTTAGGCGCTCATTAGCTCGATTTCGCAAAATTGCTGAAGAAATATGCAGGGCAATAAATTGGATTAATTGTAAGTCATTAACTAATTTTTTATTGTAACTTAAGAAACCTTTAATACCGACTAAACCGACGGTAATATTTTCAATAATTAATGGCGCAGCAAGCCAGACATCAACTAGTTTAGTTTGTTGGTCCCTAGTTGGAAATGGAC
>CALJHL010000051.1 GCA_938075435.1 uncultured Thalassotalea sp. | reverse complement strand
AGGATGATTTAGACTTACAACATCATTTAAATCAGAGTTTAGTCAAAGCTAACTACTCGGTTGATCTAGCGAGTGATGGCGAAAGCGGCCTATTTCAGGGGCAAGAGTTTGCCTACGACGCCGCCATTATTGATATTGGCTTGCCTATTGTCGATGGCATTACCTTAATTAAAACCTTGCGCCAACAACAGATTGATTTTCCTATTTTAATTTTAACCGCCCGCGATCATTGGCAAGATAAAGTGAATGGTTTAGACGCTGGCGCGGATGATTATTTAGCTAAACCCTTTCAAGTTGAGGAGTTACTTGCCCGCCTCAATGCTTTGATCCGCCGAAGTGTGGGGAAATCCGACCCCAAAATTAGTAATGGTCCACTGACTATGAATACCGCCAGCATGCAGGTACAAGTTGCAGGACAAGAGGTTAATCTTACTAGCTCGGAATACAAACTGCTGGAATATCTGCTGCTCCACCTTGATGAAGTCAAATCGAAAGCCGAACTTACTGAACATATTTATAACGAAGACTTTGATTTAGACTCTAATGTTATTGAGGTGTTTATTCGCCGTTTACGAAAAAAACTGGATCCGGATTCTAAGTATGAATTTATTGAAACCTTACGCGGCCAAGGTTACAAATTAAAGCGTTTATCTAAGCATGCTTAACCGCCTTAAACTGTTTATTTATCAACAAGAAAAACGGCTAAACACCCTACAAATACGCTTGCTAGCCAGTGCACTTGCAATGATTGTTATTATCTTGCCGGTTATTGGCGTGCTATTAAATAGCGCTTTTAGTGAGCAAATTCACAGCGGTATTAAAAATGAACTTAGCGCCTATAGTTACGCTATTTTGGCGGTAGCCGAGGTCGAAGACCAACAGTTATTGATGCCAGAACAATTATTAGAAAATCAATTCAATGTCAGTGAGTCGGGTTTGTACGCAATGTTTACTCTAGCGACAAACCAGAGTATTGGTCCCAGCCAAATGCCCCTTAGCAATAGCCAGCCCTCATGGGCGAGTCCGTCATTTTTAGGAATGGAAAAGCCGATTGATTTACCTGCGCCAGCATTGGGGAGCGGCAGTTTTAATAATATTAATATTGCCAATAAACCCCATTTTATCTACAGCTTTACCGTCAGTTTTAGCGAAGTCGGGCAGTCATTACCATTAACCTTACACATTATTAAAGACCAAGCGGATTATTTATTAAGCGTGCAAAAGTTTAAACAGCAGTTGTGGTTATGGCTGTTAGTGCTAATGATGGTGTTGTTGGTACTGCAAATAATTTGGCTACGGTTTAGCTTGAAACCATTACAAATTATCCAACAAGAATTGGTTGCCGTCGAACAAGGCCAAGCGCAAAAATTACATGCTAGTTACCCAATCGAACTGGCCAGAGTTGCTAAGCAGTTGAATGTGCTACTTAATACCGAACAACTGCAACGGCAACGCTACCGTAACGCTTTATCTGATCTTGCCCACAGTTTAAAAACCCCGTTGGCAGTCATTCAAACTCAAGATGAACTTAGCGAAACGTCCAAACAACAATTGTCATTAATAAACAAAACCATTGAACATCAATTAAAACGTGCTCAAAGTGCCGGCCAGTCAGCTTGGCATTTAGGCGTAAAAATTAAACCCTGTGTTGATAAACTCGTCAATGCCCTCACTAAAATTTATCAACATAAGCAGCTAACCATAACCTCAGAGGTTGCCGATAAGGCCTTATTCAAGGGCGATGAAGCGGATCTGTTAGAAATTTTAGGTAACCTGCTAGACAACGCCTGCAAAGCCGCGAACCAGCAAGTTAATATTCGAGTCAGCTTAACTGCCACCGAATTAATAATGACAATTGCCGATGATGGTATGGGTATTGAACCCGATCAGAGGCGAACTATTTTAACTCGTGGTGGGCGAGCCGATACCTATCAACAAGGCCACGGTATTGGCCTAGCGATTGTCACTGATCTATTGCTGAGTTACCAAGGCAAACTACAAATAGAACAAAGCAGCGAGCTTGGCGGCGCGCTGTTTATAATTAGCTTTGTGCTATAGTTAATATATAAATTAACCGATGTTTTGTTGTTCAGCGTATGTTCAGTTAAGCTGTTTTATGATGCATTATCGTTACAAAAATAAATGCTTATTTTTGTGCTAAGATTTTGGAGCATAACATGAAAAAATTACTAATAATCATAAGCTTAATGTATTGTTTTAGCATCAATAGTTTATTTGCCAGTGAACCGGCAAATAACCCTGAGGCTAAACAAGCACAACTTGAACAACTGCTTGCTCCTATTGCTTTGTATCCTGATAGCCTGTTAACTCATATTCTTATCGCCTCAACGTATCCCTTGGAGGTGGTCGAGGCGGAACGGTGGTTGGGTTATAATAGCTCCCTAAATAATGAGCAATTGTTGGCAAAGGCCGAGTCTATGGACTGGGACCCTAGCGTTATGGCGTTGTTACCATTTCCACCAGTATTAACTAAAATGAGCACTGAACTTGATTGGACTAGACAATTAGGTGATGCCTTTTTGTTATCAGAACAGCAAGTGTTAGTGAGCATTCAATCGCTAAGACAAAAAGCCGATGCTGCCGGTAATCTGCAACAAATGGAGAATATGGATGTTAGCCGTGAAGATGACAATATCATTATCGAACCCCGACAAGCCGAAGTGGTTTATGTCCCTTATTATGACACTCGAGTAGTTTATGGCGCTTGGTATTGGCCGTATTACCCACCCATTTATTGGCCACATTATTCGCATCATTATGTTGGCCACCATGGTCCATTTTATTGGCATACCGGTATACATCTGTCGATTGGTTGGTTATTTGGTCGCTTTCATTGGGGCAATCATCACGTCTTGGTTTCCAATCATCACAACCACTCTTATTATAATAAGCACCATAAAAAGCATCATCGTGGTCATAGTGCCTCTAAGGGCGGCAAAGTAAATCGTTGGAAGCATAAACCGAGCCATCGTAAAGGCGTTGCTTACAGCAATAGCCATTTAAAGAAACGTTATAGCAGTAGTCGACCAAGCCTTGCCCAAACAAAAACGCTGCGCAGCCATAATCGAGAATTAAGTTCGGTTAGCAATGATAGATTTGTTAAGTCAAAGTCAGATAAAAAATTTACTAAAGCATCAGCAAAAGCGAACAAAATTAATCGCCATCAGGAGTTTCAGCAAAAAATTCGGGTGAGTAATGATCAGGCTAAGCAAGGTAAGTTTCAAAACGGTTATAAGAACGAGCAAGCGGCGAAAGCAACCAATAAAAGCAGAAGTAGCAAACAAGTGGTAACTAAGCCAAGTAGAGACATTCACCAACCGAGTAATACGCAATATCGTCGCAAGGTTGCAACCGAAAATGGTAAGGGCAATAGAATGAGAATTGACAACAAAGGCCAAAATCGCCAAGTTGTAACTCAGCAATCTGCTCGTAATAACCGCTCGGCAGAGTCAAAACCTGCGGTTAAAACTCGTAATTATTCGACAAAATCATCGGCTATGAAAAGCTATAATCTCTCAAGTAAGCCAACTAAAACGATTGTTGCCCGAAGCCAAAGTAGAAGCCAAAGCAGAGGTCCCAATAGGGCAAGACCTGCTAAAAGTAAACGTCATTAATTGATTCTGGTCTGTTTAGTTCATTAAACTTCGATTTTTTGTGCTGGGGCTGTTAAAATACGCAGCGCAAAAAAATTCGAATTTAGGAACTACATAAAATGTTTATTGAGAAGTACTACGGTGAAGAAGATCAAAAGATTAGCTTTACTCGTCAACAGGCAAGTGATTTTGCCAAAATCATCGCTGATGACTTCAACCCACTTCATAACATAGATGCCAAACGTTTTTGCGTTCCTGGGGATTTACTATTTGCAATAATATTATCTAAATCGGGTTTAAATCAGCAAATGACCTTCAACTTTAAAGGTATGGTTACCGATGGCATTGCGTTAAACTTTCCCCAGCAAGTTACCGAGTCGGCACAGATTAATGACGATAAAGGCAAGGAATACTTAAATTATTCAGTATCAGGAGAACACAGTCATTGCACCAGCCTGATAAAGTCTTTAATCACTTCATACGTTGAATTTTCTGGTCATACCTACCCAAGCATTCTCTGCGACTTAATGCAGAAAAATAATGTGATGATCAATCCTGCTCGGCCGATGATCATGTATGAAAGCATGGAAATTGCGCTTGATACACTAGACTTAAAAGAAGTCAGTCTGGTATTAAATGAGCAAGAAACGCAGTTAACTGTTGATGGTAAACGTGGTAAAGCTAAATTAATGTTTGATTTATTAAGCGCTGGAGAAGTTGTAGGTCATGGTATTAAATACATGCTGTTAAGCGGTTTGCGCGAGTATGATCAAGGGGTTATAGATGCGGTAAACTCTGAATTTTACGCGATGAAAGCTAAATTTAAGCAAACTGCTTAATCGCCAACCCTTCCCCAAAATATAAACTTTCCCGCTGAAAAGCGGGAGCTTCTTCAGCGTATTGTGCATCGTTAAAATACCCGGCTTTCAGTAATTGTATGATGACGGCGCTCTTTTTCTAATTACGTGGGGCTAGATTTACCAAGCAAGTCTTTCAGGATCATTTTCATAAAGATATTCATCTGATCGTTAGAAAGTAAGGCTAAACAGTCTGGCATTAAAAAGCCCCGCATCTGCGAGGCTTTTATCACTAGCTAAACTACCGCTATTTTATTAGAACGAATAACTAATCGCCACTGAGACATTGTCTCGGTCACCTAGCATATTACGGTCGTCATCACCGCCAAACCAAGTGTACTTAATATCGGCAACAAGGTTATCGTAATATTGGAAGTTGAGACCAGTACTTGCTTGGAAGCGGTCATCGCGCCAGCCAGACTGGAATGGTGAATCACCATGTGCACCATAACTGTAAGCAAGTGGGATGGTTACAATAGTACCTTCAATAAGGTTGTTATATTGTAAATCAGCTACCGCAGTGAAACCCCATGATGAGTGGGTTGCTGGGTTTATGGCATTACCTATTTCATTGCTGTCCATACCGTCAACTACATCACCAGATGCTTCAGCAATAATAGAGGCATTATCGGCCAAAAAGCTTGGGCCAAAGACATGAATTGCCGAAATATCCCAGTGGTAAACGTCTTCTTGGGTAAAGGTTTCATATTTATCGCCTACGGCTGCTCCAGGAGCGCCTTGAGCAATCATCATAGCGCCTTGAGCGATAAGACCTAATGGATCACCACCAACAGGCACTGGTTGTCCGTCACGTAATGACACTTCACCACCAATGGTAGTATCACCAATAACTGTGGAAATACTCATCCCATATAAGTTGATGTCTTCAACATAAGCGATATTGTATTCTGAGTTATCATAGGCGTGCCAAACACCGCCAATCATGCCGGCAATAACAGATGCTGGTGGCGCAGTTGGTGGTGGTGGTAACGGCAGACTGCCATAAAATTGCTCTAAATGCGGTACCGCTACACCAATGTCATTACCTGGGGCAAATGGATTACCTTGAGTAAGCACTACATTTGGGTTTTTGTCATGATAACGAACAAAGTATAAACCCAATTCCAATTCATTTAACTGTGGAATGATTGAACGAAGCGCAATACCAAATTGACCATCGTCATCTGGGCTATTATTTCCGCCTCTATCAATAGTTGCATAGGTACCACCATTAAAAGGTGGTGAAAATGGAGCACTTCCTAAATAGTCACTTAAGCCAACAGAGGTCATAGCAGCCATTTCAGGGCCAAGGGCACCACTTAAGCCTTGATAATTAATAAATGACGCAGGTACAAGTAAGTTTTCACCGCCTTCATCAAGAATATCTACAGTAGAATAGTAAGAGCCTACCGGTGGAATACGATTACGTTCCCATTCCCATTGGTAGTACATTTCTAACGACATATTATCGTTTAACTGGAATTGAGCGTAAGCTTGTTCTACCGGTAAAAATACTTCATTTAACGACACACCTGGCGTGAATAGTTTTACGGCATTTACTGGTGTATTAGCAAAATTGATACCGTTAGGAGTAACTAATGCTTCACCCCAACTAACAACCTGCTGACCTATACGCATATTAAACGAGCTATCAAACACTTCGCCGTCATATTCAATAAAGGCATCTAGTATTTCAAAATCTTTACCCATACGGTCTTTACTTCGTTGTGGGTATTGGCTGTTGTCAATGTTATAAGGAGCACCAGCATTGTATGTTCCCGGTGAGTTATTATCGGTGTCTTGATTTTCATACTCGTCATCGTAATAAGCGTTAGCACGTATAAATACACCCCAGTTGCCAGAGCGAGCGCTTAAACTTGAAAGGACGTTGACACGGTTAC
>CALJHL010000050.1 GCA_938075435.1 uncultured Thalassotalea sp. | reverse complement strand
AGCATCGCTTGTTTTGACAATTCTTGCTCGCCAAATACGGTAATGGTAATGGTATCGCCGGAGCCTAATCGGTACGATGTTGCCGCTTGTTGTTCCGCTTGAACTTGGCCGCTTATGGCCCAAGCTAACAGTACTAACAGTGTTGAGATAAACTTAGTTAAATGAAAAATTTTAAAAAACGGGAACATAAAATCACTTATTAAAATGAGGCATTTACGGCTAATTCGAATGAGTTGCCTACATACTCAACCGAATCAAAATTACTACTACGTTCTGTTCTTACTATTGTAAATGCAAGCTCTAAATTACGTTGCATATGATAATTTAAGGTGGCGCTAATGCCGCTATTATCGTCTTTACGCTTGGTTTCACCGTATTCATCATCTTCAAAGGCAATGGCAAATTCTGTAGAAAAGCGTTCTAACCATCGGTGCGACCAGCTTAATTCAAGCGTGGTGTTTTCAATATAACTACCCTGGCCTTTTGTTTCTTCGGTGCTGCGGTAGGTTGAAAAATTCACCGTCGAATAGGTTAATGGCTCCCAGATTACCCCAACTTGCCAGCGAAGACCAGAAATACTATCCCGCTGCGAGGCATCGTAATGTTTGTACTCATAACCTAGCCGAAAAAAACCTGACGTTAACGCCGTGCCTTGCCATTCAACACCCAAAAAAGCAAAGCTGCCGTTGCTGTCTAAGCTAGGTAATTCGTGGTTTTCATTGGTGTAATCAAACTCATCGACACCGGCGGTAAAGGTGGCTTTGGTATAAGCGCCGGTTTGATAATAAAAGGTACTTGCCAAGCGACTGTTCAAGTAATCGCGCTCGGCATTTTGATTTAAATCTTCAACAGTGCTTGGTTCATCAACCAGCTTAAAATCATCCCAACGAATGTCTTCAAAAGATAATTTTACATCAATATTGGCCTGCGCATTTTGCGCGCCATAAGAATAAATAGCGCTAGCGTCGAATACGTCATAGCGAGTTGGCTCTTGTAAGCGAAAACCGTTACCAATAGAGTAACCATCGCCACGCTCTTCATTTAAAAACCCATACCCCCCTTTAAACTGCAGGCGATGCCGGGTTTGCAAGTCAATATTGGCAACCGCGTTTAATTGATGATTGGTGTAATTGTCATCGCTGCTGGCAAAGTTTAAAACATTGGTTAATTGATATTGCAGTAGGTATTGGTCTTTATTTTTTTGATGTTTTAATTCAAAACTTGGAACAATATGGCTGATCCAACTTGAAACTTCGTTGTTAGGGGTATCGAGCAGGTTATCGGTATATTGCAGGTCAGCATAAAGCCTAGGAGTGAACTTCCCGCCAGCAAGCTTAAGACTTTTGGCATCTAAAGTAGACGCATAGCCAATGCCATTAAATTGCATAACACAAAACAAAACTACACAAAACTTACTAAAAAACGTCATTAATGCAAAACCCTGTAATTATCATTTTAATTGCTCGCTATACATGTATTTGCAATAAACATATACGCGACTTTATTTTTATAGTTAATATTAATATTTTTAGATATTGACCTAGCGCAACAAGTTTTACGGAAATTAAGGCAATATACAAAATATTATCATAAATATTGAGCTTATGACTATAACTAACTTAGTTTAGATGGCGTTAGCGTTTAAGGCTTTTTAGCAATTAAATTTTTGTGCAAATGTCAGTGATATTGGCTGTTAATTTATTATAATCAATAGCCTGATAAAATTGTGTTTTTTTTAATGGCTATGATGTGTTATTATTAAAGATGATAACACATGGATTACTCACAGTTGGTAGGTTAATGGAACGCAAAAATCTTATAATTTTAGTGCTTTTCTTTTTTGCCCTCTCATTTAGTATGGTAAATGCTTTTAAAGGCAATGACAACTTTCCTCTAAATTTAGTGGTCGATGATGATCCTGCTGACAAAAGTCAAGGCCAAGCAGTTGTCGAACAACTGTCTTCTGCGACTGAATTGTCGCAATCTAATCAAGCAAAAACAACTGACAACGCTGAAAACACTGTTAGTAATGATAATGCTGTAGAGCGTAACAATGTTGTTAACCAGCCAGAGCCTAGCCCAATGAAAACGGTTGAAGAAAAAGCTGCAGCAGCCACTCTTACCAGGCGATTAAACCAACTAGAGTTAATCAAGGCTAACCTTATCGCTGAACAACAAGCTGAACAACGTAAGTTGGCCTCTGAGCAACTTAACGGTACCACTGAGCAAACCCAAACGACGGAAGAAAGTGTTCAACCACTTATGGTCTTGGCACCTAATGAGAGCGAATTAGATTCACCCATTGATCTTGGTACGTTAGGCGGCGGGATTGTTTCGGTGTCGGCAAATTAATTGCAAACTTAACTAGGCTAATTTTTTTCTTGGTTTTATCGGGTTATTGTGGTTTATTAGTTCGTTAATGGTAAGTACCTAGCGGCAATATTTTTCATCAATCCGCTGCGCCAACGATAAACTATGATGAGTATCCCCTAATTATGCAACGCTCGGCAACGTCTTCTTATTTAACTCAACCTTTTACCCTTCTTAACAGCAACAATGGCTTATTTTTCACTTTATTGCTGCTGTTAGTGTGGTTGCCAATTCCATTAGGCTCAAACCGCATTTGGGCTTGGTCAATTATGGAAGTGGTCAGCTATTGGTTATTTATTGCTATTTTTCTGCAGTATTCGCTGCCAAAAATTCGTGCCTGCTTGCGACCCTACAAACCATTAGTTGTGGTGTTAGGACTGTTTCAAATATGGCAATTATTACAGTTTACCCCTTTACCACCACAGTTATTAAATATTGTTAGCCCCAACAGCTTTGCCATTCAACAATTTTTTGTTAATGATGCTTGGATGACAATTTCGTTAGACGTTGTCGCCTCTAAAATAGCCTTTATGAAAGGCTTAAGTTATTACCTACTGTTAATTGTTACTTTAGTGCTAATTAATACTTATCATCGTTTAAAATGGTTAATGCTTACCTTTGTCGTTGCCGGCACCTTACAAGCGGTTTATGGCAGTTTACAAGCCTTGTCGGGTAATGATTTAACCTGGTTTTTAGGTTTAAAAAACGCCGATACCGCTAACGGTAGTTTCATTTATAAAAATCATTTTGCTAACTTTTTATTACTTTGTTTAGCCATTGGTGTGGGTTATATGGTTGCCGGTTTAGTACAAACCTCAGCCTTAAATCGTAAAGACAAAATGCGCCATATGCTTAACACTTTTTTGGCGGGTAAAGCGGCGGTTCGTATTGCCTTAGCCATTATGGTTATCGCACTAGTTTTGTCTCGTTCGCGCATGGGTAATAGTGCATTTTTTATGGCCATAACCCTTACCGGTGTTTTGGCGCTTTGGTTGATAAAAAACAAGAATAAAAACTTAGCGTTGCTGTTAGTAAGCCTCTTGGTTATTGATACCTTTATCCTCGGTGCCTATTTTGGCATTGATAAGGTAAAGCAACGTATTGAGCAAACCAGTATGGCGAGTGAAACCCGAGATGAAGTAAATGTGTATAGCTTGGAGTTAATCAAGCAATTCCCAGAAACCGGGACCGGTGGCGGTAGCTTTTATTCCACCTTCCCGAGTGTTCAAGGTAATGATGTTTTTGGTTATTATGATCATGCCCATGACGATTATGCCCAGTTTGCGGTTGAATATGGATTACCGGCAACCATTGGTTTAGGCATGATTGTACTGCTGAGTTTATGGCATGCATTAGTGGCAATGCGCGAGCGCCGCAGTGTGTTAATGCAAGGCCTTGGCTTTGGATCTAGTATGGCAATTATTGGTATGTTAATGCACATTAGTGTCGACTTTCAGCTACAAGCCCCTGCGAATGCCGCGTACTTTGTGATTATTTTGGGGCTGGCCTGGTTAAGCCGGTTTGGCCTGAGAAGTAAGCCAAGACAAAGTGATCCGCTTGGAAATGGTTAGCTTGGAAATGGTTAGCTTGGAAAGACACTAACCAGTGGTTCACTATTTAAAAAGTCGAGCTCTTGCTCTTAGTTGCCTTTGCAGGACAATGCTTGTTTTCTTGGTTCTCTCTACAAGATGTTGGCGCTGCTGAGCTAACCGGGCTCATCAGTGCGGTTAACGCAAACGGCGTTACCGTGGCTAATTTGCCAAACTTAGTTAAAAAGCTACGACGAGTTTGCTCATGGCTTTGCTCATGGTTTTGCTGACTGTCTACTGCTGTTTTATTGTTATTCGTCATTATTATTTCCTTCTCGCTACCTTGCATATAGCATTTTAAATTAACTGCTGATCATAAAAGCTTAATCACTAAAGCTAGGATAGAGATTATTCCTGCAATATCATATTTTTACTACGACATACTACATTATATTTAGGATGACTTAAAATACCAGCTTTAATTGCTAAACCGGCTATTTTAGCCGTTTTATCTGGTCTGTTATCTGGTCACACACCTATAAAAAAGGAACGAGGAACTAGGAACTAGGAACGAGGAACTAGGCTAGTTTTCTAGTTTCGGTTGCTGTTCGGGGGCTTTTATCTGGTTACACCGGTAGAAAAAGGAACGAGGCAAACACACTTTTTGAACTAAAAGCCTTTAGGTTTTTTTGTTGATTTCGGACAATGAGGATTACCACCGTTACCGTTTCCAGGGTTTGGTTTGCAGGCATTGGAATTAACCGCCAGTGAAGTTTTTGGGGTCATTAACCCTGTTAACGCTATTGGCGTGACTACGGCAAGTTTACCGAATTTACTTAAAAACATACGGCGAGTATCGGCAGGTGTTAACGATTGCTGTTCATCTGTATTTTTGAAGTTTGCCGGTTGATTGTTAGTAGTTATTTCATTTTCATTTTCATTCTTATGATCTACCATAACATTTCCTTTTTAATACCTGATGATCATGAGTTTAACATTTATTGTTAATAATGGCATAACTGTGAGTTTATTAAAATATATTTATCTGGTCACACACCTATAACGCAATATAGGTGTGTGACCAGATAAAAGAGATATAGGTGTGTGACCAGATAACAAAAGAGAGCCGAAGCTCTCTGTTTTGTGGTGGTTTATTGAGGTTGGGCAATTACCAGATTTTTACGCGCTTTTCAGGGGCGATGTACATGGCGTCGCCTTCTTTAATGCCGTAGGCTTCAATGAACTCGTTCATGTTTGACAATGAGCCAAGAGCACGGAAGTGAGCTGGTGAATGCGGGTCGGTTGCAACACGTTCACGCATGGCTTTTTCGGTGCGTTTACCACGCCATACTTGGGCATAGCCCATAAAGAAGCGTTGGTCACCGGTTAAGCCGTCAACAATTGGGGCTTCAACGCCGTTAAGTGAGTTTTTGTAAGCACGATAAGCAATGGTTAAACCCGATAAGTCACCGATGTTTTCGCCAAGGGTTAGTTTGCCATTAACGTTTAAGTCGTCAAATACAGCGTAACCGTCGTATTGCTCAACAAGTTGGCCAGAGCGTTTTTTAAATTCTATTAAATCTTGCTCAGTCCACCAGTTTTTCATATTACCGTCGGCATCGTATTTGCTACCTTGGTCGTCAAAACCATGGCCCATTTCGTGACCGATAACCGCGCCAATTCCGCCGTAGTTTACCGCGTCGTCTGCTGCTAAGTTAAAGAATGGTGGTTGTAGGATTGCCGCTGGGAAAACAATTTCGTTAACCGTTGGGTTGTAATAGGCGTTTACGGTTTGTGGCGTCATGCCCCATTCCCAAGTGTGAATTGGACCACCTAATTTTTTAATGTTTTTAGCAAAACCAGCATGATCGGCGCTGATCAGGTTAGCAATTAAGCTGTCAGCCGAAATTTCGATGGCTGAGTAATCTTCCCAGCGATCTGGGTAACCAATTTTAGGAGTAAACGCCGCAAGTTTTACGCGCGCCGCTTTTTTAGTGTCTGTAGTCATCCATTCTAAAGAATCGATTGATTCACCGTAAGCACCACGTAAGTTTTCAACTAAGCTGGTCATTTTGGTTTTTGCCGCTGGAGTAAAGTGACGTTTAACGTAAACTTTACCAATAACTTCACCTAAGTTACCGTTAACTAGGCTTACACCGCGTTTCCAACGAGGTTTTTGTTGTTGTTGACCGTTAATGTTTTTACCATAAAACTCAAAATCTTGTTGGCCAAGTTGTTCGGTTAATGACGAAGAGAAACCGTTAATCACTTGCCAGTTTAAAAAGTGTTGCCAAGCTTGCATGTCAGTTTCGGCAACTAACTCGCCAAAACCTTTCACAAAGTCGGTTTGGTTTAAAATTAGGTTGGCTTGATCACTTACCC
This sequence comes from uncultured Thalassotalea sp., assembly GCA_938075435.1. Lineage (GTDB taxonomy): Bacteria > Pseudomonadota > Gammaproteobacteria > Enterobacterales > Alteromonadaceae > Thalassotalea_A. The sequence goes on along the minus strand of CALJHL010000050.1, from coordinate 390 downwards.
CTAATGTTTCTAACCAGGCGTTCCAGTTAAATTTATCGGTAGCGGTGTTTAAATCGGTTACGGCAAACTTGTTGTACATTTTTTCACGGTCACGAAGAGCAACACGGGTCCAATGTAATTTAGCCATTTTGGTTTCAAGTGCCATAATGCTTGTTGCCGCAGCTTGTGGGTTGGCTTGTTCGGCAAGTTCAAACATTTTGGTGATATGAGCGACGTAATCGGCACGCATTTGCACAAAGCGCGCATCGTCGTTGAAGTAGTAATCTCGGTCAGGCAAACCTAAGCCAGAGTGCCATACGTGGCCGGCATAAGTGCTTGAATCTTTCGCGTCAACACTTACGTAGTAGTATAATGGCGAATCTAAACCCATCATTTGCGCTTTGGCGAAGA
>CALJHL010000049.1 GCA_938075435.1 uncultured Thalassotalea sp. | reverse complement strand
AAACAAGCTGCTTGGTTTGATTCTCTTGATAATTACTGGCAAGAAGCATTACCTAAGGAGTTATATAGCGCTTTGTTTTCCCATCAAGCTATTCGCTCTTTCCCCGCCAACCTTATTTATCAGCCTGAAGCTCAGCATCACCCGCTGAAACATTTACTCGTTATTATTCATTTGTTTGGAAGTTTTGAAAAATTCATGAGCAGTTATAGTTCGCTTGAAGATCAAAGTATTGATTGTGAAAGTCCGCAGACATCGCATGAAAGAGTATCTAGGGATCAGATAAACAAGATACTCAAGAAACTAAGTGAAGGTGAAAGCCTAAGGCAAGCAGCAAAAAGCGCGAAGGTTAGTGTAGGTTTTGCTAAATCAACCGCATTACAACATGGTTTTGAGATAAGAAGACGTGAACAATTTTTGTTTTCGTTTGAACGTAAGCAAATATTGGACTGGCTAAAAGAAGGTCGCAAAACACAAGATATTGCCAAGCTAATGCATTGCTCAACTGGAGCCGTTGAGCAAATTTTAACGCAATTTCCGGTAGTGAAAAAACTTCGAAACAAGCTGCGTTTTTATCAAAAACGATATAAACATCGCCAATCAATTACTGTTTATTTGACTACCCACACTAAAGCTAGCCGCGGGAAAATTCAAAACGATGTGAAAGCCTCTTATTACTGGTGCTATAAACATGATAAGTCCTGGCTTTATAAAACCCTACCCGAAGCAATACCAAGAGCAGATAGATACAAAGGTCAATAACCAATTACAGCTACCTTATGAGGTTAAAAATGATGATAGTGAATGAGCAAGAACTAATAGCCACGCTTGATAATATCGAGCGATTGTGGGGGAAATTATCTGAAGTTGGTTCTATAGAAAAACTTCGAAAGCTTAGTGAGGGCGTGAGGGGACTTGAAGCAAGCAGACCAAATATATGCGAACAACTTGGCTCACGTTTTGGGCATTTATTATCTCAAGAACAACAAGAAAAGTTATTTCCGAAGCTAATGGGTTGGGCGGGGTGTAATATCCTAGCTATACATTGGTTTGAAAGATACAAAATACCGTCTTGTGGGCATAAAACACCTTTTGAATTGTGTCAAATAGGGCAAGTTGAAGCTTTGCTGAGCTATATCGAGTTGATTGAAATTGGCGGCTTTGAATAGCGTAATAGTGATCAGACTCAAATAAAACTAATGGAGATTATTATGCCTATTTTACCTACTAAAATACTAGTCAAAGATGCTGAAAATGTGCACCTTATCTTAGATGATATTAGCCGAACTTGTTTTAATGCGCTGGGAGTTGTTGATTTATCTTCCTGTCAATTTTCAATTGATGGTGGACTTAATGATATACGTGCAAAGTTATATGATGAAGATGGGAAGCTAGTTATCGGGTTTCATTGCCGATATGAAAAAGACATGGAATACTTTGAACAAAAAATTCAAAGATACCTAAATGATTCTTACAGTGAATACAAAAATATGAGAGCCATTTATCTCGTCAAAAAGCTGACTTAACTTTCTTTGTCCTGTGGCGCTTTGGGGCACTTAGTGCCTTAGAGTATTCTTATCGATACACAAAACAGTGGCAAGGTTTTAATTTCATTAAGCTGATAGGGCTGTCTTCATAATTTAAGCTACTTATTAATTTTTCTTAGCGTATAAACCTTTGCTTTGCCATTTTCCAGAGTTCCACCTTAAAATATTGCTTGTGCCACGTAATGCTTCGTCAAGGCTTGCACCAATATATATTCCCACTAAGCCCCATGATAGGTAGATACCAAAATACCAAGCTAATGGCAGGGCAATAAACCACATACTGGTAAAACCAACGATGGAAGTAAACTTTGCGTCACCACAAGCTCGCAATGAGGCACCAACTATTAAGTTAAGAGAGCGACCAATTTCACTGAAAATAGATATGAGTAAAATAGAACCACCTAAAAGCCAAATTTCTTGATTGTCAGTAAAAATTTGAAAGAGCAGTTGTGAAAAGCTAATGATAAAAATGAGGAATATAACGATACCAATTAAACCAATTTTTACTCCTGTAATCAGCTCATTTTGAGCACTTTTAGGCTTATTTGCTCCCATTAAATAGGCCACTTTTAATTGAACACCAGCGCTGATAGCAAATCCATACAGAATACCTATATAGATTATATTAAAACAATAAATCCTTGTAGCTAAAGAGGTAGCTCCCATTACTACAACCATTGTGGTCATTAATAGTTGTACAAGCTGCCAAGATAAGGGTTCAATAACAGAAGGCGCTGCTATTTTCACTAGGGGTACACTATGCTCTTTAAGAGATAGCCAAGAACGAGGGAAAACAATTGATACTTTAAAGTGGTACGTAATAATTACAATATTGAATAATAAACTTGCAAGCCATGCAATTATTGACGCGATAGCAATCCCTTGGATTCCCATTGCGGGAGCGCCAAACTTGCCATCGATTAGAATATAATTACCGATAATATTGATTAAAGACATTAGCGTGGTTGACCACATATTCCAGGTGGTTTTACCTTGAGAAGCTAAGATGGAATTAGTGGCAAAACGCAAGGCAAGTATCCATGTGCCCAAGCCTAATGTTGATAAGTACACTTGTGACATTTGTGCGATGTCACCTGATAAGCCCATCCAAGATGAAAAAGTGCTTGCACCCAAGAAAAAAATAGCTGCCATGATTAAACCAGCAATCAAGAGTAAAAGCGTTAAAATGCCATAAGTACTGGCAATCTTTTTATGATCTTTTGCTCCAATTCGTTGTCCTGCTACACTATTACCCGCTTGATGTAGCGTGCTATAAAAAGCAAAACCAATACCCAATATAGGGAGCATTGCGCCAGCTGCTGCCGCCGCATTATCTGATATTTGACTTAAAAACCAAGCATCAGTCACATTTATCATAAATATAAAAAACAGGTCGATAAAGATTGGCCAAGTAAGACTTAACAAGCTTTTATCTGCTAAAGTTTTATTTTTATTGTTCAAGTATCACTCGTAAAAAGGTAATAAATGGTTGGAGAGGTTGATTTGAAAATACCTCATGAAATATTTGTTTTGCTTAATAACTAGGTATTTACAAGTATCAGGCTCAAACAAGCTTTAATATGCCATGTAATTAACACTTTTAGTGTATCGTATGTGACTACTTTTAATTTTCAACCAAGGTCATTAGCTAGGTTGATATGAGTTTTGTGTGATGTTTTATATGTTACATAGGTAACAGGTTTAAAAGGCCTGATCTAGTAGGGTGTTTACATAATTAAAACACAACAAAGCCATTATCAAAGACAAGTTGTCTTAGGGGTTAATAAAATAAAAGGCTAGTAAGGTGATATTGCAATGAAGTTATCAACAAAAATTGGGTACGGTATTGGTCAAATGGCTGATGGCATGAAAGCCGTATCTTTTAGTACTTTTTTATTTTTTTATTACAATCAAGTTTTAGGCTTATCAGGTAGTCTTGCTGGAGTTGCTGCTTTACTCGCTTTGGTTGTCGATGCTGTGACCGATCCTATGGTTGGCCAAATGTCAGATCAGTTAAAGTCTAAATGGGGAAGACGTCACCCCTTTATGTTGGCCGGTGCCCTTACTTTTGGTATCGCTTTTTATACCTTATTCAGCCCTCCTGAGGGCTTAACTGAAATGGGACTATTCGGTTGGATGCTGTCATGGGCAATTGTCGTAAGGTTAGCCTTAACTTTGTTCTATGTACCACATTTATCTTTAGGTGCTGAAATGGTGAAAGACTATCATCAGCGAACCACTTTGGTCAGTTATCGAGTTTTCTTTAGTTATTTAGCAGGCGTTTTACTGACAATTATTGCTTTTACAGTTTTTTTCCCTAAATCAGCAGCATTCCCTAATGGCATGTTAAACGGGGATAGTTATTCGGGCTTTGCTTTATTTGCAAGTATTGTCGCTACTGTTGCTATGCTATGGTCAATTTATAGTACTAAATCTGAAATTAAAAACCTATCTGCACCTGTCGATAACCCGCATGCAAAACATCCTTTATTAGCGTTTATTACAGTGTTCTCTACTTTAAAATTAAAGTCATTTAGGATTTTGTTTTTCACTAAGTTAGTATTTATGACAATGGCGGGTATTACCCAAACACTTATTATTTATGTCGCAAGTTACCTGTATGGCTTTTCAACAGAGCAGTTAGCGATATTAGTGGTGGCTCAACTTGCTTCACTGCCGTTTGCCCCTTATATTGCCAAAAAGTTCTCTCTATACTTTGATAAAACTAAAACCCTCACTGTGACTATATTGATAGCTGCTTTTATTGCCTATACACCAATCATTATGTATTTAGCGGGTGCTTTTCAGCCGCTAGCTATGTCAACTAAATTGGCGCTGGTATTTGCATGTTCAGGTGTTTCGCAGGTGTTTTTTGTAGCCTATATTATTGTATTCGATTCAATGCTCTCAGATACTATTGACGAACATGAATTAGCGACAGGA
>CALJHL010000048.1 GCA_938075435.1 uncultured Thalassotalea sp. | reverse complement strand
GCTGGCCACATGCTGTACTACCTTGATGAGGTATTAGGCATTCCGGTTAGCATTGTTGATTTACATCGAACTCACGAAATTGATGTCACTAAATATACCCATATTATTTTAGTAGATGGTGAATATCCGTTTTTAAGCGATACCATTAATACCAAAATAAAAAGGTGGTTACAAAAAGGCGGTATCATTTACGCGCAACAAACGGCGTTAAGATGGTTGTCTGGACGGAGTTTATTAGAAGCCAATTTTATTAGTAAAAATGCCATTAATCGCGCCTTTGACACCGACGGTTTAAGCTATGGCGACAAAGAACAACAAGAAGCAAAACAGCGTATTGCCGGTGCTATTTTTAACACCAAAGTGGATTTAAGCCATCCATTAATGTTTGGCTATCATAATTCTGATTTAGCCATATTTAAAAATCGGATGGTGATGATGGAACAGCCTTCAAAACCATTTATGTTAATAGCAGGATATAAAGACAAGCCGTTACTTAGTGGTTACAGCGCCGACGAAATGACCAGTTTAGTCGCTCATAATGCCGCCATTGTCGCGCATAATGTCGGCGAAGGTCGTATTATTGCCAGTACCGAAAACTTAGTGTTTAGAGGTTATTGGCAAGGGACTTCTAAAATTGTCGCTAATGCGTTGTTTTTCTCAAAAGCATTTAGTGTCGAAACCAGTCCAAAGTAATAACGTTAGCGGCAAAGTAAACCGGTTTATCAGCGGTTTACTTTAGCGCTAAACAAACCGTAAGCACGGTAATTTGTTTGACCCCGTGCGCGGTTAACAACTTACAAATTTCACTCATGGTTGCGCCAGTCGTTAAGACATCGTCAACTATTGCTACATGGTTAGGCAAGGTTGCCATCGACCCTAACGTGAAGGCGTGTTTTAAATTTCGGCGCCGACTAGCACCACCTTGCCCCACCTGCGGTAGGGTATTAACCACCCTCTTTATTATTGCACCATTATGCTTACAGCCGAGTAACTGCGCTAATTTATAACTAATTAGCGCCGCCTGATTGTATTGCCGTTGCTTTAAACGGCGACTGTGCAAAGGCACTGGCATAAACAATTCGGGCAAGTTGTCGGTTAGTAATTCTACCGTTAAATGAGCGGCAAAAATTTGCGCCAGTAATTGCCCTACTTCAAAACGATGCTGATATTTAAGTTGGCTGATCCATTGGTTATACGGCCACTGGTAAGGGCCAATAGCAATGAGTTTATCAAAGCTAATTTGCGGTAACTGTCGATTTATTTGCGGATGATTAAGTAAATTGCCCTGACATGCGCTTAAGTCAAAGCGCGGTAAATCAGTAAAACAGGTATTACACAATAAGCTAAATTTATCACTGGGTTGTAAACAAAGATCGCAGCGATGGACGCTAGTGACATAATGCTGCTTGAGGGCGATAAATTTAGCGGCGTAGTTTTGAGCAAAATAATATTTAACTTTTTGCCAATAAGAAATTTCCATATACACACTCCTTTGCGTACTATATTAACCATGGTTTTTTAAATATAGTTCATAAGCATGGCAGATCAATTGCAATTTAACAGTGTTGGCAGCGGCATACCGATTGTTTTTCTTCACGGTTGGGGCTTAAACAGCGCCATATTTCAGCCAATTGCTTCGCGTTTAGCCAGCGATTTTGAAGTGATCAGCATTGATTTACCCGGTTTTGGACAAAACCACGCCATGCAGCTAACCGATTATAGTTTGCCACAAATTAGTGCGATGGTGGCCGAGTGTATAACCACGCCGGCGTTAATTATTGGTTGGTCGCTTGGCGGCCTAATTGCCAGTGATTTGGCTTTACATCATGGCGATAAAGTACGAGCTTTGGTTACGATTACCAGCTCACCTTGTTTTGTTGCCGAGCCAAATTGGCCTGGTATCAACGCCGAATTATTAAAATCATTTCATCAACAACTCAGCTTTAGTGCTGAGAAAACCATTGCCGGGTTTTTAAAAATACAAGCAATGGGCAGTGAACACGTCCGCCAAGATATTAAAGTGATTAAACAATTAGTGGATCAATATCCACAACCCAGCAACCAGACATTAGACGATTCGTTGTCGTTACTGGAAACGGTGGATTTACGCAGTAAAATTCAGGCATTAGAGATCCCCATTTTACGCATGTATGGCCGGTTAGATTCGTTGGTACCAAAAGCGGTGATAAGCCAAGTAGACAAGCTATTGCCGAACAGTGACTGCTATACATTTCAGAAAGCATCGCATGCGCCTTTTATCTCCCACAGCGATGAATTTTATACGGTGTTATGTGATTGGATAACTGGTAATCTATAACAAGGTAATATCCTTAAAATAATAACAACATTGGACTTTTAATGACTTCTCCATTGGCGCAACCCTTGGTATTACCTTGTGGTAAAACCATTCCCAACCGACTCGCTAAAAGTGCGATGACAGAAGGCTTAGCCGACGCTTTTGACCGCCCAACTGCAGAACTTAATCAACTTTACAGTACCTGGTCGAAAGGTGGCACTGGCTTGCATATTACCGGTAATGTCATGGTTGATAGGCGCTATTTGGAACGAGCTGGAAATGTGGTGTTGGAAGACGAAAGTGGCCTCGATAAATTTAGTGAATGGGCGAAAGCTGGCACCATTGGCGGCAATCATCTGTGGATGCAAATTAGTCATCCCGGCCGACAATGCCCAAGTTTGGTAAACAGCCAACCCTTATCACCTTCAAACGTGCAGCTAAAAATGTTGGGGTCATTTTCAAAGCCCCGAGCGCTTAGCCAACTTGAAATTGCCGAAATTATTCAACGCTTTGCCACTACCGCCGCTTTAGCAAAAGATGCCGGCTTTACTGGCGTGCAAATTCATTGTGCGCATGGTTATTTAATTAGTCAGTTTTTATCACCAAAAACCAATCAACGCCAAGATCAATGGGGTGGTTGTATAGAAAACCGCGCTCGGTTCGCCCGCAAGGTAGTACAAGCGGTGCGCAAAGCCGTTGGTGCTGATTTTCCGGTGGCCGTAAAACTTAATTCAGCTGATTTTCAAAAAGGCGGATTTAGCCTGGAAGGATGCATTCAAGTTGCCAGTTGGTTAAGCGAAGATGGTATCGATTTACTAGAAATTTCTGGCGGCACCTACGAGCAACTGAGCTTAATGGGAGTGGCGGCAACAGAAGTTAGAGACAGTACCCGCAAGCGCGAAGCTTATTTTATTGAATACGCCACCGCCATAAAAGCCGCCGCCAACATACCGGTTATGATCACCGGTGGTTTTCGCAGTAGAGCCGTAATGGAGCAAGCCATTAGCAGTGGTGAAATTGATCTGGTTGGCTTAGCTCGACCGCTGTGTACTCAGCCGGACATTTCTAGCCAGTTAATTAAGAAAACGGTTGAAAATATAGATGACTTTGAACACAATTTAAAATTAGGCAATGGCTTTTGCGGCAATAACAGTCCACTGGGTTTAATTAAAGTCATTAATAACGTGGGCGCGGTAAGCTTTTACTATCAGCAAATTATTCGACTGGCCAAGGGGTTGCCCGCCAACACCGAGTTAACTGTGCTACCTTGTTTTTGCAAACACATGTTCAACGACACGCGCTTAAATTTACGGCGTAACAAAGCCCAAAAAAAATCTTTATTCAGTAATAACTAATCAGTACGAGAGACATTATGGAAAATTGGAAAAGCGAGCTCATTCATTATTTAAGCTACATAGGTGAAAACCCTATTATACATGCCGCCATTATTCTGGTGGCCTCGTGGATAGTTGCCTGGATCCTCGATAAAATCATTATCGCCTATGTAAAACGGATGACCGCCAAAACCACTGCCGAATTTGACGACCAACTGGTGGATTTATTACATAAACCGGTATTTTATTCTATCTTGGTAATGGGTTTGTCGATTGCCTCGAGCGTGGTTAAACTGCCGGTAGCAATCACTGACATTATGTTTCCGGTGCTGTACACCATTTTGCTGGTATTATGGACCTTGTTCATCTTACGCATTACCCGCATTGTTTTGCATCGGGTGGCGATTAATAAAAAACACTTCCCTATCCTACATCAACAAACGCTACCGCTGTTTGATAATTTAGCCTTAATTTTAATTATCGCACTGTCGGTTTATTATATTTTGTCGTCGTGGGATATCGACATGTCGGCTTGGCTAGCATCGGCGGGTATTGTCGGTATCGCCGTTGGTTTTGCCGCGAAAGACACACTAGCCAACCTGTTTTCTGGGGTATTTATTATGGCCGATGCGCCATATAAAATTGGCGACTATATAGTCTTAGAAAGCGGTGAGCGCGGTGAAGTAACCAATATTGGTTTACGTAGTACCCGAATTTTAACCCGTGACAACATTGAAGTTACCGTACCAAATTCGGTGATGGGGAATACCAAGGTTATTAATGAATCCGGTGGACCAAGTACTAAGTATCGGATCCGGGCGCAAGTAGGCGCCGCCTATGGCAGTGATATTGATTTAGTGGAAAAAATTCTAATGGACATTGCCGCCGCCGATGACGGTTTATGTAAATACCCTGAGCCGGTGGTGCGCTTTCGAACGTTTGGCGGCTCGAGTTTAGATTTTGAATTAATGGGGTGGATCAGCGAACCGGCTTTACGCGGGCGAATTCTGCATCACCTCAACAGGGCTATTTATAAAACGTTTGCTGAACACAATATTGAGATCCCTTACGCCAAACAAGACGTCTACATTAAGGAATTTCCAGGCCACAGCTTAGTCGCCAACTCAGCAGCTGCTGACCAGCAACCAGCAATAACGCCAAAGGCTGAAACCAAACAATGATCCACTGGCCAACACTACTGAAACACGATGGTGAAGATGAACTAATTTATATCGAGTCGGCCCAAGCCTGGGCTGATGATGAAGAAATGCTGTTGTTTATTTTTACTGAGCGAGATGTGCTAATTGATAGCCAAGGGCAAGTATTTAGCTTGTCTGATGTGCAAGCCAATAGTGCCAGTTGCAGTCCACTGGCCACCGCTAGTGTCGACAACCTGTTAGAACTCGTGCGCTCGCATGCGGCATTGCAAGGTGAATGCTGTATTAGTAAAATACATTGTCAGAGCATTAGTGAATGCCTAGCAATAGTTGCCAGTTTAAACGACTAAATTGGTTACTGGTGTTAACGGCTTTGCTTTACCTTTAAGCGTTTTCATCATCGAGCTTTATTTACGGGTTATTAACAATTTAGTACAGACTTTATCCGGCAATTGCTTACAATAGCGGCTTTTGTAAATAACAGCTCGTTTAGGTAGCCAATGAAACTTGTAGCACTACTATTTTTTGTTTGTTATTTTGCCATTCAATTTTTGGCGAATAGCGGCCAAGATTTTTTTATTAACGACATTAAGAACAGCCTCCCCTATGGTGACAAAGTTGGTCATTTTTTTATCTATGGCTTGTTAGCCTTAGTCGTTAATTATGCGTTAAAGTTTCGATATTTTGCCGGCATCTTACTCAATCAATACGGCACACTATTTATTTTAGCCTTGAGCATTACCGAAGAATGCAGCCAACTATTTATTACAACTCGCACCTTTAGTTTACTCGATTTAGTTGCCAACTTTAGCGGCATAATGGTCTTTACTTGGTTGTCGTTAAAATTTGGCGTTGGCAGTGCCGGTTATAAGCAAGGTATGCTCAATTCGCAAAACCCTATTTAAGCCATAGCCTCTGCAAAGGCTATCCCTGCCTGTCGAGGATCAGTACATCCTT
>CALJHL010000047.1 GCA_938075435.1 uncultured Thalassotalea sp. | reverse complement strand
ATAAAACATCACATAGATGCTTATCAATCGGGTCAACAAACTTTAGCTATTGCTGGTCGTGCTATTAGAGCTTTAATTGCGAGCGGTGACTTTACTACGCAACAAAGCCGTGAAATTAGTCAAGCTTACCTAGCCTTGTCAGAGCGCATTACGCAAAACCAGAGGGTTGCACTAAATACAAGTGAGTCACAAAAGCAAACGAATCCAGCAAAGCAAACATCATTTCTAGCGAGCGTTGCCGTAAGGAGCTCTGCTACTGCCGAAGATTTACCGCAAGCAAGTTTTGCCGGCCAGCAAGAAAGTTATTTAAACATAGTCGGCATTGATAATTTACTTAATGCCTGTAAACAATGCTTCGCCTCGCTGTATACCGACAGAGCCATTGTTTATCGAGAAAAGCAGGGCTTCGAACATGAGAAAGTCGCCTTGTCGGTTGGTATCCAGCACATGATAGATTCACAAGCTGCAGGTGTGATGTTTACCCTTGATACCGAGTCTGGATTTCCTGATGTGGTGGAGATCAGCGGCGCGTGGGGCCTAGGCGAAACTATCGTCAAAGGTAGTGTCACCCCAGATCGATTTATGGTGTTTAAACCGTTATTACAAAAGGCTAAAAATTTACCCGCTAGTAAAAGTAAGCAGCAGTTTATTCCTATTATTGAAAAGAAATGCGGCAGTAAATTAGAGAAAATGTGCTTTGCTACGCCTAATAAAGACCAAGATGCGAAGTCAAGCAATGTTGAGGCAAGTACTGAAACCCTAGCAACCAGTAACGATGAGCGTATGAGTTTAGTGTTATCTGATGATGAAATACTACAACTGGCAAACTGGGCGGTAACAATCGAGCAGCATTATGGTAAAGCGATGGATATGGAATGGGCAAAAGACAGAGTCTCAGGGCAACTTTATATTGTTCAGGCTCGACCGGAAACGGTTGAGTCGCAAAGAAATCATTCGGTATTGGTTAATTATAAACTAAAAGAAAAATCAAAAATATTAGTGCAAGGCGCTAGCGTTGGTAGTGCCATTGCTACCGGTAAAGTGTTTAAAGTCGTTAACCCCGAAGATGTTGAAAATTTTCCCGAAGGTGCGATGCTAGTTACCCAAAGAACAGATCCTGACTGGTTACCTTTAATGCGAAAAGCGGCGGGTATTATTACCGATACTGGCGGCCCAACCAGCCATGCCGCGATTGTTAGCCGAGAGTTAAAAATTGCGGCGATTGTTGGCTGTGAAAATTCCACCCAAGTGCTGAAAAATAACCAACAAGTAACCTTGAGCTGTGCCCAAGGAACAGTCGGTATTGTTTATGAGGGCAAGTTAGCGTATGAAACGAATGAGGTTAATTTAGCGGACATACCTAACACCAATACCGATATTATGATCAATGCCGCTATGCCCGATGGGGTGTTTAAATGGTGGTCTTTGCCTGTTGCCGGAATAGGGCTAACACGTATAGAATTTATTATTTCCAGCCAAATAGGTGTTCACCCTATGGCATTACTGCATAGTGAAAAAGTTACGGATAGCCAGGTGAAGCAAAAAATATCCCAGTTATGTCAAGGCTATGAAAACAAGGCCGATTATTTTGTCGATAACCTCGCTCTTGGCGTGGCTAAAATTGCCGCGTCGCAATATCCTAAACCGGTTATTGTGCGCATGTCAGATTTTAAATCTAATGAATATCGAGGCTTATTAGCCGGTGAATTTTTTGAATTAACAGAAGAAAATCCAATGCTTGGTTTACGTGGAGCCTCACGCTATTACCATAAGCTTTATCGAGAAGCTTTTATGTTGGAATGTCAGGCAATTGTCAAAGTGCGCGAGCAAATGGGCTTTGATAATGTCATTGTCATGATCCCGTTTTGTCGTACCCCCACTGAGGCTGATAAAGTGCTGGCGGTAATGAGTGAAGCCGGCTTAACTCGAGGAGTTAACGGCTTACAGGTTTATGTAATGTGTGAAATTCCAGCAAATATAATTCTAGCCGAAGAATTTGCTCAGCGGTTTGATGGTTTTTCTATTGGTAGTAATGATCTCACGCAACTGGTGTTAGGTATTGACCGAGATTCAACCGAACTGAAAACGTTATTTGATGCTCGAAATGATGCGGTTAAACGCATGATTGCGCAAGTGATCGACGTTGCTCATCAGTGTGGTTGCAAAATAGGTATATGTGGGCAGGCTCCTTCTGATCACCCCGAATTTGCCGAGTTCTTGGTTGCCTGTGGGATTGATTCTATTTCGTTAAACCCGGACTCTGTTGCTAGGGCTAGTGTGCACATCGCTTTAGCCGAAAAAGCCAAAGCGCAGCACACCCAAGATTGAGTTATAAGTTTTGAGTCATCAGTTATCAGTGCTCAGGGGCAGTTTTTAAGTTGCTGCAATTCTTGCCAGCTAAAGGTCGGTCCGCTTTTACAAACATATTGGTTATTAATGTAGCAATGACCACATAGACCTAGTGCACAATGCATGCGTCGTTCAAGGGCTAAAAAAATAGAGTTGCTTGCCATGCCATTCTCGATTAAAGAGCCTGCGACACTGTTCATCATTACTTCGGGTCCGCATAATAATGCCGTTGTTGGCGCAGTCGTAAACGCACTAAGCGCTTCTGATATTATGGTTAATGGACTGCCCTCAACTGTGGTTAAGCTTGATTTTGGCGATGATTTTATTGGTAAATCATCGGTAGTCGTGCAAGACGATTCATACTCATCAAGGGTGTTAAATATTTTTATCTTTTGCTGCCAACGAGCCCGTTCTGGCCTTAATAACTGCGCGGCCTTACTACGGGCACCGTACACTAATACCAATTGTTGCTGGTTATTATGTTTATCAAGCAAGTTATCAATCAGGGTAACCAAAGGTGCTAAGCCACAACCACCGGCAACGATAAGGGTATTATTGTTGTTTATTTTATCTAATGGCCAGCCACGCCCATAAGGACCGCGCGCACCAAGAATAGCGCCGGCTTGCATACTAAATAAGCTTGTAGTCAGTTGCCCCATTTGTCGAATGAAAGCTCGAAATTCACCTTGCTTGTTTGGTGGTTCAGTGAAGGTAAATGGTGCTTCGCCAACGCTCGGTATATTAAGCATAAAAAACTGACCTGGTTGTACATTTTGCCATTGATGATTGTCGACGTCGTTGCTGTTTTGTTGCCTGTTGAGCAAGCGAAAGCGAAAGTGCCTAGCTTGTTCACCATCATCAATATAATCAACTAATTCTATACTGTCAGGAATATGATTAAGCATCCGTATTCTCCTGGTCTATACGCTTCATAACCGAATGAACGCCGATAACGCCGGGACAAGTTTGTTCACAGCGGCCACAACCAATACAACCATAACGGGAAAAATCAGTTAAAAAATTGTCACCAAACTTATGCTGCCAAAAGCGTTGTACTCGGCTGCCAGCTTCCAGCGACGGGTTATTAAAACTTGCTTCGCGTTGAAAACCCTCATACAGACACGAGTCCCAAAAACGCTGTTGGCTAAATGTATTGTCGCCTTGTTTTATTGAGCGGGTGCCATAGCAAGAGCAGGTAGGGCAGAGTGTTGTACAACCCGAGCAGCCAAGACATTGTATGGCTAGTTGTTGCCAAAATTCATTTGATATCTTGCCTGTATTTAGTTTTTCAATGCCTTTAATGAGGTAGCTATCGTCAGGGAATAATAATTCACATTGTTGTAAAGTTAAATTTCTTTGCACAAGATGCTCGCTGCCTGCTGATTTAAGCACTAAGCCTTGTAATGATTTCGCGCCCTTGTTGGTTTGTTCAATCAGCAACCATTGGTCATTGGCTAATGGATGTAAAATTAGATCGGCGCAATCGTCTCTTACTCCAGGCCCCGCGTTCACTGTCGGGCAAAAACCATGCTGACAAGGAGAAATACAATCCAGTCCGACCAATAAGCATTGGTTACGCCTTGCCTGATAATAAGGATCGTCCTTAAAGAATTTATCTTGGTAACTAATGGCGGTTAAATCACAGCTTTGCATGCCAAATAAAACAAAAGGTTTAGGCGTGGGCAATGTTTCTTGAAAATATTCACCATTAAAAATGAGTAGATTTTCTTGTTCCCTAAAAAAGAAGTCTTTCGCTGAACTTTGCGGTTTTTCATCAATTAAAGGTTTAGTCTCTGTTGCCCGCATTTGTTGCCAATGGCATTGACCATCACGGTCTTTTACTACTTGATGATATTGATGGTCCTGAGCTAAATGCTGCTGCAATATTTGCATGTCATCAATTAAATAAGTTTTCATATTATGACTCCTGCTGCAATTGCTCAATTGTTTTTGGTGTCTGGCCTTGGGCTAATGCGCTAACCATAACGGCACAGGCTTTTAATTCGGGCATTTTAGTGATTGGATCTTGGGCGGTATTGGTTAGTTGATTTGAAGGGGCTTCTTTAAAATGATAAGGCATGCTTACCAGTCCTACCGGAACATCATTGGTAAGCATTGCTCTTGTTTCTAAATAGCCTCGACGAGACTTAACGCTGACAGCACTTAACTGACTAATATTGAGGTTGTCGGCATCAATCGGGTTAATAAATAAAACACCTGCGGGCGTTTCTCTTTCGAGTAAAGGCGAGTTGCGGGTCATTGAGCCACAACCATAATGAAAATGCAGACGGTTGGTGGTTAATTGCAGTGGATATTTTTCATCGGGCATTTCATCTATATCACTATGGCGTACCGGAATTAATTTGGCTTTGCCAATCGGAAAACTAGTGCGGTGTAATATATCAGTGCCATTCGGACTGTCATTAGTGCAGGGCCATTGCAAGCCATAATTATCATTAAGTTTTTGATAATTCATTGCTTGATAGTTTGGGGTGAGTGACGCTATTTCATTAAATATTTGTTCGGAATTTGACCAGTTTAATTGCTCGGAGCCCATTTGTTTTGCGAGTGCCTGTAGCCATTGCCAATCACCTTTCGCTTCACCAACCGGTGCTAAAACCTGATTAAAATGCTGCACTCTTCGCTCGCAATTGGTAAATGTGCCTTCTTTTTCTGCAAATGAAGCGGCTGGTAGGACAATGTCGGCTAACTTCGCTGTTTCGGTTAAGCTGAGCTCAGCAACGACCAGTAAATCCAAATTTTTTAATGACGATTTAACTTGATTTTGATCGGGATCGGTAACTACGGGATCTTCACCAAAGAGCAGTAAGGCGCGAAACTCTCCTGATAATGCCGCCTTGGTCATGCCCAGCGACGTTAACCCTGGTGTTTGCGCTACCTCGGTATGCCATGCTTGGCTATATTTGTCTTGGTTTTGTTGAGCGTCAACACTTTGATAGCCAGGATAAACATTAGGTAAGCAGCCCATGTCACAGGCGCCTTGTACATTGTTTTGGCCTCTAAGCGGATTGACACCGGTGCCTGCTTTGCCGATATGACCACAGGTTAAGGCTAAATTTGCTAAGGAAATCACATTATTAGTACCACTCATATATTGAGTTATGCCCATACCATAAAAGATCATTGCTCGTTTTGCCTGACTATAAGATCTCGCTGCTGTGCGAATTAATTGACTACTCACCCCAGTGATTTCGGCTACTGATTCTGGGGTGATATCCTGAACGTGTTTGCTTAAACGTTCGAAGCCATCGCAACGAGTTTTAACAAAGTTTTCATCGAAGAGCTTTTCTTGAAT
>CALJHL010000046.1 GCA_938075435.1 uncultured Thalassotalea sp. | reverse complement strand
CTTGGTATTAATAACAGCCTGTCCTTAATACCACCGGGAGAGCAGACGATTATTGGCAGCGAGAACTTAGCTGTTAATAATTTCTTCAATCTGCTCTTCTAATTCCATCCATTGCTCTTCAGCGGTTTCTACTTGCGGTTTTAACTTGCCTTGTTTTAGCATTAAGTCACTAAGCTTAGCTTTGTTTTCATGCTCATAGGTTTCTGATTGAGCAAGTTCGTGTTCAATGGCGTCAAGCTCTGCTTGCCATTTCTCTACTTGTTTTTCTAGTTTATCAACCTGTTTACGCAAAGGTGCGGCTTGTTTACGAAGCTCCGCTTGTTGCCGGCGTTGCTCTTTCTTGTCAACTTTATCGGTTGTTTCATTGGCTGATTTGTCTTTAGTTAGGCTGGCTTTTTTATCGTCTTGTAGCCATTTTTGATAATCGTCGATGTCTCCGTCGAAACTACTTACACGACCGTTGCCGACAATGTAAAACTCGTCAACGCATGATTCGAGTAGATACCTGTCATGAGCAATCAAAATAATTGCTCCCTCAAATTCTTGTAAAGCCATCACTAAAGCTTGGCGCATTTCTAAATCGAGATGGTTGGTTGGTTCATCTAACAGTAACAGCTGTGGTTTTTTTAACACGATAAGCGCTAATACCAGCCTGGCCTTTTCACCACCCGACATAGTATTGACGGTACTTAACGCTTGATCACCACTAAAGCCAAAACGGCCCAAATGGTTTCTGCCTAGCTGTTCGGTAAAGTCAGTTTTGGCTAACAGTATTTGGTTTAATGCGGTTTCATCACCGCGTAATTGTTCAAGTTGATGCTGCGAGAAATAACCAATTGATAATTCTTGTGCACAGAAGCGGCTGCCTTGCATTAATTCAAGTTCACCCGCTAATGATTTTATCAAGGTTGATTTACCGGCGCCATTGCGGCCTAATAGGCCAATACGGCTACCTGGCACTAAAGTAAGGTTGACGGTTTCTAATATAATGGCGTGCTCAGAGTAACCACAATTACCCTGTTCAATCGATAACAATGGGTAAGGCATGTATCCCGGATTAATAAAGTTAAAACTGAACTGACTGTCTACATGTGAGGGCATCAAGTCGGGTAATTTTTCTAAGCGTTTTAAGCGTGACTGTGCTTGTTTAGCTTTTGATGCTTTCGCTCTAAAGCGATCAACAAACGAGGTTAAATGTTTAACTTCTCGTTGTTGCTTAACAAACATGGCATCTTGCTGGGCCAAATGCTCGGCACGTTGGCGTTCAAAGCTTGAATAATTACCGCTGTAAATTCTAGCCTTTTGCTGTTCAATATGAAGGATTTGATTGATTACATCATCGAGAAAATCTCGGTCATGTGAAATCAGCACTAATGTGCCGGTATAGCGTTTCAGCCAGCGTTGCAGCCAGAGTACGGCGTCTAAATCTAAATGGTTGGTTGGTTCATCAAGTAACATTAAATCAGCACGGCTTATTAGCGCTTGTGCTAAATTTAAACGCATCCGCCAACCACCAGAAAAACTACTAACGCTATTGGCTAATTGCCCTTGGCTAAATCCTAAACCATGCAATAATTCACCGGCTCTGGCGGGTAAACTGTAACCATGAATGGTATCTATTTGATTTAATAAATAGGCTTCTTGGCTACCATTGTCGTTATTTCTGGCCTGTTGTAATTGTTGCTCTAATTGACGAAATTCTTTATCGCCATCCATAACATAATCTAATGCCGATTGACTCAGGGCTGGAGTTTCTTGCTTTACGGTGGCAATTGCCCACGTACTCGGCATTTCTAAATCACCACTTTCTGGTTGTAAGTCACCTAACAGTGCTGAAAACAATGATGATTTACCACAACCATTGGCGCCAACCAATCCTACTTTGTGTCCTGGGTGGATAGTAAAGCTTGAGGCAATAATTAAATTTTTTATCCCTCGGTCAATACTAAGATTGGATGCAAGAATCAATGTTATATCCTTTATGGCCTTTGCCATTGGTAATTGTTTATATACCTAGCTAGGTAACGGGTATATACCTTTGTAGGTATAACAGGTAAAATATTACTATATTTAATCACTAATACCTGTAGTTAACTTTATGAAAAAGCGATTTATTGCCGGTGCCATCTGCCCAAAATGTAAAGCTATGGACTCTTTAGCGCTAACTAAAGAACATGGCGTAGAAAAAGTGACTTGTGTTAGTTGTGGTATGCAAATGTCACAACCGGAAGAACAAGTTGAACCGCAAGTACGTGGCGATGAACAAGTCATTGGGGTGTTTAAACCTTAGATTTTTGCCTCCACATATAGCAATTAATAATGTGGTGGTGTTTCGTCTACTGGCCCATCCAATGGTTGGGTGTTCATATCCTTAACCCGTTGACCAATTAACCGCAGTTGTTCTTGTAAGTTTCTAATTAGTTCTTGATGGATTGATATTTCATTATTCAATTGTTCAACAATGTCATCTTGAAAAGCGATACGCATTTCTAAGTTATCTAATCTCTCTAGAGCCTGAGCTAATGTTTGTTGCTCGGTCATAACGTTTACCTTTTCATTTATATGCTGCCATTATCGCTAATTGTGAGCCTCCTAACAACATAATGCTGCTGGTAAAATCATTCTTAGTCACTTTTATGACCTAAAGACAATTTATAACCAAGAAATTAGCGAAAATAAAACCAAGCAAGGCAGTTTTTTTCCGAATTTTAGCAGTAAACCTTTAAAAGCGGTTATCTAGCACCATATAAGTTTATTACAATTAGTATTAGTCTACATTTTAGGGCTTTTTTTTTACAAAAATAGTCGCTAGTATATGGGCTTAATTTAACGAAATTTAAGTGTATTTGGGGGTTATCTCCTTATATTTAGTTTTTTGGAGAACAAATGAAATTTATAACAAAACCTACTTTAGTTGCTTTAGCCGTTATGACTTTAGCCGCATGTGGTGGACAAGAAAAACAAGAAAAACAAGAAGAAAACACCGCCGTTGTATTAGAAACTGATGCACAAAAGCAATCTTATGGTTTAGGTGCTTCAATTGGTTCTTACATGAGTAACAACTTAATTGAACAAGAAAAATTTGGTGTTGTTTTAGATAAAGAATTATTAGTTTCTGGTTTTACTGAAAGCCTAGCTGGAAATTCACAACTCAGTGAAGAAGAAATTCGTACCATTTTAATGTCACTAGACCAAGAAGTAACGGCTAAGAAAAAAGCTGCAGATGCTTTAGCAAGCGAAGCTAATGTTAATGCTGGCATACAATTTTTAGCTGATAACGCGAAAGTTGAAGGCGTAGTTGTTACCGATTCTGGTTTACAATACCAAGTTTTAACTGCTGCCGAAGGTGCAATGCCAGTAGCAACAGACACTGTTAAAGTTCATTATAAAGGCACGTTAACTGACGGTACTACATTTGATAGTTCTTATGACCGTGGTGAGCCAATTGAATTTCCTTTAAACGGTGTAATTAAAGGTTGGACTGAAGGTGTTCAACTTATGAACGTTGGTTCTAAGTATAAATTCGTGATTCCTTCTGAGCTGGCCTATGGTCCAACTGGTACAGGTCCAATTCCTGGTAACTCAACCTTAGTATTTGTAGTTGAATTATTAGACATTGTTACTGCATCCGCTGTTGTAGACGAAAAAGCTGCACACTAACTTTAATTAGCTAGTGACCTTAAAAACCAGGCAATGCCTGGTTTTTTTATGACCAAATAAGCTGTCATCCCACACGAGCACTAGCGAGATGCGGGACCTCATGCAGCGTATTGTGCATTCATAAATTACTTTTTAAAACTATATAAGCGTCATCCCACACGAGCACTAGCGAGATGTGGGACCTCCTCCAGCGTATTGTGCATTTATAAATTACCTTTTTTAACTCACTAACTATGTTTGCTATACAAAGTTTCTATTAATTGATCTTCAAGTTCAAATCGTTGTTCTAAAAACTGCCCTAATGCCGATAAGTTATCGTCAAAATTATCGTGTAAGGCTACTTGAGAGTCCTCGGCGTATTTATCATTGAACGTTAAAGCAACATCGGTTGAAATTACTATTTGTGGGTAAATTGTTTTTGCCAAGGCCAGAGAGTTCGGACCATTTTCTTTGCATTGCATAACTATTTGATCAAATACCTCAAAATGCCCAGCTGAAATATAATCCATTAATAATTGGCAAAAAGATTGAATGTCTTTTTTTTGCGGTAAGGCGCGATCAGTTTTTTCAAAAGGCGGTAAGCCTGCCAATCGACAATATTCAACTAATACTTCTTGTCTTTCAGCGAGCCACTTATCGATGGCATTGTGAGAGCCACCCCATTGCTGTTGTTGTTGCTCTATACGTGTAAGCATATGACCTCTTTTTACCATTTGTTAGACGTTATTAATCCTATAAAACGTAAATTTAGCCCTAATTGCAACATATTTTCAACAAGCGTTCGACTTTAATCGTATCGAAAATATTGAATAAAATTTAAACAAAATTCTAACTGCTTATTTTAAAACTAGTTATTTTCAGGAATGGTATAAATTAGGTTAAATATTTTTTTTAAGAAATAAATGTAACCTGCGTGCAGCATGTTGTAATTGCAGCTTTAAAAGTGGCCAGTTTTGTTGTTGATAATGATTTGTGAAGTTAATTTTTGTCGATTGTTGTGCACAAAAATTATTGTCTTCTTGGAGCAAGCAGTATTGTAGCGATGGCAACCTAGTTATCAATAAAGATTGATTTGCCCACTGAAAAATATGTTGTTCAGTTAAGGAGTCGTTCTTTAAAAAATCAAATTTCACTCGTAACTGCAACAGAAGTTTCTCCCAAGAAAGGCTCTGCTGTTTTAGTAAACAGGTGTCCCATAGTTGGTGAAGATTTTTACAACCCTTGCTGTTTTTGCCAACCAAAATTTTATTGCCTCCTAAATCTGACAGATAACTGACATGCAAGGGCTGATGAATGTCTGCTAGCCAATGGCTTAAAAACAGTAATGCTTGAGTTTGTTGCCAAAGGTTCATCAGCTTTGCTTGTTTCAAATACTGTTGTTTATGAAAAAGCAGGGCAGAGACTACGCAGTTTTTCTGACAATCATTTGTCGTTACCGTTAAAGCGTCTCGCTTAACATTAACATAATGCCATGGTGCAAACGCCTTAAAACCTTCAATCGACCTGATGGCATCGGCCCAACTACAGCTATCGGCATAGGTGATCTTAGTGGACTTTTTACGATGTAAATGCCGGTTTATTAATTGCTGATGGGCAATTGGAATGTTGGCTATTAACCGAACGATTTTTTGCTGCTGACTTTGCTCTAGTTGTTCAAATGCTAATTGACATACCAAAGCGTGACCTTTGCTGCCAAGCGCATAGGACGTTATTGGTAAACACATAAATAACAAAAACCAGAATAATCGCACTGCAGTAATCCTCGAGAATTGCTTGTTAATATCAATTGTGGATTGATGTTTTGCGGCTGAGGGTGAATAACTTAATCAACTTGCTATTAAATTCTAGATCAAAGCGACCATATCGCCAACCAAGACTGAAAAATGTAAGGGTTAATTTATGTAAATGAAGGTTTCAGCTACAGGTTATGACTAAGGGCGATAAAAAAACGGCAGCCATATTTAGTTATATGATTATAAATCAATTTAGATTTTAGAAATAAAAAGGCCTTATCAAAGATAAGGCCTGAAATGCTCGCTGTTGGGTCTAGTAAAACTAGCTTCTTATTAGTTATTCTTTAAAGCAAGTAAATTTATAGCAAAGCATTATCCTTAGCGCAACACTTTTTTACAATTAATTTGCAATAAATTGACAAATATAACTCTCTAAAAATTACCAGCAAGCTTTGCGGTAAGTTGATTAAGTTTGTTGTGGATCAAAAATCGCATGGTTTTGGTGTAGTAACAGAAGGTAAGTTTGGGTAGAATGTCGGCAATATTTTACTCTCACCATATAAGTAATAAAATGACAACTTTAAAGAATGATACTTATCTTCGTGCGTTAATGCGCCAACCTGTTGATTACACGCCTGTTTGGATGATGCGCCAAGCTGGCCGTTATTTACCTGAATACAAAGAAGTGCGTAAAGATGCTGGCGATTTTATGGCTCTATGTCGTAACACTGAGTTAGCAACAGAAGTAACTATCCAGCCTTTACGTCGGTTTCCTTTAGATGCGGCAATTTTATTCAGTGATATATTAACTATTCCAGATGCTATGGGCTTAGGTTTATATTTTGAAACGGGTGAGGGACCGAAATTTGAACGACCAATCACTTGTGCTGCAGATGTCAAAAAAATTGGCATTCCAGATCCTGAAGGTGAATTACAGTATGTTATGAATGCGGTTCGTTCAATTCGTAAAGAATTAAAAGGCGAAGTACCGCTGATTGGTTTTTCAGGTAGTCCATGGACACTAGCCACATACATGATTGAAGGTGGCAGTTCAAAAGCGTTCACTAAAATTAAAAAAATGATGTTTAGCGATCCGCAAACATTGCATTTGCTACTTGATAAATTAGCGGATTCGGTTATTTCATACTTAAATGCACAAATTACTGCCGGTGCTCAATCTGTCATGGTATTTGATACTTGGGGTGGGGTATTATCACCAGCTATGTATAAAGAATTCTCTTTACAGTATATGGCTAAAATCGTCGATAGTTTAATCCGAGAAAATGACGGCCGTAAAGTACCTGTCACGCTTTTCACTAAGAATGGTGGTATGTGGTTAGAATCGATTGCAGCCACTGGTTGTGATGCAGTAGGCCTTGATTGGACTATTAATATCGAAGATGCGAAAGCCCGCGTTGGTGACAAAGTTGCTTTGCAAGGCAATATGGATCCTTCGATGTTGTATGCACCGAAAGAGCGTATCGAGCAAGAAGTACAAACTATTCTTAATGGCTTTGGCGATACTGGCACTGGCCATGTATTTAACTTAGGGCACGGTATTCACCCTGATGTTGATCCGAAACATGCCGGATACTTTATTGATGCGGTACACAAACTAAGTAAACCGTTCCATAAATAAATAAACAAATAAATTTAAAGGGGCTCTAGGCCCCTTTTAAATTTTTATCCTCAAATTGCTTATTTACAGCGTTTCTAGTTATGCCTTTTTAGTTTATTATCAAACATAATTAAAATTTATCTTAGAGCAGCATGCAGCAAGCCAATTATCCTTTAAAAGCACGTAATAGTTTTGCATTAGCAGCAAACTGTAAAGAACTTGTCTGTATTGATTCCCTCAAGCAGTTAGAATTATTTGCACAAAATTTACCTGTTAATTTTTACATCTTAGGGGCGGGTAGTAATTCTCTGTTTGTTGACAACTATGATGGCACCATTGTTTGTCCTGAATTTAAAGGAATTACGGTTACTGAAACCGACACTTGTTATTCGTTAGAAGTTGGTAGTGGCATCAATTGGCATCAATTGGTGTGTTATTGCTTAACAAATAATATGCCTGGCTTAGAAAACCTGGCATTGATCCCCGGTAATTGCGGCGCGGCACCTATTCAAAATATTGGTGCTTATGGGCTCGAGTTTGCGGATGTGTGTGGTTATGTAAAATGGTTTGATTTTGCTAGTGGTAAAGTACAAACATTAACGGCGCAGCAATGTGAATTCACTTATCGTGAAAGTATTTTTAAAGGTAAGCTTAAAAATAAAGGCGTGGTGATTGCGATAGGAATTATTTTGGCCAAAAAGTGGCAACCAATCTTAGGCTATGCTGGCTTGAATGAATTAGGAGCGGAGCCTATACCACAACAAGTTTTTGACTGTGTTGTTAATATTAGACAAAGCAAGCTGCCTGATCCTGACATTCTGCCGAACGTCGGCAGTTTTTTTAAAAACCCCATCGTTAGTGAAGATCTGTACCAAATTCTAAAAGCTAAGCAGGCAACTATGCCCGCTTACCCACTAAGCAATAGCCTAGTAAAACTCGCCGCTGGTTGGTTAATTCAAGAGTGTGGTTTAAAAGGTAAAAATATTGGCGGAGCGGCGGTGCATACATTGCAAGCATTAGTGTTAGTTAACCTTGGCAATGCCAGTGGTGGAGACGTGGTTAAATTAGCAAAGTTTGTGCAACAGGCAGTTTTTAACAAATTCAATGTTATGCTAGAGCCAGAAGTAAGATTAATTGCCCGTCACGGTGAAATAAAGTTGGAAGACATTCAATAATGGCAAAAGTAGTAAGAGAAGAATTAATCCGTCGCTTAGCGAATGGCCAGTTTATTTCAGGGCAAGTATTAGCAAAAGAATTAGGCGTTAGTAGAACGGCTATTTCGAAACATATTAAAATACTCACCGAAATGGGCTTAGACATTTTTTCTGTGCAAGGCAAAGGTTATAAACTTTCTTCACCAATTCAATTATTAAACCAAGCAATAATTTGCAAGCAATTAAAAGTGCTTGGTTTAACCAATATTGTTGAAGTACACAGCTTAATCGACTCAACAAATTCCTATTTAATGCGGCGCTTGCCAAATAATGTTTGTCATGGCCAAGTCTGTGTATCTGAATTTCAATCCATGGGCAGAGGACGCCGTGGTAAACAATGGATCTCGCCCTTTGGCTCGCATTTATATTTATCTATGTACTGGCGTTTAGAACAAGGCCTGTCGGCAGCTATGGGTATTTCTCTGGTAGTTGGGATAGCGGTTAGCGATGTGCTTAAACAAGATTATGGTGTAGACGTGCAGTTAAAATGGCCTAATGATATTTATGTAAATGGTCTAAAACTTGCTGGAATTTTAGTGGAATTGGAAGGGCAGAGCATTGGCCCTGGTAATTGTGTTATTGGTTTAGGTTTGAATATTGCCATGCCGGTCGAAAGTGGCAAACAAATTGACCAACCTTGGACTGACATTGAACAACAATTGGGTCGGAAGATTGATCGCAATGAATTAGCGAGTAAACTCATTGCTAATATTGGTAAGCGCCTTGAACAGCATAATCAGTATGGTTTAGCTCCTATGCTAGATGATTGGCAAAGACAGGATTATTTTATCGACAAATCGGTGCTGTTGATCACCGGGGAAAAACAAACCCGAGGAATTTGTCGCGGTATTAATGGTAGTGGTGCGCTGTTGTTGGAGGTTGATGGCAAACAGCAACCTATTTATGGTGGTGAAGTAAGTTTAAGAGGTGTTTAATGAATTTACTTATTGATATTGGCAATAGCCGAGCCAAATACGTTGCGGACCACCAAGGCCAGCTTTCGGCGGTAAACACCATTAAAATCGAGGCAATACTCACGCTTCTCGATGCTAGTCTACACAATGATGGTCTGCAACAGTTGCTACTGGTCTCTGTGTCAAATTCAAATATTGCCGAAGTGATAGAGCAATGGTGTGCTGACAAACAAGTTGCCTTCAAACAATTGCATAGCGAAAAAAGTGCTTTTGGCATTAGCAATGGTTACCGCAGCTATCAACAAATGGGGGCAGATCGTTGGCTCGCTATTGTCGGCGCTGAGCTGTTATTTCCAGAGCAAGATATATTAATTGTTGATTCAGGGACGGCAACCACAGTTGATGTATTAACCGGCGATAAGCACCATCAAGGTGGTTGGATAATTCCTGGCGTTAAATTAATGATGACTGCTTTGTTTGAAAATACCGAACGGGTTAACGGCACAACAAATAACATTGATGCTTTAGCATTTGGTTTAAATACTAACGACAATGTTAACTTTGGCTGTTGGGCAGCGACTTGCGGTGCAATCGAGGGTGCCATGCAATTAGCTAAGCAAAATCAACATGCCATTTCCAAAGTTATTTGTACGGGTGGCAATGGCGCAGAACTCGAACGCATGACTCATTATGAGAGTATTTTCATCGAAAAATTAATTTTCATTGGGATGCAGAGGTACTTGTAACGCAATTCTGTTTGGCCAATTTTATTATTTGGCCACTAAATCTTAAGTTTTTTGATATTTTTGTAACATTTATGAACAAAAAAACAGCAAACAGAAAAAAACAGTGTTTTTTTTTAATTTAGCTATTGCATGGTTGAAAACATTCAACTAGAATTCGCTCCACTTAATGTAGTGCCGTCTTAGCTCAGTTGGTAGAGCAACTGACTTGTAATCAGTAGGTCGCCAGTTCGACTCCGGCAGACGGCACCATTAATACACTTTTATAGTGGTAAAAAATACTGGAGGGGTTCCCGAGTGGCC
Organism: uncultured Thalassotalea sp.; assembly: GCA_938075435.1. Lineage (GTDB taxonomy): Bacteria > Pseudomonadota > Gammaproteobacteria > Enterobacterales > Alteromonadaceae > Thalassotalea_A. The sequence continues at coordinate 495 of CALJHL010000046.1, read as the reverse complement.
AAAGGGATCAGATTGTAAATCTGACGGCTCAGCCTTCGGTGGTTCGAATCCACCTCCCTCCACCATTTTTTTTGTGCAAAGATAGTCTGAAAGAATTTTGCGGACGTCGTATAGTGGTAATACCTTAGCCTTCCAAGCTAAAGCTGCGAGTTCGATTCTCGCCGTCCGCTCCATTATTTTAAAAGCGCTGATATGGCTCAGTTGGTAGAGCGCACCCTTGGTAAGGGTGAGGTCGGCAGTTCGAATCTGCCTATCAGCACCACTTCTTTTAGAACCTTTGAAGTATCCTACTTCACCATCTATGATTATCTTTAGCATATAAACTAATTTTTATACTTTTAAAGGCAATTTAAGATGGCTAAAGAAAAATTTGAACGTAATAAACCGCACGTTAACGTTGGTACTATCGGTCACGTCGATCACGGTAAAACAACATTAACTGCTGCAATTTCAGCTGTACTTACAAAAGTACACGGTGGTGAAGTTAAAGATTTC
>CALJHL010000045.1 GCA_938075435.1 uncultured Thalassotalea sp. | reverse complement strand
CGTTTATTTTATTATTTTCGGTTGGTAAAACGGAACGACTGCACGTTAGCTATGCCGAACAAAGTGATAAAAAGTCTGCTCGTCAGTTCGCAAAAAATCCAAGCGTTAGTATTAAACTCAGTAATGGCCAATCAATACCGTTAATAAACCAAGCATTATCGAGCTATGAAAATGAAAATGCCAAGCAAGTCATTGCCAAGCGCCAGGAAATAGTTAAAAAGAGTCTTGCTAAAGATGATGCCGGCGCGTTTAATAAAACTGGTCCTGATAACCTTGCTATGCTTAAATATTGGTGGCAACTTGCTTCGGATGAAGAAAAACAACAGTTCATAAAGCATCAACAAGAAAACCAATAAGTCTTAAATATCAAGGTTTCGACTTTACTAATAAATAAAAACAAATGCCTTGTTAATGCAAATAAAAGCTAAAATTACAAATTATTACTTTGAACGACAGTATTTAAGGTAAAATCATCCAGTTATTTAGCATAATTCCACAGTAATGCTTTAATTAATGTGCTTTACAGGGTATGTTATGCGCTTTTTAATGACGTATTTTTATTGATGAGTAAAAACGACTTTTACCAAAGCATTTTACAGCAGGTTCGCGCTATTATTAGTGATGAAACTGATTTTATTGCCAACATGGCTAATATAAGTGCTATTTTGTTTAATGCTTATGATGATGTTAATTGGGCTGGTTTCTATCGGCTGGTTAACAATGAATTAGTTCTTGGTCCTTTTCAGGGGCAAGTAGCTTGTATAAGAATACCGATTGGCCGTGGTGTTTGTGGTACTGCGGTAAGTGAAAAAAAAACGCAAATGGTAGCCGATGTTCACCAATTTAATGGTCATATTGCCTGCGATGCGAACAGTAATTCAGAAATAGTGATACCGGTATTTAAAGGCTCTAATGTTATTGCTGTACTTGATATTGATAGTACCAGTATTGGACGTTTTGATGAGCAAGACAAACTTGGCTTACAACTTATTGTTAATGCTTTAGAGCAACAATTGTGTCACTAAACGTAGCCAATAGAGTTAATAATTTATGAAAGAGTTTGTTGTAATCCATGACTTTTTAGTTTCTCATGAAATTGTCGGAGACTGGGAAGGGGAAGAAGAAGCCGTTGCTGAAAATGTAAATGAATTTTATCATACCATTTACCAATTAGCAGAAGATGATATTAACCCTGACGAATTAACGTTTCTACTTAATTTAGTTTGGGACCATTGGATAGGTCAAGATCACCTAGCCGATATAGAACATGATGAGATATATGATTGGTGCCGACATTTGTTGGAAAACCGAGATCAGTATCTTGAACAAGAAAATTAATCAATTGAAGTAAAGAAAATATTATGGAAACCAAACGTATTACTAGTAAAGAAATCATCAGTCACTTAGTGGCAAAATACCCAGCGTGTTTTACCCTTGAAGGCCCTGCGAAACCACTGAAAATTGGTATTTTTCAAGAGCTTGCTGCAGAGTTAAGCGATGATGATAAAGTAAGCAAAACCCAGTTGCGCCAAGCATTGCGTCACTATACTTCAAGTTGGCGTTATCTTAAGGCGATCAAACTTGGCAGTCATCGCATTAACTTAGCCGGTGAAGACGCTGAGTTAATCGACGAAGAGCAAGCAAACCATGCCGCTAAAACTCTAAAAGAGAGTCAGGACAAATTTGCTAACAAAAAAACTCAAGACAAAAAAGAAAATAAAGCTTATAAAGGAACTAAAGCTGCTGAAAAAGGCTCTACTATTACGAGTAAGCCAAAAGTTAAAGCGGTTCAAGCTAAAAAAGCCGTTGTTAAAGAAAAAGTTAAATTAACCCAACTTGAAGCAAATGCATTATCTGCAGGTATGAAAGTGCTAGTTCAAGTAGGGAATTCACCATTAGATGCTACTATTACAGAAGTAGCTGGTAAAGATGTCAGTGTACAATTAGTTTCCGGTATGGTCGTTAAAACAAAGGCCGATAAAATCTTTACCAAATAAACAAATTTGGAGTAGTTATATGCAAAATATATGTCGAATTGCCTTAGCAGTGTCATTAACGTTTTCGTCAATGTCAGTGTTGGCGGAACAACCTAAAATTGAATTTGAAGATTTACCCGAGTTAATGCAGCAAATGCAGCATAAAACGGCAAGTAAAAGGATTTCGGCGACATATACCCGGCAGCACTACAAAAAATTTGCATTAGATGCTGATTTATCTTCAGATATTTTCGATTTGTACCTCAAACAACTGGATTACTCGCGTCAGGTTTTTTTGAGTGCAGATATTAAACAAATTGAAAAATATCGTCATAGCTTTGATGACATGATTGATACCGGTAAATTGAACCCGGCGTTTGATATTTATAATTTAAATGTCCAGCGTCGTTTTCAACGTTATCAATTTGCACTTACCTTGTTAGAAACAGAGTTTGATTTCTCAGAAAAAGAACAATATGTTTTTGATCGTGAAGAAGCTCCATACGCTGAAACTGTAAGCGAGCTTGATGAAATTTGGCGTCAAAAAGTAAAATACGACGCTTTAAACTTGAAGTTAGCGGGTAAAGAGTGGCTAGAAGTTAAAAAGGTTTTATCAAAACGCTATAACTACGCGATTAAACGCCTTAGTCAAGGTGAAAGCGAAGATGTATTTCAAGTGGTGATGAATGCTTTCTCACGCACGGTTGAACCGCATACCTCTTATTTATCCCCTCGTAATGCTGAACGTTTCCAAATGGAAATGAACCTTTCCCTAGAAGGAATAGGCGCAGTATTAAGAATTGAAGATGACTTTACCGTTATCCAAAGCGTAGTCACCGGTGGACCTGCCGATAAAACCAATAAAATAAAGCCAAAAGATAAAATTGTCGGTGTTGCCCAAGACGATAAAAATTTTGTCGATGTTGTTGGCTGGCGCTTAGATGATGTGGTCGATCTTATTAAAGGTCCGAAAGGCACCAAAGTTCGTCTGCAAGTTGAAAAAGGTGAAGACGATCCGACCATTGAAGTGGTTGAAATAGTCCGTGATACCATAAAATTAGAAGATAGACAGGCAAAGTCAGAAGTTTATCTCGAAAAGTCAGAGAATACCGATACGGCGGCAACCGCTAAAAAACTTGGTGTGATCACCATCCCAAGCTTTTACAATAAATTATCTCGAGATGTCGCCAAAGAAATAGCCTCTTTAAAAGAGCAAAATGTGCAAGGCATTATCGTCGATTTACGTGGTAATGGTGGTGGTTCTCTGGTTGAAGCAACCTTATTAACGGGCTTATTTATTGATAAAGGTCCGGTCGTGCAAGTGCGCGATGGTGCCAACCGAGTAGAAGTTAATAAAGATACCGATGGTTTAAGTTATTACAATGGCCCATTAACGGTTATAGTGGATAGATACAGCGCTTCGGCATCAGAAATATTTGCTGCGGCATTGCAAGATTATGGTCGGGCGATTATTGTTGGCGAAAATACCTTTGGTAAAGGCACGGTGCAACAACACCGAGGCTTAGGAAGAGTTTATGACCTTTTTGAAAATCCATTAGGTAGCATCCAATTTACCATTGCAAAGTTCTATCGTATTAATGGTGGTAGTACCCAGCATAAAGGCGTAACCCCGGACATTATATTTCCTTCAGCGATAGATCCTAAAGATTGGGGAGAAAGCCAAGAAGATAACGCCTTAGTGTGGGATAAAATCAATAAAGCAGCTTATACGCCTTTAAATGATTTTACTCAGGATATATCTTATTTAGACTCGTTATATCAAGAGCGTATTAAAACCAATAGTGAGTTTGGTTATTTAGCTGAAGACATCGCTTATTACCAACAACATAAAGATAAAAAATCGGCCTCTTTAAACTACCAAGAGCGCAAAGATGAACGAGAAACGAACAAGGCTAAACGTTTAGACCGAGCCAATTTGCGATTAATTGCTATGGGTAAAGAAAAAGTGAAAACTGTAGACGATATCCCGGAAGAATTAGCTGAGTTAGACCCATTTCTTGATGAAACTGCAAAAATCACTTTTGATTTAGTTACAATAGATAAACTGGCTAGTATTAAGTAGTCGATATCGTAAGATAATTTATTTTTAGATAAAAAACCGCTAAAGGCGGTTTTTTTATTTGTTCAACGGGCTTGTAAATAAGGCGTTAAAGATAGTCTTAAATTGTAATTGGCAAGTTTAATTATTCGTTATCTGTGCATAAATCAAGGTATACTTTCGCCAACGCTAAAAAGAGCAATACATTTGTATTAAGAAACATTAGACTTATAACAATTTTTTTAAAATCAATTATTTTCAGTAGGTAAATTATTTTTATGATAAATGAAAATTCATGCAAAGCCCCCAGTTTATTAGATGCGCTGATCCCGTTATTTGTGATGATCATCATGCTTACTTCTGCAGTTTTATATTTTGGTAATGATTCATCCTTAGGTCCCAATCAAATTTCTTTATTAATGGCGAGTGGGATTGCAATCGTTATTGGTTTTAAGAATGGCCATAGCTGGCGCATCATGGAAAAAGCGATTGTAAAAGGTATTTCTATTTCCTTAGGGGCAATATTAATTTTATTGGCGGTTGGCTCGCTGATCGGAACTTGGTTATTAGCCGGTACTGTGCCAACCATGATTTACTACGGCTTGAATATTCTTGACCCGCAATGGTTTTACCCGGCAGCTTGTATTATTTGTGGGTTGGTATCAATGTCGATCGGTAGTTCATGGACAACCGCTGCAACTATTGGTGTGGCGTTAATCGCGGTTGCCAACGGTTTAGGTTTGTCACCAGCAATTACCGCTGGCGCAGTTATTTCTGGCGCTTATTTTGGCGATAAAATTTCGCCACTTTCTGAAACTACCAATTTAGCTCCTGCGGTGGCAGGAACAGAACTATTTGCTCACATTCGCTATATGCTATGGACTACCATTCCATCTATTGTTACTGCGTTAGTTATATTTGTTTTCTTAGGCTTAAGCGAAGATGTAACCGACAGTGGCGCCAATGTATTACAAATCAATAGTGTATTAGACCAGCACTTCAATATTAGTATCTTTAATTTGATCCCATTAGTTATTTTATTAGTCTTAGCAATTAAAAAAGTCCCAGCATTTCTTGCTATCGGTATTGGCGCAATGGTCGGCGCTGTTTGGGCAGTGGCTTTTCAGCAAGACTTTATTCTAAGTCTTGCCGGTGAAGGCGTTGACGCTTTAACTGCTAATATTACCATTGTCTGGACGGCATTTTTTGATGGCGTTACTCTTAACAGCGGTGATGCCCAACTTGACGATTTAATTAGTCGCGGCGGTATGTCGAGTATGTTAAACACCGTTTGGTTAATTATCTGCGCGTTAACCTTTGGTGCAATCCTTGAGAAATTAGGCATGTTAACTAAGATCATGGACACTATTTTAACGAAAGTTCATACTTCTGGTGGTCTGATTGCAAGCACAGTTGCTACCTGTATTGGTACCAATGCGGTAACCGCTGATCAATATATGGCTATTGTTATGCCTGGACGTATGTATAAACAAGAATATGAGCGTCGTGGTCTAGACCCGCTCGTGCTGAGTCGTACGCTTGAAGACTCTGGTACCTTAACTTCACCATTAATGCCTTGGAATACTTGTGGCGCCTATATGTACAGTGTACTGGCAGTTAACCCGTTAGATTATGTGTTCTACTGTTTCTTTAACTTAATAAACCCAGTTTTAGCCGTAGTTTACGGTTTTATCGGTTTTAAGATTAAAAAATTGGTGAAAGCTGTTTAGTGGTTTTTTAATTCTTCCTGAGTGAGAGAGTAGTATCGTCACTTACGATAACTATCCCTTGCATATAATGGCAGTCAGAGTAATAATATTTTCATTAATATTTTTACTTTGACTGCCATTTTTTATGACTGATTTCACCCCTCGCTATTTAAAAGATCACCAAGCTCCTGACTATAAAATAACAACGGTAAATTTAACCGTAGAATTAGCTGAGTCAGCTTGTCTGGTAACCAGCGTTTTAACCGTCGTTGTTAATAACGACAATGGCAAACCGCTACAACTCGATGGCGAGCACTTAACGTTAGTTAGCATCGCCATTGGCCAACAGCAATTGACTACTGAGCATTATCACTTGGATAGTTGCAGTTTAACCCTAAATAACGTTCCTGCTAGTTTACAATCTAACGAATTTCAACTCACCATAGTGACGGAAGTTGATGCGGTTGCAAATACAGCTCTTGAAGGCTTATATAAGTCTGGTGATGCCTATTGCACCCAGTGTGAAGCCGAAGGTTTTCGACGTATCACTTACTTTTTAGACCGGCCTGACGTTATGGCGGTTTACACCACAAAAGTTATTGCAGATAAACAACAATTCCCTTATTTACTCGCTAATGGCAATAAAATAGCACAAGGAGACCTAACCGCTGGTAAGCATTTTGTAACCTGGCACGACCCTTTTCCTAAGCCTTGTTATTTATTTGCCTTAGTGGCGGGGGATTTCGATGTTTTATCCGATACCTATATCACCGCGTCGGGTAGAAAGGTTGCCCTCGAGTTTTTTGTCGATCAAGGAAGTTTGCATAAAACTGAACATGCGATGGCGTCATTAAAAAAATCAATGCGTTGGGATGAAGAGCAATTTAACCTCGAGTACGATCTTGATGTGTATATGGTGGTTGCCGTTGACTTCTTTAATATGGGCGCTATGGAAAATAAAGGCCTAAACGTTTTTAATTCTAAGTTTGTATTAGCCGATGATTTATCTGCAACCGATGATGACTTTTTTAACGTAGAAGCGGTTATCGCCCATGAATACTTTCATAACTGGACCGGCAATAGAGTGACCTGTCGAGATTGGTTTCAACTCAGTTTAAAAGAAGGTTTGACGGTTTTTCGCGATCAACAATTTAGTGCCGATATGCATTCACGCACAGTTACTCGGATCAAAAATGTTCGGTTATTACGTTCACAGCAGTTTGCCGAAGACGCTGGACCAATGGCTCATCCAATTCGTCCGGAAAAAGTTGTCGAGATGAATAATTTTTATACCTTAACGGTATATGAAAAGGGCTCTGAAGTGATCCGTATGCTGCACACCTTATTAGGTGATAAAGGATTTAAAGCGGGTATCGAACTTTACTTTGCCCGTTTTGATGGGCAGGCGGTAACTTGTGATGACTTTGTACAAGCGTTGAGTGATGCTAACGCCACCGATTTAACCCAATTTAAACGCTGGTACAGCCAATCAGGAACACCAGAAATCCAAGTCCATGACAGTTTTGATCCACAAACTGGTGTCTATCAACTGACTCTTAGCCAACTGCATCCCCAGACTCATGATCAACAGATAAAACAACTGTTACACATTCCTATTAATTTTGAATTACTTAATCCGGGATCGGGTGCCAGTATTACTAAGGGATTGCTTGAGTTAACCGAAAAACAACAAACATGGACTTTTAATGGTTTAAACAAGCAACCTGTACCGGCTTTGTTAGGTGATTTCTCGGCGCCAGTAAAATTACATTTTGCGTATAATGACCGACAATTATTAACGTTAATGACAACTGCTACAGACGAATTTATCCGCTGGGATGCTGGGCAAAAACTATTGAGTAGTTGCATTAAAGATTTATATAAAAACCCATCAATTATTCCTAATCCGCATATTGTTGCTGCCATTGCCAGTATATTGGCAAGTAATGCTGATGATGGCTTTAAAGCAGAACAATTGATTTTACCGAGTTTTGATGAACTAAGTGAGGCTATTAATGAAGTTAACCCCGAGCAGTTAATTGCCGCCATTAGCGGAATTAAAACCTACATTGGCGAGCAGTTAAGGCAAAAATTTGTTGATGTTTACAACCGTTGTTGCAGTGACAACTTTGCTAAAGATGCTCAATCGATTGGGGCAAGGGCATTAAAAAATATTTGTCTCGATTATTTAGCGGCGAGCAAATTAGCCTCAGCAAAGCTAGCAGATGTAGTAAAAATTGAGAGCAATAGTCTGGTATTAAATCAATACACTAAAGCGAATAATATGACAGATCAAGTCGCCGCTTTAAAAGTGGCGGCAATTCATGACTTAGACTGTTTTGAGGAAATCATGCAGCAATTTGCAGAGCAATGGCAAGACACAAGTTTAGTCATGGATAAATGGTTTACCATAAATGCCTTACATAATAACCCCAAGGTTATCGAGCGAGTCACCACGCTGTTGCAACATCCACTATTTAGCCTTGAAAACCCGAACCGAGCCAGGGCGTTGATTGGCGCATTTGCTTTTTATAATCCTAAGTATTTTCATCAAGTCGATGGTAAAGGCTACGAATTTTTAGCACAGCAAATTTCTAAATTAAATAGTATTAATCCGCAAGTAGCTTCAAGAATATTAACACCCTTAATTCAGTTCAAAGCGTTAAATGAGCACCAGCAGAATCTTATGCTTGAACAATTATCCGATTTAAACCGCTTGCCTAATTTATGCAAAGACTTGCAAGAGAAGTTAAGCGCAGCCCTCAGTTGAGTCATAACAATTTTTTATAAAATTTGCCATGCACGATGCCAAGCTTAAATAGCTTGGCATTTTTTTAATTATTTTTAGGCTTGTTTAGTGCAAATACTTTAAACGTGGTCTGACCATTACAATATATATTTATTAATATTTACTTAACTACAAACCTTACAATGCTTGCTGGACCGATGAGTTGTTATTGTTTTAAACGCTTGTTTTAAACGCGGTGTTTTTTATTTGACGAAAAACCATACAAGACTATAGTTTAATAGAAGTTTATGATAATTATTTACTATTGCCTAGTTGATAAAATGATGTAATTATTGTTTAAGTCGCAATTATTTAAATAATAACAACTAATAATTTGCACAAAATAGAAACAAAAAAGCATAAAGAACAAAAAATGTTTACTAATTCTGGGGAAAAAAAATGAAGCCACATCCATTGGTAAGTTTTTGTAAGAAGCCGTTAGCTAAAAGTGTCGCTGCCGGTTTATTAGCAATTGCTGCATCACAAGCACACGCCGTAAAATTCGATCTCGGCGATTTTCAAGTCAGTTTCGATTCAACTTTCTCATATGGTGAGGCTTACCGTGTAGAGGACCGGAATTGGGATGATAGTGTTGGAAAATCAAATAACTTAAATAATAATATTGATTGGCTTAATAACCCACTCGATCAAGCTCAAGTCTGGACATTACCAGGCTCATACTCTACCAATGGTGATTTGGGTAATCTTAATTACGATTCTGGTGAAGCTTACTCAAAAATGCTAAAAGGCAGCCATGAGCTTGATATTACTTACAGTAATGATGTTGGTGATTTTGGTGTGTTTGTGCGTGGTATGTACTTCTACGATTTTGAAATGATGGACAATGATCGCTCTTATCGCCACCCGGTGACTGGCGAAACCAGTAGTCCATGTGATGATGAAGATGCCAAAGACGAAATTTGTCGTGATATTCGCTTATTAGATGCTTTTGCATACGCCGATTTTTATGTTGGTGACACGCCGGTCAGCATTCGCGTTGGTGATCAAGTTATAGGTTGGGGCGAAAGTGCGCTAATTTCTCATGGTATTAGTGAAATAAACCCTGCCGATATTGCCCGTCTTCGGGCTCCCGGTGCGGAGCTTAAAGAGGCGTTTATCCCATTCGGTGCGGTGTGGACATCAGTTGGCGTAACCGAAAACTTCAATATCGAAGCCTTTTATCAATATCGCTGGGAAAAATCGGTATTACCAGCCCCGGGTAGTTATTTTTCGACTAATGATTTTGCCGGTTCCGGTGGTTATGTCAATAACATTCAGTTAGGTTTTGGTGGTACTGTTGATCTTACCCTAGATATGCTAATTGCTAATATAAATCAGTTTGGCAGCGATTATTTATCAGGTAATGCAGGCCCTGCGGACTATGTCAATATTGCCCGTACTGCAACACTAACCGATAAAAATGAGGATGCCGATGTTGAGCCAGATGACGGTGGCCA
>CALJHL010000044.1 GCA_938075435.1 uncultured Thalassotalea sp. | reverse complement strand
AAAAATAGAGGTTTTACCACTCAGTTTTTCAACGATAGTATCGATACCGGCGCTGCCAACACTACTGGTTTTAAGTATTTCGTAGCCAATATCGGCAAGAATGGCTAATCGTGATTCGATTTCAGCTAGGTTTTCGTCATCAAGAAGATCAATTTTGTTCAAAACAATAATTGGTTTAATGCCGGTAAGCTCAATGGCCACTAGGTAGCGATCGATGATATCGGGATTAAACGCCGGAACTACCGAAGATACGATAAATATTTGGTCTATATTGGCAGCGATTGGTTTTACGCCATCATAAACATCTGGTCTTGATAGTTCAGACGTGCGTTCATGAACACCTTCAATAACGCCGCTGATGCTCTGCTCGGTATCTTTACCTTGACGCCAAATAACCTTGTCGCCACAAACTAAACTCTTTACCGTACGGCGAATATTACAGCGGACGATGATGCCTTCACTGCTCTCTACATCGGCATGCTGACCAAAGCGGCTGACAATTACGCCTTGCAATTGTTCACCAAGTTCGCCATCTTGGAAAAGATCATCTTTACTTTTATTGAGTTTATTGGTCAGATTTTTTTTAATCTGCCGACTTTGACCTTTAGTCAATTTTTTTGCTTTAGCCACGTAGTTCTGTCATCTGTTGTAAAGTACCTGCTAATTGCGATTAAATACCAACGGCTTCAAAGCCGCAGAGTGTTAATGCTTTAAATAATGCCGTATTATACAAGCCTTAACTCGAGAAAGAAAATATTGGTTATTATTAACTAATAACTGGACGTAAACAGTTTAGAAAATTAACGCACACTAAAGCAAACTAAGGCGAACTATGACGGTTAATGCAAATAATTTGATTTGGCTAGATCTGGAAATGACCGGTCTGGAACCAAAACACGATAAAATTCTTGAAATAGCAACAATCATTACCGATGCTGAGCTTAATATAATTGCCGAAGGTCCTGTTTTTGCTGTTCAGCAAAGTGGTGATGTTCTTACTAACATGAATGAATGGTGTATTGAACAACATGGCAAAAGCGGCTTAACGCAACGTTGTCTTGAATCGAAAACCAGTTTAGCAGAGGCTGAGCAAGCCACTATCGACTTTATTTTAAAGTATGTCCCGCAAGGTGTCTCACCAATGTGTGGTAACAGTATTGGCCAAGACAGACGTTTTATTAATGAATATATGCCTAATTTTGAACAGTATTTTCACTATCGAAATATTGATGTAAGTACCATCAAAGAACTCGTTCGCCGTTGGCAAAGTGATATTTTAGATAAGGTTACAAAACAGGGCACTCATTTAGCTTTGGATGATATTCGAGAATCGATAGCTGAATTGAAAGTTTACCGTCAGCACGCTTTTAAAATTTAAAAATCAAATATAATATTTTTGCTAAAAGCTTATATTGAGAGATATAGGCTTTTTTTCCTATAGAAATACCCACTTTGGTAATTTTAGGTTAATCTTAAGTAGATGTTGAATTGCCATAATAATTTAAATCTATAACGTTTGAGATTTTTAAAATAATAATAAAAGGATTTGTGACTATGAATGGTGTTTTTTTCGCCGTTAAGACTCCTAGCTATATCATTGGTAAGGGGGTGTTTTATATTGTTTTATTGATGGCGGTCATGCTGCTTTTGGTAGGCACATCTATGTGGCTATATAACCAACAAGCGAATAAAGCAAAATTTTTGCATCAGCAACAAATCCCCTTTATTAAAAATAATGCTCAGTTGATGAAAAGTGTGGCGGAGCTAGAAAATCAATTAGTTGCTCAACAATTAGCAATTAGTCATCAGCAACTTGATCAACCATTAGGTGACGTTAAAGAAGCCTGGCTTGAAATTGTCGATTTGAGTAAGCAACACGTTATTATGGTTAACGACAGTTTGCTTGATAATTCTGCCGATAATATTGCTAAAACCGCACAAAATTTTGCCAATGGTTACAAACGTTTTATTGAATTGGTTGATGACTTATTGTTAATTAGACAGTCAAAAAATGGCCAGTATGATGCCAATGTTGCCACGCTTAATGCAATTGTCAATGACGTTAACTTGATCCGTAAAGCCAAACAAAGTAAACAAACGCAGCTTTCTTATGAATTTATCAATAGTCAAAATCGTATTAAAACCGAAAATATCAATATGATGATGAAAGCGATTAAAGATAATCAATTCTATCAGTCCATTTATCAAGAGTTACTTAAAGTGCAAAATCAATTGATAGCACTTTCATCTACGGTTTCGCCTTACCAATTCAACCAAATATCGACTCAAATTGCTAACTTGACCCAAAATATAAACAAGGAATTAAATAAGCAATCTTCCGATAAAGATCTTGTTAGATTAACCAAAGATATCAAAGAAATAACCAATCAGTTGATGGGAGCCGGGCAATTATTTGCAAAATGGCGAGATGAGAATACCACCAGTGAAAAGGTCATTAGCCAATTAAAATCTTATGAGCAGTTTTTAAGCCAGACCGGCTCTTTAATCGCCCAGCCGAGCTTTTATGATTTGCCTGAATTTGAATTGAATTTACCTCTAATTGGCATTAAAGTAAAAGAGTCTACTATGATGCCAATTGGCTTTATGTTTATTGTTATTTTATTGTCAATCAGCTGTTTTTTAGCTTGGCGTTTGATGAACCTCGTAAACCGTAGTTATCATGCTGGAGCCAATTTTATTTTAGTTGAAACCGAGAACGAAGATAAAGCCGAACAAGCATTGTTGAATGTTAAACAAAAACAAGAAAGCCAATTGCAATCCATTTTGCAATCACCAACTCATACGGAATTAAAGAAGGATGAGCAACAAGTGATTTCAAGTCTAGAAACTACAGATAATGAAGATCCACAACCCAGTTTCTATAAAATAAACAATCTAGTGCTCGACCTAGAAAAGTTTAATCAATACCATGGCTCCGCAGAAATGGCGGTGTTTATGTTGGATGATTATATTAACCGCAATCACCAAAATTTTGAGAAATTAAAAACCGCATTAACGGCTGAAAATTTACAAAAAGTTAGTGAGATTAACAACGCACTATTGAAAACGGCAACCATTTTATCAGCGCCAAGATTAATCAAAGTCTGTGAACAACTACAGCAAGTGTGTGAGCAAAAGGATATCCATAAATCGATAGCCTTAATCGTTGAAATGAATGATGCCATCAGTGAGATTAAAAGTTTTGTTGAAGATAATTAACAAATATTGCGATTAATTTATTCAATATAAAACAGTAATTAAATTTTATAGCGGCTATTTAAAACAGGTTCAATAAGCGCTATGTGATTTGCTATGTTAGCCAGCTTGTTTTTGAGTCGCAGACCAGTTTCGATACTGGTTTGATTTCATAAAGGCGTCGCTGTATTCAAATTCAGTTAAGAGTTCCTCATCAATATCGATCATAAACTTCTCTTCAATTACATTCATGGTTAGTATTGCTAAGTCATAATCGTTACCAGCGAAGGCAATATGCAGTAATACTAAATAGTTAATACTCAGGTTTGGGTCTGCTACTATCGCCGCTCTTGCTGTTATAACCGCTTGCTCAAATTGTTGCATTTCGGCATAAATTGTCGCTTTTTCCATTTGTACTGATGCATCCAAGCGAACCTTTTTATCTAAGCTATCTAAACTCTTAAGCGCTAATGTATAGTTTTTGGCCGTAAAATACATACCTTCAAACAATGTCGGATAATACCCTTGGTTGTGTAATTCATTAGCAATCTCTTGGATGAAATCCACAGATAATTGCGCTTCCATCGAGGCGGCGATACGTAATAACATATCGCGAATTTGAACTGTCGATTTTTGCTGTGCAGATAAATCTTTAAAAATTAATTTAACTGCTTCGCTATCTTTAGCACCTAGTGCTAGTAAAAGTTTATTAAAGCTATCTTTAACATCACAGATATCACTCGTTAGCTTTGCACAATAAGGAAGATCACTTACTTGTGCAAAAAACTCTAAAGTAGAGTATTCAAAAAAAAGATTTTTAACATCTACAATTGTAAAGTAATTAGTATCGATTTCAAAATCAACATATGAAAATTGACCTTCACTCGAAATGCCTCGATATAAACTCTGCCAACGATTAGGGCCAATTTTTTCACTGCCTAAATATTGCCATGTAAGTTGCGAGCCTTCGGTAAAAAACATACGAGCAAAAGCGTTTTTAAATACCTGCTGCCAATTGCTGCCAAACGTTTTTGCAGATCGACTTGGTTGTCTTATTTGCAAAGCTTTGGTCATCGAAATACGATCAATAAAAAATTCTTTATCTTGAACCAATAAGGCCTCATTTAAGTGTAAGTTGAATTCCACTAGGTTGGTATAGGAGACTGGCGATGTTGATTCTGTAGGTGTCGTAGATTGACAGGCTGAAAGCAATATCATCACAATGCTTAATAAGCTTAGTTTAGCAAAAGTCATGGTCTACTCCCCGGCCGAAATGTGTAAATTTAAGTTTTCGATTAACCTTTGCATCGCATCGATTCCTTTGTCGCTACCAACATTAGTGATTGATTTGTAGTAAGCCAAATAATTATCGAGGTCATTTAAAGTATCAATAAATAACTTGGTATCTTTAGCCGCAATAAAATTTTGTTTATTTTTATATTGGGTGGTTAAAGTCAGAACTCGTATGTCATAACTCAAGGTTGATTTAAACGAAATATATTTATTATCAATGGTTTTAGATTCTAACTCGCCAAAATTTATATGTTCCGGTAACTGCAATTCAATTTGGTGATTAATTTCAGTTGGCCAATGTAACCAAAACGGTTGTTGACGCTTTACCGTGGTCGGAAAGTTTAAATATCCAGCGGCATAATTCGCCGTTAAACTAAATTCGGCGGTATTCTTAACATGTTGCCAATATTCAGGAATTAAATAACGTTCTTTAATGGTTACTTTATTTTTTTTGCGATCATCGCTTACCGAAAAATCGCCTAAACTAGTGATTTCCGGATTCTTTTTGGCATAATAATTTAAATAATGTCGAGCTATAGCTGTTTGCCCTTCACTGGCTAAACGGTAACGCATATATTCGGCTTCCGAGCCATAAAAGGACGTAGTTATTAATTTTTCTACAGGTGAAAAATAGTCGGCAGCTTTGTGCTGCTCTAAAATTTCAACCTTACCAAAATGACTAGAGGTTGGGTTAGCATTACTTAAGGCAACTGTTTGGTTATCAACAATGAGGGCTTTCCCATAGTTATGTTGATAAAGATGAGCTAAATTACTCCCTTGATAAGTAATAGTGGGATCAACCCAGTATGACTGTTCGTTGTGAACTAACTTAACAATGACATGATTGAACATCGAGTGGGTTGGTAAATAATTAGCAACCGCTGAATTTTTTTGTGACGAAACCAAAGCGGGATAAGCCGTTACATTTAACTCCTTTAATATGGTTACTAAAAGTAATGTCTTATCTTTACAATCCCCATAGCGATTTTGAAATACTTCATTTGGAGAATGTGGCATATGGGAGTTAACCCCGAGTTCCAAACCAAGATAACGGACATTATCTTGAACAAAAACTATCGCGTTATTAATGGCTTGCTGTTTGTCTAACGTTTTTAATGACTCAATATACTCGCTCAGTTCAACAGATAATGGTTGTTTAACCTGAAAAATATCGGTGGCCCATTGGGCAACCTGCTGCCAGTCGGCATAACTACTAATTTCGATAAACGGTGACGGATCAAACCAACTAGGGGCGTTGTCTTCCATTGGGATTTCTGTGCTGTTAAATTGTTCCAGAGTTATAATTCTTTGTCCATTGTTGACAACTTCCACCGGCTTTATGTTACTGCCAACTACTCTGAAATCGACTTTTAATTCATTAGGCAGTAACACCCTAAGGTTTAAATGTTTAACTGTAATTGACCACCCTAAACTATTATTAAAATAAAAATTATTTTTAAACACTGGGTTATTACCGATGACGGTATAACTGTAATCTATGATGTCTCCAACCCGCGTATCTTTTAGCAGAATGAGTGCGACTACCGAACCATTATAAATATTGTTTTGTTGCGACGCCTCATCATTAATAATTTTTACTTGCTCAATGTCTAATTCTTTAACTATTTTACCTGCACGAATTATATTGACGCTATGAATTTCAAGCTGTTGGTAGTCGGGTGTGAAATTTATTTTAATATCCGAGTTATCTGAAAGTGCAGAACTATTATTGATCCGAAAACGATAGCGAAAATAACGTTGCTGCTGAGGTTGTAAAGCATTAACTTGTCGGTCTATTAACAAATAAGAGGTGGCATTAGGGTGTTCCTCTTTAGCTGAAGACTTAATTGCCGGGGGTATTACCCAAACCGGTGAAGGGCCTTGTTTATATTGGGCAATGTCAATTGCAGATAGTTGAAAAGCATTAGCAGACAAGGTAGTACAAAGAGTAATTAAAGCAATTATGGCCTTAAAGTAAAATTTATTATTATTCATATTCATCCATAATTATTTTTATAGGTATATTTCAACACATTTTAACGAGGCCGAACAGCCAGTTACTTTAGGCTGTTTTATGCATCTCGGGGTAGGCCTTTTTCTATGGTCCTAATTAAGCGTGCGGTTAAGCGCTTATTTTTGTTTTCCAGTAAGTCATTGTGCTTTAATGCTTGTTGGTCAAGAGCCCAATCAATATGTTCAATAACCATGGCACAAGCGCTCAGCTTTTTATATTCTAAGGCGGTAACAATTAATTGTTCAAAAGGCGCATTACCAAGAGCTACCGCCAGATTTCGTTGCCAACAATCAAAACCAATTCTTCTTATTGGTGAGCCTTCAGTATTTTTTAAAAATAATGCTTCATCCCAAGCAAACAATTCCAATAAGGTGACATTATCGAAGTCATTGCGTGGCTGGAAGTCATTTTCGCCACTGAGTTTTGCAAACCGATTCCATGGACAAATTAATTGGCAATCGTCACAGCCATAAATGCGGTTACCTATCAGAGGTCTAAATTCAACCGGAATTGCCTCTCGTAATTCTATGGTTAAATAGGATATACAACGTCTAGCATCGACGACATAGGGCTCAACAATTGCTTGAGTTGGGCAAATGGTCATACATGCCACACATTGACCACATTGATTAGATTTAGGTTGATCAACCGGCAGTTCAATATTAACCATCAGCTCACCAAGAAAAAACCAAGATCCAGCTTGTTGATCAATCAATAAACTGTGCTTACCCACCCAACCTAAGCCCGCTTTCTCTGCTAAAGGTCTTTCTAATACCGGAGCCGAGTCGACAAAAGGCCTAAAATTAAGTTGCTGGCAGTGTTCGAGAATTTTTTCACCAAGTTGCTTTAAACGATTACGCATTAATTTGTGATAATCACGGCCCAAAGCATAGCGAGAGATATATGCATGTTTAGGCTGCTTTAAAATTTTGGCAAATTTAGCGTCACTCGGTAAGTAGTCTAACCGAGCAGAGATGACGCGCAGGGTACCTGGTAATAAATCTGCTGGTCTGGCACGCATTAAATCGTGGCGTTCCATATAACCCATGTCACCATGAAAACCATTTTCTAACCATTTGCTTAGGGATTTTTCGTGGGTGCTCAGGTCAACATCACATATACCAACATCACTAAAACCCAATTGTTTGCCCCAAAACTTGATTTTTGTGGCTAAATCCTGATAGTTAATAGAAAGACGTTTACTCATAAGATAATAATAATGATACCAATTAGTTTATTGGCAAGCATACCACAGCATGCCTATGACGCAGAAACAGTAAAAAGAAATGAAGGCTTAATTGCGCAACAGCATGGCCTAAGTTTGTATCAATTAATGGAATTAGCCGGCCTTGCTGGTTTTGAGTTATGTAAGCAGCGCTGGCCCAAAGCAAAAACCATGTTAATAATTTGCGGTCGTGGCAACAATGCTGGCGATGGCTTTGTCTTGGCAAGGCATGCCATGGCATCAGGAATGCATGTCTATGTGCACAGTTTAGCAACCATCGATGAGTATCAGGGCGATGCAGCTGTAGCGTGTAAAAAATTTCTTAATACTGGAGGGGAAATCTATAGCTTTAATGAGATTGACCTAAGCCGAGTTGATGTGATCATCGATGCTATGTTAGGTACCGGCATTGTCGGCGATGTCCGAGAAAGTTATGGTTATGTGATCAATCTTATTAATCAATTACATATACCAATTTTAAGTATAGATTTGCCTTCGGGTTTAAATGCGAATAATGGGCAAGTGCAAGGTAGTTGTATCAAGGCTAACGTTACGGTTTGTTTTATTGCTCTTAAAAAAGGCATGTTAACCGGTAAGGCGAAAAGCTTTTGTGGTGATATTTATTTAGCTGGCCTCGGCATTAGCGAGGATTTTTCTAACAATATCGCCGCCAAGGTGTCATTAAACTGTAAGCAAAATTTAGCCATTCTTAAACCTAGAGATGCATGCAGTCATAAAGGCACTAGCGGCTTTGTCTTGGCTTTCGCCGGGAATAAAGGCTACCCAGGTGCTGCAAGGTTATGCACTGAAGCGGCATTGCGCTGTGGCGCTGGCTTGGTTGCCTTAGTCTGTCATAAAGACAATCAAATAATAGTGGCCTGTAATCGGCCAGAGTTGATGCTTATCGATAGTGAACAACTTGATAAACAGGCAAAAAAAAGTGGCGAGAAAGCTGATGTCATTCTTCTTGGCCCTGGTTTAGGGGATGATAATTGGGCACAATCTTGCTTTGAATATGCCTTGGCGTTACCACAAGTAAAAGTGATTGATGCTGACGGTTTAAATTTATTAGCCAAAAATCCTCAATACGATTCAAATTGGGTGTTAACACCTCATCCTGGCGAAGCTGCTCGCCTCCTAAATTGTACGATTAGCGATATAGAGCAAGATCGTTATGAAGCCGTGCGAGCTATTGCATTAAAGTATGGCGGTATTTGTATTTTAAAAGGGGCGGGCACCTTAATTAGCGATGGCGATGAGGTAGTTGTTAATTTAACCGGTAATGCCGGCATGGCTTCTGGTGGTATGGGAGACGTTCTTGCTGGTATCATTGCCGCATTAAGTTTACAATCAGACAACTTATTTCAGGCGAGTTGCCTTGCGGTATTTTTGCATGGTAAAGCTGCAGACATAGCTGTGGTTGATGGCGAGAAAGGTTTACTTGCTAGTGATCTGTTTCCATTTTTAAGACAATTGGTAAATCAATATTAAATGAACGAAATACAATTTTTACTTGCTGATGAAAATGCCACTGTTACTATGGGTAAGAGGCTTGCAGAATTAACCAAAACGCTTGATTTAAACTCGTTAGTGGTTTTTTTGAATGGCGATTTAGGTGCAGGGAAAACTACGCTTACGCGCGGTTTTGTCCAGGGTATGGGTCATATTGGCAATGTAAAAAGTCCGACTTATACCATAGTTGAACCTTACAATTTAGATCCCTGGCAAGTATTTCATTTTGATTTATATCGACTCGCTGATCCGGAAGAATTAGAATATATGGGGATAAGGGATTATTTCTCTGATAAATGTTGTTGTTTTATCGAATGGCCTGAAAAAGGTGCTGGTCTGTTAGCAAATGAAGATCTTATTATAAATTTGGCATACAATGAAGAACAAAGGCTGATTACTTTACTGGCGAAAAGTGAAGTGGGTGAGCAAATAATAAATAAATTGAACAACCAAAAAACTGTTCAACAATAAAGTCTATTTAGGGTTGTAGTGATTAAAGTTATGCGAAAATGTAGTCAAAAATTATTAATCATATTTTTAAGTGTTTTTGCCGTTAATACCTGGGCGATTAATGTTATCGAAGGCGTTCGTATTTGGCCGGCCCCTGAAAATACTCGAATTGTGTTTGATTTGTCTGACGCTCCTAAGTACAGCTATTTCTTTTTAACCAATCCCAACCGCTTAGTGATCGATTTTAGTAATGCCGATAACATCGTGCAGTTAAAAAACTTGGCTAAAAATGATAGCCGCATTCGCACGGTACGAACTAGCACCTCAAAAACAACAGGCACTACCCGAATTGTCCTCGATTTAAATGATACTTTTAAAGAGCAAATATTTCCGCTTCCAGCGGCGGGTCCTTATGGTGATCGCTTAGTTGTTGACCTCTATGATAAAAAACGCAGTGTTATTGCCTCTCACAAGCCCAAAGATAATAACCGAGATATCATTATTGGTATTGATGCCGGTCATGGTGGTGAAGATCCAGGCTCAATTTCTAAAACTGGCATTTATGAGAAAAAGATCACTTTAAATATTGCTAAAAAATTGCAAGCAACCATTAATGCTGAAAAGGGTATGAAAGCGGTTATGATCCGCAGCGGTGATTATTTTGTTAATTTAAATCGCCGTACTCAAATTGCGAGACAAAAAGAAGTCGACTTTTTAGTTTCCATTCATGCCGATGCGTTTAATACTTCGCAACCTAGTGGCGCTTCAGTTTGGATTGTTAACAATTCTCGAGCTCAATCTGAATTATCTCGCTGGTTAGTTAACCGCGAGCGGAACTCGGAGCTGTTAGGAGGTGGAGGGGAGCTGATTAAAAAAACCAATGACGAACATCTAGCTGTTTTCCTCGCCGATTTAACCAAGGACAAATCCTTAGAAATCAGCGATAGCATGGCTAGAAATGTGATTACTGAATTGGCAAAAGTCACTAAAATGCATAAAAAACAACCGCAAAATGCAAGTTTAGCGGTACTTAAATCTTCCGATATACCTTCGATGTTAGTGGAGACTGGCTTTATTTCTAATCCATATGATTTTAAAAATTTAATGTCTAGTAACCACCAAAAAAAGCTAGCGAAAGCAGTCTTTTCTGGCATTAAAAAATATTTTAGTCAATATCCGCCTGAAGGTTCGTTATACGCGAATACTCGATCTACTGAACATAAAATTAGTCGTGGTGAGTCGTTATCTCTTGTCGCGCAACGTTATAAGGTATCAGTTAAATCGATAAAGTTAGCTAATAATTTAAAATCCGATATGGTCAAAATCGGCCAAACTCTTACTATTCCCCGAGTAAATTAATTTATGACCATTGCAGTATTGCCTGCTCGTCTTGCCAATCAGATTGCGGCAGGAGAGGTTGTTGAACGACCGGCTTCGGTAATAAAAGAATTGGTTGAAAACTCCATTGATGCTGGTGCCACAAAAATTGACATTGATGTTGAAAAGGGTGGTTCGAAACGGATCAAAATTACTGATAACGGCATTGGGATTGTTAAAGATGAGCTCACTTTAGCGCTGAGCCGGCATGCCACCAGTAAAATTAAAAACCTCGATGACCTAGAATCTATTGATAGCCTTGGCTTTAGAGGGGAGGCGCTGGCGAGTATTAGTTCTGTTGCTAGGCTTACATTAACTTCAATGCCAGCAGATCAAGATTCGGCTTGGCAAGCTATTGCTTATGGCCGCGATATGAAGGTGGAACTGAAACCAGCCGCTCATCCGCAAGGTACCACGATAGATGTCGAAGACTTGTTCTTTAATACGCCGGCGAGAAGAAAGTTTTTACGTACTGAGAAAACAGAATTTACCCATATTGATGAAGTTGTGCGTCGTATAGCCTTGTCACAACTGCAGTTAACCATCACGTTAACCCACAACGGCAAAGTTGTACGCCAATATCGCAGTGCTAAAACTGACAAACAAGTTGAAAAGCGCATTGCCTCAATATGTGGTCAGGGCTTTATTGATAACGCCATTGCGGTTGAATTTAATCATGAAAATCTACACTTGTGGGGTTGGATCGCTACCCCTGAGTTTTATCGTAGTCAAAACGATTTATGCTATAGCTACGTCAATGGTCGAATGATGCGCGATAAACTGATAAATCATGCGATACGGCAAGCTTATGGCGAACGATTAGCACATGATGGTTATCCGGCCTTTGTCTTGTTTTTAAATTTGGATTTTGCTGATGTCGATGTCAATGTTCATCCAGCCAAGCATGAAGTTCGATTTCATCAAGCGCGATTTGTGCATGATTTTATTTGTTCGGCAATAAGCACAACCTTAGACAATAACTCATCTGCAGCAATCACAGAGCAAGCAACAGATAGCTTTAATCAGCCGCATATAAGCCAACCGGTGATGACCAGTGCCGGTCGTGATTATGTGCAACCACTGAGAGAAAACATTGCCAGCACCCCATCACCGAGCTATGTGTCAACGGGCTTTAGTCATGGTCGAGTGTCTGCTCAAAGTCAAGAAAACTACCAGGCACTAATGACGCCTATACAGGTCAGCAACGATACGGTGGCGCCTACTAGTCATTCTACAGCAATGGAGAGTCAGCTCTGTGGGGTAAAATTACTGACCTTGGTAGCTAATTTTGTTGCTTTAATAGAGGTCGAGAACACGCTGTATTGCTTACCATTAAAAGAGTTGCAACAATTACAGTTGGTGTCGCAATTAACTCAATCGTTTGAAAAAGGCATCGTTTCTCAGCCATTATTACTGCCGATTAGCTTAACCATAGTTGAGTCCACCGCGGAATTTATTGCTGCGCACCTAGATGAATTTGAGCGCTACGGAATAGTGTTAGAATTAAAATCCAAACAACAATGTGTGATCCGCCAATATCCGGCGCAACTTCGCGATAAAGACATTAATAATAGTTTTAGCCAATTAATTGAATTGTTAATGGCCGCAACCGATTTAAATCAGCCAACTTGGATAACCGCGTTTGCAAAACTTAAACTTGCTGAGGATATTGACTTGCAGGCGGCTCAACAATTATTGCTCGATATAAATAATATCAGTCAGTTTGATCTTTTTGAGTATATAAGCTTGAATTCAGTAGCAATAGACCTTACCTCTATCACTAAGCAATTTAACTAATCAGTCTGATGAGCGACATGCAACAAGCTAACTTACCGCCAGTCATTTGTATTATGGGGCCAACCGCTTCGGGTAAAACCGATCTGGCAATGCAGTTATGTGACCATTTGCCTTGCGAAATTATTAGTGTTGACTCCGCTCTGATCTATAAAGGCATGGATATCGGCACGGCCAAGCCGACTAAGGAAGAGTTAGCAGCATATCCACATCGTATAATTGACATTATTGATCCAAGCCAAAGTTATTCGGTTGCTGATTTTTGCCGGGATGCTAAGCGTGAAATCGCCGACATTCGTAGTAAAGGCAACATTCCCATCTTAGTTGGTGGAACTATGATGTATTTTAAGAGTCTACTTGAAGGCTTATCACCACTACCTTCGGCTGATGCTGGCGTTAGAGCTGAAATAGAAGCCCTAGCTGGCGAGCATGGTTGGCAACATATTCATCAATTACTCGCAGAAGTCGACCCGATATCTGCCGAGCGTATAAATGAAAATGATCCACAACGTTTAACCCGGGCTTTAGAAGTATATCGAATATCAAATTCGACCATGACTGAGTTAACCAAAATAAAAGGTGATATTATCGATGGAGACGTCATCCAATTTGCGATAATGACCGAACAGCGTGCAGAATTACATCAACGGATAGAATTGCGCTACCAAATTATGCTGGAACAAGGGTTTCAGAGCGAAGTTGAACACTTAAAGCAGCGAACTGATTTACATGAAAATTTACCTTCGATTCGTTGTGTCGGTTATCGACAAATGTGGCAACACTTAAATGGTGAGATGGATTATGACGAAATGATTTTTCGTGGTGTCTGTGCGACCCGTCAATTGGCTAAAAGACAGTTGACCTGGTTAAGGGGTTGGCCAAATTTAACCTGGTTAACCACCAATGATGAAACTAACTTAAAACAAGTATTAAAACAGATTAACTTTAAAAAACAGTAATATTAGTAAGTTATTAGATGTAACAGTTTAAGTTTAGCAAACTTTAAATCATAGTGTATACTTAGAAAGCTCGTTGTCTAACTTGCTAAAACGAAACGAATGTTTAAGCAAAGTTAAATTAATATTTGAATAAACAATAACAATAAGGAGCCAGAATAATGGCAAAAGGTCAATCTTTACAAGACCCATTTTTGAATGCTTTACGTCGTGATCGCATTCCCGTGGCAATCTATCTTGTCAATGGTATTAAACTGCAAGGCCAAGTTGAGTCGTTTGACCAATTTGTAATCTTATTAAAAAATACTGTAAGCCAAATGGTATACAAACACGCTATTTCAACGGTTGTGCCATCGCGTGCAGTTAACACCTCAACCCCGGGTGATGCAGATCATTCGATGGAATAATGCTTAAATGAAAATGAATTGGAGTTGTTCATTTGTTTGATAGGCATCAAGCAGGTGAACAAGCAGTACTTGTTCACATCGACTTTCCCCAAGAAAATGCCCGTGAAGACTTACAAGAATTTGAAATGTTGGTTTCTTCTGCAGGCGTTAATTCTCTTACCGTAATTTCCGGTAAGCGTGATACCCCTCATCCCAAGTTTTTTGTCGGTAGCGGTAAAGCAGAAGAGATTGCCGAAGCTGTAAGGCTTTATGATGCTGACGTGATTTTATTTAATCATGTGCTGACCCCTGCTCAAGAGAAAGCACTTGAGACGTTATGTGAGTGTCGGGTAATTGATCGTACTACCCTTATTCTTGACATATTTGCGCAACGAGCTCGTACTCATGAGGGTAAGTTACAGGTTGAACTTGCCCAACTAAAACACATGAGTAGTCGTTTGATCCGTGGTTGGACCCATCTTGAACGACAAAAAGGTGGTATCGGTTTACGAGGACCAGGAGAAACTCAGTTAGAAACTGATCGGCGCTTGCTAAGAGATCGTATGTTCCTTATAAGTAAACGCTTAGCTAAGGTTGAAAAACAACGATTACAAGGGCGTCGTTCACGTCAACGGGCAGAACTGCCTACGGTTTCTTTAGTTGGTTATACCAATGCCGGTAAATCTACTTTATTTAATCGGATAACTGATAGCGAGGTTTATGCCGCCGATCAGTTGTTTGCAACCTTAGACCCAACACTGAGAAAGTTAAATATCAAGGATGTTGGTCGGGTGATTTTGGCTGATACAGTTGGCTTTATAAGACACTTACCGCACGATTTAGTGGCGGCTTTTAAAGCAACATTAACTGAAACTAAAGAAGCGCATCTACAGCTACATGTTGTTGATATTGCCGATGAACGGCGAGTTGATAATATGGCGCAAGTGGCAGCTGTGCTGCAAGAAATAGAAGCTGATGATATTCCACAATTATTAATTTGTAATAAAATTGATAACCTCGAAGATATTACTCCGCGCATTGATCGCGATAGTGAGGGTAAACCAATTCGAGTGTGGTTGTCGGCGCGTGCCAATATTGGCTTAGAATTACTTTCGCAAGCGTTAACTGAACTATTGTCGACTGATATTGTGCAACGCATTTTAAAAATACCGCCGAATGCAGGTAAATTGCGGGGCGCTTTATACGAACTTGACTGTATTTCAGAAGAACATTTTGATGAACTTGGCAATTGTATTGTCGACGTGAAATTACCATTAAAACAATGGAATAAATTATTAAAAGCTGACAATAACGACCTTGAAGGTTTTATTCAGCATTAATAGCAAGTTGATTATTGTCTCGTTGTTTGGGAAATAACGTAATCAATTTGGCATAATAGTAATATCAGAAGCTTTATTGGCAATTCAAGCAATAAAACTAATGGCATTGCCAACACTTGTTGATATATTAGTATCAATGATAACTTTTTGACAATTGCAAACTATCGGAGTGCACAATGGCTTGGAATGAACCGGGGAAGAATGATAATGATCCTTGGAAAAATAAAGGTGGCCGCGATCAAGGACCACCAGATTTAGACGAATTGCTGAAAGATTTGGGCAATAAATTTGGTGGTATTTTTGGCAATAAGCCAGGGAAATCCGGCGGCTCAAAAAACTTTAGCAGTATAGGGGCAATGTTAATTGTCATTATTGCGTTATTAGTTTGGGCGGTGAGTGGTTTTTATACCATTAAAGAAGCTCAACGAGGCGTAGTACTGCAATTTGGTAAGTTCCATAGTATGGTCGAACCTGGCATTCACTGGCAACCAACATTTATTGAAAAGGTGACCCCAGTTGATGTGCAGACCACGCGTAACTTACCACGAAGTGGTTTTATGCTCACTGAAGACGAAAATGTCGTCAGTGTTGAAATGCAAGTTCAGTATCGTATTGTTAATGCTCGTAACTATTTATTTAGTGTTACCGATGCAGATGGCAGTTTAGCGCATGCTTTTGATAGTGCTATTCGCTATGTGGTTGGCCATTCACAAATGGACCAAGTATTAACTTCCGGTCGTGAACAAGTTCGTCAAGCTGTTTGGGCAGAGCTCGAAAAAATTATCGAACCTTATAATCTAGGTATTCTAGTTGCTGATGTTAACTTTAAAGATGCTCGCCCACCCGAGCAAGTTAAAGATGCATTTGATGATGCCATTGCCGCAAGAGAAGATGAAGAGCGGTTTGTACTAGAGGCTGAAGCCTATGCGCTTTCGGTTGAACCTGAAGCTCGTGGTAGAGCTAAACGTATGGAACAAGATGCACTTGCTTATAAACAGCAAATCGTCTTGGCTGCGGAAGGTGAAGTGGCTAAATTCGAAAAACTGTTACCAGAATATCAAGCGGCGCCAGAAGTCACTCGTCAACGTTTATATATTGCCGCTATGGAGAAGGTCTACAGCAACACCTCAAAAGTGATGGTAGATGTTGATGGTGGAAATAGTATGATGTACTTGCCTTTGGATAAAATTATGCAACACCAGAATTCAACAGCTACTCCTCTTTACAATAGAGGCCTAAGCCCGTTGAAACAAATACCGGTTGATCAAGGGCAAAATTCAAAAGTGAATTCAAACTCAGGTCGCACTGATCGTTTTAGCCGTGGGGATAACTAATCATGAAAAACTTTTCTATTATTATCGTTATCTTATTATCGATGTTAACCGTCTCTTCAATCTTTGTTATTAATGAAGGTGAGCGTGGTATCGTATTTCAATTCTCTAAAATAAAGCGTGATGCCGCTGGTGAAATGCGTATTTATGAACCAGGTTTACATTTTAAAATACCATTGATTGAACGAGTAAATAAGATTGATGCTCGTATTCAGACTTTAGATGGTGCAGCCGATCGGTTTGTTACTTCTGAGAAAAAAGATGTATTAGTTGATTCCTTTGTTAAATGGAAAATCGTCGACTTTTCTACTTACTATGTGCGTACCGCCGGTGGTAACTTAGACAATGCTCGAGCCTTATTAAAGCAAAAAGTGAATAATGGTCTACGTACCGAGTTTGGTACTCGAACCATTAAGCAAATTGTTTCAGGCGATCGCGATTCATTAATGCAAAAAGCACTAGAAAGTGCAGAATCAAGCAAAGTCGATCTTGGTATTGAAGTTGTTGATGTACGTGTTAAGCAAATTAACTTACCGCAAGAAGTCAGTAATTCAATTTATGAACGAATGCGTGCTGAACGTCATGCCGTGGCACAAGAGCATCGCTCACAAGGTCGCGAGAAGGCTGAAGTTGCAAGAGCTACAGTTGATGCCAAAGTTACTATTATGCTGGCAAATGCTAAGAAGCAAGCATTTACCCTTCGTGGTGAAGGAGATGCGACTGCTGCCAATGTGTATTCAAGTGCTTATGGTAAAGATCCTGAATTTTACGGTTTTACCCGTAGTTTAGAAGCCTATGAAAATAGCTTTAGCAGCAAAAATGATATTATGGTTGTTAAACCAGATAGTGATTTCTTTAACTATCTTAAAACAACTAAGAAATAGCATCATACTAAACCCCAATGTTGATGCATTGGGGTTTAGTTCTGCTTACTTACCTAACTGATGACTTTCTCAATTTTACTCACTGCTTTGGCACTAATGCTCATATTTGAAGGTGTTGGGCCATTTTTGTTTCCGAAACGATGGCAAGAGTTTATGTTGAAGTTAACCGCAGAGAACCCCAAAAGCATTCGACAACTTGGTCTTATTTTACTTTTATCTGGCCTTATCTTGTTGTTTTTCCTTTATTAATTTTTATCTAACCTTGTTGTTTTGGTAAAATTAGCTCGCTAATTTGCATTCGTTAACACTTTAAATACAAAATAATTAATAAAATAGATGATCTACGCTGTGGTGTTTGATAAAATTCCCGCCTAATTTTCTTTCGAAATATGTAAATTATTATTATGGGCAAAAACGTCGTTGTTTTAGGCACCCAATGGGGTGATGAAGGTAAAGGTAAGATTGTTGATCTACTGACTGATAAGGCTAAATTTGTAGTTCGTTATCAAGGTGGTCATAATGCCGGTCACACATTAGTTATTGACGGTGAAAAAACCGTATTACACTTGATCCCATCTGGCGTTTTGCGTGACAACGTAAAATGCATGATAGGTAATGGCGTTGTGCTTTGTCCAAAAGCGCTAATGACTGAAATTAAAATGCTTGAAGCCAAAGGTATTCCAGTTCGTGAACGCTTACTAATTAGCGATGCCTGTCCTCTTATTATGCCTTATCATAATGCTTTAGATGCTGCTCGTGAAAAAGCCCGTGGCTCGAAAGCTATCGGTACAACCGGCCGTGGTATCGGTCCTGCATATGAAGATAAAGTAGCCCGTCGTGGTTTGCGAGTAAGTGATTTATTTAATGCCGAAAAGTTCGCCACTAAGTTACAAGAAATTATGGAATACCATAATTTTGTTTTAACTAACTACTATAAAGCCGACGCATTAGATTTTGATACAGTATTAGCCGATGCATTAGCTGTTGCCGATATCATTAAAGCGATGACTGCAGATATTAGCGAAATATTGGATCAAGCACGTAAAGCTGGTGATTCAATCATGTTTGAAGGTGCCCAAGGGACACTTTTAGATATTGATCATGGTACTTACCCTTATGTAACGTCTTCAAACACTACTGTCGGTGGTGTTTCAACGGGTAGTGGTTTCGGTCCTTGTAACCTTGATTACGTGCTAGGTATAACTAAAGCTTACACAACTCGTGTTGGCTCAGGTCCATTTCCTACAGAATTAGACGATGATATTGGTAACCACTTAGGCACTGTAGGTCATGAATTTGGCGCTACAACTGGTCGTGAACGTCGTTGTGGTTGGTTTGATGCTGTTGCAATGCATCGAGCAGTACAAGTAAACAGTATTACTGGTTTTTGTTTAACTAAGCTTGATGTTTTAGATGGTCTTGAAGAGTTAAAAATTTGTACCGGTTATAAAACCCAATCGGGTGAAATCTTAACTGTGCCGCCAATGGCCGCTGAAGGTTATGAAGACATCACACCGATTTACGAAACTGTTGCTGGTTGGTCTGAAAACACAGTCGGCGCAACCAGTGTTGACGCGTTACCAGCCAATGCCATTGCTTATATCAAACGTATTGAAGAAATTACCGGAGTACCAATTGATATTATTTCAACTGGCCCAGATCGTAATGAAACGATGATCCTGGTTAATCCGTTTGCCGAATAAAAAATAGACAATTTGTGTATCTAGAAAAAACCGGGTTTACCCGGTTTTTTTATGCCTGAACTTTACTGGTCGATGTGTTGATATTTGATCTTATATATAATAAATTGTTTGCATTTTTTTCTACCATCGTGAAAGTTTTCATGTAAGATGTCAAACTCACAATTTGGCATCAAAGCAACATTACTTTAAAGGCACCGACCATGGCTGATCTTCGACAACAAGCACTTGACTATCATCAATTCCCAACTCCTGGAAAAACTTCTGTAACAATAACCACACCAGCAGAAACAGCCAAGGATTTGTCACTGGCTTATAGCCCAGGTGTCGCCGAGCCTGTTCGAGAAATAGCCAACAACCCCGATGATGTCTACCGTTATACTAATAAAGGTAATACCGTTGCAGTAATTACCAATGGCACCGCTATTTTAGGCTTGGGTAATTTAGGGCCGATGGCTTCAAAACCGGTGATGGAAGGTAAAGCCTTATTATTTAAACGATTTGCGAATATCGATTCCATTGATATTGAAGTAAAGCATAACACCGTTGAAGATTTCATAAATACCGTTGCCAATATTGCCGATACTTTTGGTGGCATAAACTTAGAAGACATCAAGGCGCCAGAGTGTTTCGCCATTGAGAAAGCGTTAATCGAACGTTGTAAAATTCCAGTTTTTCATGATGATCAACACGGTACTGCTATTGTTACTGCTGCCGCAATGATTAATGCCTTAGAAGTTCAAAAGAAAGACATCCAGTCGGCTAAAATCGTTTGTTTAGGGGCTGGTGCTGCCGCTATTGCTTGTATGGAATTGCTAATAAAGTGTGGCGCCCAACGTGAAAATATTTATATGCTTGATACCAAAGGCATAGTTCATACTCGTCGAGATGACTTAAATGAATATAAAAAGTTGTTTGCCAATAACACCGACAAACGTACCTTAAATGATGCCATTGAAGGTGCTGATGTTTTTGTTGGGGTTTCTGGACCTAACCTTCTTACCGGCGAACAATTGCAGTTAATGGCTAAAAATCCAGTCATCTTTGCTTGTTCAAATCCAGACCCTGAAATAAAGCCTGAACTTGCTCACGCAAGTCGAAGTGATCTTATTATGGCAACCGGTCGTTCAGATTACCCTAACCAAGTAAATAACGTCTTATGTTTCCCATTCATTTTCCGTGGA
>CALJHL010000043.1 GCA_938075435.1 uncultured Thalassotalea sp. | reverse complement strand
GGTTTTAAAGGTTTCGGTCCCGAATCACAAGGCGAAAACACACGCCGCAACTGGGCGGGTTATATTGATGTAGAAGCGAATGTTACCGAAGATTTAATGTTGGGCGCCGCCGTTCGTTATGAAGATTTTTCTACCTTTGGTAGTACCACCGATTACAAAATCACCGGGCAATACACCCTAACTGATACCTTATCAATACGTGGCTCACACAGTACCGGCTTTAGAGCACCAACTTTAGGTCAGGCGAATGTGGTTAACACTCAGACATCAATTGTTAATGGTGATTTAATCCAAACCTTCTTAGCACCACCAACCGATCCGTTATCGGCATTTTATGGTGGCCAAGAACTAACCCCTGAAGAGTCGAGAAGTTTTGCTTTTGGTGCGGTTTATCAAGAGGGTAACTTATTTATGACCGTAGATTTCTACTCAATTGAAGTAACCGACCGTTTAGCACAATCGAGCCAAATCGATGTAGAAGAGGATGATTATGAAGAGCTGCGCTTGCTCGGAGTTAAAAATCCGGAGTTAATTTCGGCGGTGACTTATTTTGCCAATGACTTTGACACAACCACCGAAGGTTTAGATATTGTTGCCAATTATTCTATGGAATTAATGGAAGGTGATACCAGCTTTAGCATGGCATACAACTACAATAAAACTGAGGTTGATAAGTTTAATCCAGAAACCACCGATGAAGGTAAACTTCGCCGCTTAGAAGAAGGTACGCCGGAACATCGCGCTACCTTTACCGTGTCACAGTCATGGGATTCTGTTAGTTTGTTTATTCGCGCAAATTACTTTGGCGAATACTTTGCGGTACATGCTGATGATGCCGGTCCAGGTGGCTGGAATGAAACTGCCGATTCTGCGGTTACCTTTGATGGCGAAGTAAGTTACTTCTTGACCGAAAAAGTCACCTTATCTGTGGGTGGTAATAATATCTTTGATCAAGAAGCGCAAAAACTACCTTCTGATTCATATGCTGTTGTTGGTGCCACTCATTACGAAAGTGGTCCATTTGACTACAATGGTGCTTTTTACTACGTAAAAGCTAGCTACAATTTCTAATAGAGTCATTAGGCTATATCCCGTCATCGGCTAAGTTGACGGATTTAATAAACGTCCAAGGGTATCTGCTCTTGGACTTTTTTTAGGCGTTATTTAAGCGACTTTAACAAAACCATAAGTCACGTTGATTTGTTGTTTCCAGGCACTGGATTATCGATCCTGGCAATGCCACAATGGCTTAACTTTAAAATAAAAAAAGCCAACTAATCCCTATGTCATCCCTAGCATTAGCAAATGATTATTTTCAACAAGGAGAGCTAAATAAAGCCGAACAGCTTTATAAGCAACTGCTGAGAGTCAATAATACTAATATTGATGCCATTTGGGGATTAAGCAAGGTCGCCTTAGCGCTAAGTAATTTTCAACGAACGATTGACCTGTGCAAGCGTGGCATCACAATTAATGCTCAGCAAATACCAATATATATCACCCTCGCACAAGCTTATACGCAATTACGTCGCCATCAAGAAGCTGAACAGGCCTTGCTAACCGCTTATCAATTAAACCCTAAATATAAATTGAGCTTACTTGCCTTAGCGGTACATTTTTGTGAATTTGGAGATTATAAGCAAAGTTGCGTCTATATAACTAAGCTATTAGCGGTTGATGCTGGCAATGTTGAGGCGTTTGTTTTATTAGTCAGAATGAAGATGGTTAGCCTTGATAACGGTAAAATGAAGGAGTTAACCAGCGCCATGTTGTTGCAGGTAGAGGCAGCCAAGTCGTCGTTATCAACAGCACAACAAATAAATTTAACCTACAGCTTTGCCGAACTATATCATCAAGACCAACAATATTCGTTGGCTTATACCTATTTTACCAAGGCGAATCAGCTGCAGCGAGCTAATATCGATTTTTCGGTGACTGACATGCTGCCATATTTTAGCCGCTTAATGGCTTGTTTTGAGCAAAAGCTGATAAATTCTATTTCATCACAACTCGGTGAAATTAAAGAAAAAAAACAATTAACGCCAATTTTTATTGTTGGCCAACCCCGCGCTGGTTCAACCTTGCTTGAACAGTTATTAATCGGTCATAGTGACATCGAAACTGCCGGTGAACTGCCTTATTTAGCGGGAGACATCGCTCAAGGGGTGTTGCAACTAACGGGGAAAAACTTCCCTGAGGGCTGTTGCGACCTTGATGCCAATAAAGCAAAATTACTCGGCCAGCATTATCTACAACGACTGCAACAATCAGCACCGAACGCCAACTATATTATTGATAAAATGCCAGCTAATTATCAATCAATTGGCTTAATTAAAATGCTGCTGCCCAATGCTAAAATTATTCATATTAGCCGCAATGTCGTTGACGTTTCGTGGTCAATTTTTCGTAATAATTTTGCTGCGCCCGAACCTTATTTTTGTTCATTAACCGAAATTGCATTATATCATCAGCAATATCAGCAAGTGATGCAGCATTGGCATAATACCTTACCCGACTTTATATGCGATGTAAGTTATGAACAGTTAGTTGCCGAACCAGCTAGTCAAATAAAAGAAATCCTCAGTTTTTGTGGTTTAAATTATCAGGCAAGTTGTCTGGAGGTTGGTGATTCTCGTCGATATATTAGCACCTTAAGCGATACCCAATTACGCCAAGGAATTCAACAAGGTAATACTGGCCGTTGGCTACCGTATAAAGACTACTTACAGCCTTGGGTTAATAAACTAACCGGGAGTTTATAGCTCCCATTCGTCTTCGTCTAATAATTGTTTTAAACGTTTTTTTTCAAGCAACTCATCAATACGTTTACGAGTTTTGGCATTGTTTTGATTACTTGGATTGGTTTCGCTTTGTGCTGATGAATCTAGCTCAAATTCTTGTTCAGTAAACTCGGCTTCAGCCTCTTTAATTACGTTACTACTCGGCATTATAACTTCCTCGGGTCATAAAATGGCTAATCAAAATGAGGCCTAGCCTCTTGCTGAAAATAGTTAAAAATATCCAGAAAATCAACAAATTTTTTTATAAAAATTTATCCTAGTTCAGCTATTTTCACGAGTCTGAATATTGATAATGATGTAACTATTTGTTGTAAGTGGTATTGTTATTTAATTGGCTAATCATCATATAAAAAGAAGTTATAACAATGTTAAGAAAAAACATTTTAATTACCGGCGCTAGTGCCGGTTTAGGTTATACAATGGCATTACAGTTTGCCGAATTGCAACGTAACTTGATTTTATGTGCTCGAAGAAAAGATAACCTAGAGCAACTTAAAACCAACATACTTGCTAAGCATCCACATTTACAAGTCAGTATTGTCGAACTCGATGTTAATGATCATCAACGAGTCTTCGAGGTTTTTCATCAAGCAAAACTGCAGTTTGGTAACATTGACCGAATTATTGTTAATGCCGGGATAGGTAAAGGCGGCTCTATCGGCACCGGCTTATTTGAGGCGAATAAGCAAACGGCCATGACTAACTTTGTTGGAGCGTTGGCCCAATGTGAAGCCGCAATGGAAATATTTAGACAACAAAATTTTGGCCATTTGGTGACCATATCATCGGTGAGTTCACAACGAGGGTTTCGCAAGGCCTTTACTGTTTATGCTGCAACTAAAGCTGGGCTTGCATCGTTAACGGAAGGCATAAGAATTGATGTCTTAAATACCCCTATCAAAGTCACCACCATTCATCCAGGTTATATAGCGACTGAAATTACCAGTGCAGATAGCAAACTGCCTTTTATTGTTAATGTTGAAATTGGTTGTAGGGCGATTATTAAAGCAATTGAAAAGGAAGTCGCCGTGGCTTTCGTGCCAAAATGGCCATGGGCAATAATGCGTTATGTGTTGAAAGTTTTGCCATTATCATTAATGAGAAAATTTAGTTAATCAAATTTTTCATGCTGGTAATGATCACCTGAGAGTTTTAGCCACTAAAACTCTCAGGAATACCAAGATCATAATCAACAGCCATTAAGTAATTAATAATTAACTTGATAGAGTTGCGCGATATCAATGATTTGCGTACCACCTAAACGTTTTTCAAGATGACTCGCGGTTTTATCGGCACCACTGTTTTCAGCAAAGCTAATCACATCTTGACCATTGCAGACTAAATTTAAAGCAACAGTTTTTTCTTTTAAATGATGACCTTTAATGGTGTTGCGCATCCGCAGAACGTTATTTTTTTGAGCTGATTTACAAACATCAATTAAAGCTGATTCTAAGTAAGGGTCTATAGCCGCGCTTGCGTTAAACGCGACCATCAAGGTTGAAGACGTGATGGCGATTAGTGCTAATGATTTTAAAGTTTTCATAGTTTACTCCGAGTTATTGTATTTGTTGACCACCTTTTAATTGTTACCTATTTTTGGATAAAAAGTGTTAATGAAAAATCAACAGGTGTAAATATTGATGTCATATGTTTACCCGGTATTTCTGGGAAACTTTAAGTAATTCAAGCCGTAAATGTACCTTTACTGGTTAAATATAATGTTAAGCCGAAACATTTATTTACATCGTTGCATAAAAATCTAATTTTAAATGGTTTTTATGCAGATGAGTTGCAGGTTATTTACGATGAAATTATTTTTCATTTAAAAAATTATTGTTAAATATAATAAGAACTTGCTATTATACTGTTTATATATACAGATGTGTGGCGGGTTTGAGTGTGTAATGAACATAAAACGTCACCAGTAACTAATATTTTCATTGCTAATAATGATTAGCTTGACAACATTAAGGGATAACCATGGCAGTAGAGAGTCGGTTTGTAGTTATACGTAACGGGGCGGAGGTTGAGACATTTATGGATAAGAAGACTGCAGATGAGTATGACAAAATGCTCGATATGGCAGATAACCTTTGCAGTTTATTGGATCAATCGTCGCTAGAGTTAAATGAAAAGTCGATTGAAGAACTCAGTATCTTTTTAGCAAAAAATCGAGAACCAGTGCTGGTTGCATTGCAAGCCAAAAAGGCGGCATCGACGGTTGCTAAAAAATCGACAGCAGCTAAAACGAGTGCCTCAGCCAAAGTTGATACTCCAGCGACAGTCGATACTCCAGCCAAGGTAAAAAAAGTCACCAAAAAAAGTGAAAAATCAACGTTGAAAAATGTAAGCTAGCGTGTCGTTGAATATTCCTGATTATCAATTAATTCGCAGTGCCAAAAGACGGACCATCAGTTTGCAAGTTAAGGCCGCACAAGTCAGGGTGTTAGCTCCTATACAGGCTAGCGATCAGGATATTGCGCTGTTGGTAAGACAAAAGTCTTCCTGGTTATGGAAAAAAATTTCCCAGCAACAAACCATTACTGCAATCGCTGAACGTAGTTATACCTCAGGTTGTGAATTTTATTTTCTAGGCCAACCCTATAACCTTAGGGTTGATAACAATTCTGCTTTGCCTCCTTATCAAGTCAAACAATTGTCACAATTTATTCAACTGCAAAGCGATGTTATTAATATTGGCCTGCCGCAGTTACAGCCTCGCTCTGCAATAACTATAAAACCAGCAAGTAGCGAACAACTTTGCCAGCAAATACTTCACGACTGGTACCTTGAACAAGCTCATCATATTTTAGTTAAACGCTTTGACCAGTTGCAACAACAAACGGGTTTAGTGAGTAAGTCTTTAAAGATCCGCCATTATAAGAGTCGTTGGGGTAGTTGCGACGCTCGGCAACGAATAAATTTAAACTGGTTACTGGTAATGGCGCCAATTTCGGTAATAGACTATGTAATTATTCATGAGCTGTGCCATTTACGCTTCCTTAATCATTCAAAGCAATTCTGGGCTTTAGTAAAGCATTATTACCCTGAAGTTGACCTTGCTAAAGCATGGCTAAAACAACATCAGCAGCACTTATATTGGTAATTACTTAGTTATTCCATTTCAATGTAAAATCTGTGTTGCTTCTATGTAAATAGTCATTGACAGAAATACTTAGCTAAGGCAGAGTAGGGCTATGAGAATACTTATGCACAAATTGGCCATTATACTTACCACCACAATCACCATTCGTACCCGAATGGAGGTCATAGGCTAACGTGTAAAAAAACACATTTATTGAAGCCCGTGACCTGTAAAGTTCACGGGCTTCTTCGTTTTTAGAATTAATCTATTTATGGTTATATAATTAATAAACCATTTGCAATGTCACAAGGGAATACTATGAGAGTACTTAAATTTGGTGGGTCATCGTTAGCAAGCGCTGAGCGTTTTTTAAAAGTAGCCGAGATCATAAACGATAAAACTCAACAATCGCCAGTTTCAGTGGTTGTTTCGGCACCTCAAGGTATTACCAATCATTTAGTCGGTTTAACAGAAACCTTAAAAGAAGGCGAAGAACTTAATACGGCAATGACGCATTTGCATAATGCGGTTGAGAATATTTTCGATGGCTTATCTGCTGCAGATTGTCAATTTAATCGCCAACATGCTGAACAAGAATTAATGCGTTGGTCGCATCAATTGTCAAGGTGGTTGGAAGGGGCTGCCATGTTGGCCCATTGTCCTGATCATATTCGTGCTCACGTCATTAGTCTTGGTGAACGATTAAGTGTCGCTATCCTTGAGTCATTATTACAAAATGATCAACAGCAAGTGACAATTTTAGAGCCAGAATTATTTTTAAAAACCAATAAGTCCTCATTAAATGCAGTCGCCGATATTGTTTTATCACGACAACTTTTTGTAAAGCATTATAGCCAACAGCAGCGTATTTCATTAATGCCTGGCTTTATTGGTTCAGACATTGAAGAGCAATTGACCACTCTAGGTCGTAATGGTTCTGATTACTCTGCGGCGGTGTTATCGGTTTGTACTAATGCCGAATGCTGTGAAATTTGGACCGATGTAGATGGTGTATTTAATGCTGATCCGCGTTTGATTAAAGATGCAAAATTACTGGAACATTTGTCTTACCAAGAAGCAATGGAGCTTTCATATTTTGGCGCTAAGGTATTACACCCAAAAACTATTGGACCGATTGCCCAACATCACATTCCATGTTTAATTAAAAATACCACTAACCCGGAAGCGAAAGGGACGCTAATTTCGGGTATCGATCGCGGTCTTAAGCAAGTAAAAGCCATTTCCAATCTCGATGAACTAACCATGATAAATGTATCGGGCCCGGGTATGAAAGGTATGGTCGGTATGGCGAGTCGAGTTTTTGCCTGTATGAGCCGTGAAAATGTTTCTTTAGTGATGATTTCACAATCTTCTTCAGAGTATTGTATTAGTTTTTGTGTGTACTCCCACGATTCGTATCGTGCACAACAAAGTTTACAACTTGAATTTGAATTGGAACTATTAAATCAACTACTTGAACCTATTGAATTACAATCGCACCTATCGATTGTTTCCTTAGTCGGCGATGGTATGCATCAACAACGGGGCGTTGCTGCGAAACTGTTTAGCTCTTTGGCGCAAGCGCGGGTAAATGTTATCGCCATCGCCCAAGACTCTTCCGAGCGTAGTATTTCAGTGGTAATTGAGCAACGTAAATGTACCGATGCACTGAAAGTTTGTCATCAAAATTTCTTCTCACATCGACAAACTATTGATGCCTTTATTGTTGGTTGTGGTGTAGTGGGTAGTGAGTTAATTGCCCAAATTTCACGTCAACAGCAACATTTGAAAACCCAAAATATCGACTTGAAAGTTTATGGTATTGCCAATAGTAAGGGGATTGGCTTTAATAGTAATGGTATTGATTTACATAACTGGCAAGAAAATATGACTAAATCGGTGAAAACGTTATCGGTCGATTCAGTTAAAGCGTTTGCCCGCAGCCATCACCTTATTAACCCAGTACTTGTCGATTGTACTTCCGATGAAGACTTGGCTATGACTTACGCCGATTTCTTAGCGGAAGGTTTTCATGTGGTGACCCCAAATAAGAAAGCCAATACCGATTCATGGCAGTATTACTTAAAGCTACGAGAGTGTGCCGCGAAAACTAACCGCTTGTTTTTATATGAAACCAACGTTGGTGCTGGTTTACCAGTTATTAATACCTTGCAAAATTTATTTAAAGCGGGTGATAAATTAGATCAATTTGAGGGAGTATTATCGGGTTCATTATCGTATATATTTGGTAAATTGGACGAAGGTATGACCTTATCGGAAGCTACCGAAATAGCGAAAAGTAATGGTTTTACTGAACCGGATCCTCGTGAAGATTTAAGTGGTATGGATGTCGCTCGTAAGTTATTAATTATGGCTCGGGAAGCGGGTATGCCGCTCGAATTAAACCACATTAAAGTTGAATCTGTTTTACCAGACGATTTTGACAGTTCTGGAACCGTTAGCGAATTTATGGCGCGCTTGGCTCAGCTTAATAGCACGTTTAGTGACAAGGTTGCCGCTGCTGCCGCTGATGGTAAAGTATTACGGTATGTTGGTTCAATTGAAAACGGCGAATGTCAGGTATCAATGCAAGCAGTAGATGCTAGTCATCCATTATATGCAATAAAAGATGGCGAGAATGCTTTAGCCATTTTAAGCAAATACTATCAACCAATTCCATTGGTTTTACGGGGCTATGGCGCTGGTGCAGCGGTTACCGCGGCCGGTGTGTTTGGTGATTTACTGCGCACCCAAGCATGGAAACAGGAAATGTAATGACGATTAAAGTATTTGCCCCAGCCTCTATTGGTAATGTTAGTGTCGGGTTTGATGTATTAGGTATGGCGGTACAGCCGATATCGGGTGAGTTACTCGGTGACATAGTTCATATCAGTAAAGCGAAAGGAGAGCAGTCTAGCTTAATTGTTGCAGGTGAGTTTGCTAATAAGTTGCCGAAAGACTCGGTCGATAATATCGTTTGGGATTGCTTGTTGCTTTTTAATGAGCAATTATCTTTAGCCGCTAAAACCGTCGAATATGTTGACCTTGTTTTAGATAAGAAAATGCCTGTTGGTAGCGGTCTTGGCTCAAGTGCATGCTCTGTTGTCGCGGCTTTAATGGCATTGAACGAATATTATCAACAATATTTTAACCAGCAACAAATGTTGCTAATGATGGGACAAATGGAAGCGAAAATTAGTGGTAGCTTGCATTACGACAATGTAGCTCCGTGTTATTTTGGTTCGATGCAATTAATGGTTAGCGATGAGCAAGTCATCAGCCAAGCTTTACCGGCAATTGATAATTGTTATTGGATAATGGCCTACCCTGGCATAGAAATGTCCACTAAGGCAGCGCGGGAAGCTTTACCACAACAATACAGTCGTGCTGATCTTATTCGCTATGGTCAAAATCTGGCGTCATTTGTCGACGCTTGTCATCGTCGGGATAAAGAGCAAGCATTAGCGTATTTAGTTGACCGAGTTGCTGAGCCCTATCGTGCTTGTTTACTGCCTAAGTTTACTGCCAGCAAAGAATATTTACTCGCCAATGGTGCTAAAGCTGCCGGTATTTCTGGCTCTGGCCCAACATTATTTGCCGTTTGTGATAGTTTGGTTGTAGCTGAGCAATTAACTGACTATTTACAACAGCATTATTTACAATCACCACAAGGCTTTGTTCATATCTGTAAAACAGATGAACAGGGTGCTCGTGTGTTAAATACCTAAATCTAGGTTGGAAAAAAATGAAATTTTATAATTTAAAACACCCCGAACAAGAAGTCAGTTTTTCGCAAGCGGTACGCCAAGGTCTTGGTAAAAATCAAGGCTTGTTCTTTCCCAAGCAAATCCCAGACTTTTCTGAAAACATTGAACAGTTATTGGCGTTGCCTATGGTGGAACGCAGTATTAAAATACTCTACCCTTTTGTTGCGGATGACTTAAGCGAGCA
This sequence comes from uncultured Thalassotalea sp., assembly GCA_938075435.1. GTDB lineage: Bacteria > Pseudomonadota > Gammaproteobacteria > Enterobacterales > Alteromonadaceae > Thalassotalea_A. Next base: position 2,013 of record CALJHL010000043.1, on the reverse strand, counting down.
GCAATTCTCTGACATCGTGACGAGGGCTTTTAATTTTCCGGCACTGCTGCAAGCGGTGGATGAGCAAAATTCTATTCTGGAACTTTTTCATGGTCCTACGTTGGCGTTTAAAGATTTTGGCGCCCGTTTTATGGCGCAATGTTTACAATCTTTTACTGCCAACAATGAAGATAAAATCACCATATTAACGGCTACGTCAGGGGATACTGGTGCGGCGGTTGCACATGCTTTTACTGGTTTAGATAAAATCAAGGTAGTGATCCTTTACCCGAAAGGCAAAATTAGCCTGTTGCAGGAAAAAATGTTTACTACCTTAGGTGGTAATATTTCTACATTAGCGGTCGATGGCAGTTTTGATGATTGTCAAAGTCTGGTTAAGCAATCTTTTGATGACAGAGCCTTGGCTGATGCGATTGGCTTAAATTCAGCTAATTCAATCAATATTTCACGGTTGTTAGCACAAATCAGTTATTATTTTGAAGCCGCGGCGCAACTGTATCGCCAACGCGGTAATATTGATGAGCTGGTATTTGCGATCCCAAGTGGCAATTTTGGCAATTTAACCGCTGGTTTATTAGCAAAAGCTATGGGCTTACCAATTAAACGTTTTATTGCGGCAACGAATGAAAATGACACCGTGCCAAGATATTTACAAACCGGTGAATGGCAGCCCAATACTACGGTTGCAACTATGTCTAATGCCATGGATGTTTCTAAACCTAATAACTGGCCGCGGGTTGAACATATGCTAAAAACTGGCATTGTCGCTCAAGGCTGTTTATCATCGGTGGCCATCGATGAAGAACAAACCCAAATGGCGATGCATAAGCTAAATAGTCAAGGCTATATCAGTGAACCGCATGCCAGTGTCGCGTTTAAAGCGTTACAATATGATATCAATGCCAGTGAGTACGGCATTTTTCTCGGTACAGCTCACCCGGCTAAATTTAAAGATACTGTCGAAAGTGTCCTCGGGCGGCCTTTGGGATTACCTAAAGAGCTGGCAGATTGTGCCGGAGAACCAATATTATCTGAAGATCTAGATGATGACTTCCAACAATTACGAGGTTATTTATTAGCGAATTGCAGTAGTTAATTGGCCATTGATTTTTAAAATTGCAGCAATGTTTACGATTATTAAGACAACCATCATTAATCGTTAACCTTGCTGATGAAACAATAAAGGTACATTTTGGACTGGAATACACTATTAGCTGACGAACAGCAAAAACCCTATTTTCAAACGATGTTGGCACAAATAAAGCAGCAGCGACAACATGGTATTACGATTTACCCTAGCGATAAAAAACTTTATCAAGCACTTGAACTTACGCCATTTGAGCAAGTTAAAGTTGTTATTTTAGGACAAGACCCTTATCACGGTGAGGGGCAAGCGCATGGTTTAGCGTTTTCGGTTGGCAATGGTATAAAAGTACCGCCATCTTTAGTAAATATATATAAAGAGTTGGCGAGTGATATTGACGATTTTAAAATTCCCACTCATGGTGATTTAACGTCTTGGGCCAAACAAGGTGTTTTGTTGTTAAATACTATTTTAAGCGTTCAACAAGGCAACGCTCATTCGCATGCCAAATTAGGCTGGGAAAGTTATACCGATAAAATTATTGAATTGTTAAATCAACAAAAACAAAATATTGTCTTTATCTTATGGGGAGCAAATGCTCATAAAAAAGGTAAATTCATTGATCAAAAAAAGCATTGTGTGTTAACTAGTGTTCATCCCTCACCGTTATCTGCTTATCGGGGTTTTTTAGGCTGTCGACATTTTAGTAAAACCAATTGCTATCTTGCACGTCATCAATTGCCAATTATTGATTGGCGAATTAGCGATAAACAATTATCTTTGCTTGCTTAACCATTATTAATTAAACTGGCAAACAACTGCTTGTCATGCTTAACTTTATTGCTATTAGTTAGCTGTCGACGCCTTTTATTATAAAAATAATACAATGAATAATACAATGAATAATATGATGAGAAGATCTAAAACAT
>CALJHL010000042.1 GCA_938075435.1 uncultured Thalassotalea sp. | reverse complement strand
AGAATTGATCAAATATGGTTAACGGTGCTGAGGTTTCGTTGTTGGCGTTCCGAGTAAAAATAAACGTATCACTTATTTTTTGGTACGTCGTTCCACCTTTATTAGCCATCCACATCAGTAACCAAGACAAGTCGTTAGGTACTGGTTCACCGGCGCGTAATGCATCTTCATCGATTATATCAACAAGGTAAAAGATTTTTTCATGTGTAATTTCTGCATATCTTACGATATCATCATAATCATCTTCATCTAAAAATTCATGCTGAATAGGAAAGTTATATCCGCCAATGCCAGACAATATTGCTTTACCATCGACACTAGCTTCAACACCATAGGTGTGTTTTACAGTATCAACTAGGCCTAAATCAATAACTTCATAAGTTGCAGCAATCGCTGACGGCGCTAATAATGCGCTGGTTACGCTTAAAACTAAAGCGGATTTTAACAAATTTTTCATTAACTACTTTTCTCTTCTAATTCTTGCCATCTATCAAAGGCAACTTCAAGTTCAGCTTCTAATTTTTCTAATAATTGAAAAACCGCTTTGGTATGGGTTTCATCTTTTTCAAAAAAATCAGCTGCATTAATTTGTTGTTGTGTTTCAGTAATTTGAGCTTCAAGTTTGGCAACATTATTTGGTAATGCCTCCAATTCAGCCTTTTGTTTGTACGATAACTTGTTTTTCGGTTTTTCTTTTACAGGCGAATTTTGTTTCGCTTTGACTTTGACGTCAAATTGTTTATTTTGTTCCGCTTTATATGATAAATAATCTTGAACATCATTATAACCACCAACAATTTGCCCTATTTCGCCACTTCCGTCAAAGTAAAGACAACTATTAACGCAATTATTTACGAAATCACGGTCATGACTAACTAATAATACCGTACCAGGGTAATTTGCGACTACCATTTCTAGTAATTCAAGGGTTTCAATATCCAAATCATTAGTTGGCTCATCGAGAATAAGTAAATTACTTGGTTTTAAAAATAATTTAGCCAGTAATAAACGGTTTCTTTCACCACCTGATAAGGCACGAACCGGCGTACGAGCACGTTTTGGACTAAATAAGAAATCTTGTAAGTAACCAAGTACGTGACGTGGTTTACCGTTAACCATAACTTCTTGTTTACCTTCAGATACCGCATCTTGAACTGTCATATTGACATCAAGCTGGTCGCGATGCTGATCAAAATAAGCAATTTCTAAATTAACGCCATTACGCATTTTACCAGAAGTTTGTTGATACTGACCGGTAATTAATTTCAATAATGTTGACTTACCAACACCATTACCACCAATAAGAGCAACACGATCGCCACGAGTAATGAGTAGATCGAGGTTGTTTATGATGCTCTTATCACCGAATGTCATATTTAAATTTTCACATTCAAACACTAACTTACCAGAGCGATCGCCTTGGGTAAGCACCATATTGTCTTGTTTTTTAACATCGCGCCGGGCTTTACGTTCATCTCTTAATTTATCAAGAGCACGAACACGGCCTTCATTGCGAGTACGACGGGCTTTTACCCCCTGGCGGACCCAAACTTCTTCTTCAGCAAGCTTTTTGTCAAATAGGTGGTTTTGTTGAGACTCAACTTGTAAGTCATTTTCTTTTTGCTCAAGGTACACATCATAGTTGCCTGGGTAACTTGTTAATATACCTCGGTCTAAATCAACTATACGAGTAGATACAGAGCGAATAAATGCCCTATCATGACTGATAAATATTATGGTGCCGTGATAGTTCTTTAGAAAATTTTCTAACCACAGGACACTTGTAATATCTAAATGGTTAGTCGGTTCATCTAGCAATAATACATCAGGGTTTGTTACCAAAGTTTGTGCTAGGGCGACTTTTCTCAACCAACCACCAGACAGCTCTTTAATACTTTGATCTGGCGTTAAATGCAGCTTACTTAATACTTGCTCAATACGCTGTTCATCTTCCCAAGCATTATTTTGTTCAAGCTTGTCTTGGATTTTTGACATTTTTTCCAAGTTTCTTTCTGATGGGTCTTCAACAACAACATTAAGTATTTCGTGGTATTCACGAATAAGCTTGCCATTTGTTTCTAAACCAAGAGCAACATAATCAAAAACAGTAGTATCTTCAGATTTAGGTGGATCTTGTGCAAGCATGGCCACTTTAATATTATTGGTAAACACCATCTGACCATCATCTAAGTTTTGCATACCATTGATGATTTTCATTAATGACGACTTGCCTGCGCCATTACGACCAACGAGACATACTCGTTCGCCAGTTTGAATTCTAAATTCTGTATTGGCGAGAATTTTATCTTCGCCGAACGCTAACTCAGCGTTTGTTATTCTAATTAATTCCACGAATAAACTCTTGTATTTGTTGTAAATCGAATGGCCAAAATAACTTAGTACTGTTATCAAGACGCTCAAGTACGGGGATGCTGATGCTATATAACTCTATAAGTTCTTCAGAGTCGACGATATCCACATAGCGATATTGCTGTGAAGTTAACACTTGGGTAAGCAAGTCTTCGGCTAATTCACATAAATGACACCCCGAGGTGCCATATAAATTAAATTGTAATTGGGTAATGTTCATACAAATAACTGTCTCTAACAACTAGCTCGAATTACATTCGAGTAATAAGCCAACTGTTATGAATGTGTTTGTTGCGTTTAAAGTCAAAATCGCGGGTAAGTTCGGTTAAGCATTCGGCTTTTAAACCGACTAAATTCAAACCATCAAAGTCTATTTTAAAACTACGTTTATTATTGGTAAACACCAATTCGCCATCAGGATTAACCGACTTCATCCCTGATTTAATCAAGGCTAAATGATCGCGCTGGACATCAAAACTTTCATCCATACGTTTCGAGTTTGAAAACGTTGGTGGGTCAATAAACACCACATCATAACCGTTTTTATTGTCGGCGAGCCACTTTAAACAATCGGCTTGGATAAATTCATACTTATGCGAGCGTAATTTATTTAACTCAAAGTTGTCTTTAGCCCAATCTAAGTAGGTATTAGACATGTCGACAGTGGTAACTTTTTCAGCACCCGCTAAGGCCGCTTGTACAGACACAGAGCCAGTATAAGCAAACAAGTTCAATAATGTCTTACCCGCTGATTTTTTAGAGACTATTTGCCTAGTTTTACGATGATCTAAAAACAAACCAGTATCTAAATAATCCCAAAGGTTAACTTTAAATAGCGCATTATATTCTTGCACTACCAATTCTTTCTTGGTTTTACTTAATTGTTGGTATTGATTTTTACCTTTCTGTTTTGCTCTTACTTTCAATGAAACTTTGTCGGCGCTAATATTTAAAATTTTAGGAGCCCAATAAATCGCTTCTTGTAAACGTTGCGACGCTTTTAATTCGTCAACATCTTTTGGCGCTGCGTATTCATGAATAACAATATGATCGGCGTATTTATCGACAGACACATTAAACTCAGGAATGTCAGCATCATAAACTCTAAAACAATCGATATTCTGTTGTTTTAACCAAGACTTCATGCCTTTAATGTTTTTCTTTAAACGGTTAGCAAAATCTGAATTTTGACCAGAAAAATCGGTTTCTATCGGCGTTCTTTCGATTTGCTTGTCATTAATATCATATAAAGCAAACTGACAGTCTAAAGGACCATTCTTAAATTTATAGCGTTTATGGCTGGACAGTTTTAATAAGCCTAATAATTCTATACTTGAAGTTATTAAGCTTACTTGCCAGTTTAAAAACTCTTTTTTGAACACTTTACCCAATTCGGTAAAAGTTTCCACCAACTCAGGTAATGAACCGATACGTTCGCCATACGGCGGGTTAAAGAGAATATGGCCAACCTCATTAAATTGGTTGGTTAACTCTTCTGCCTTACCCTGTTTAAATTCAATCAAATGGCCAAAACCGGCATTCTTAGCATTGGCTTTAGCATTTCTTAATACTCTGCCATCCATGTCAAAACCAAACACTTTCACGGTACAGTTTGCTAAGGCCTCTGCTGATTCAACTTTTACATCAGTTAATATTTCATTCCACAACTGCGCATCGTGAAACTTCCAACGAGTAAAGCCCCAAAATTCACGTTCTACATTTGGACTAACACCAGCTGCCATACCAACCGCTTCAAGTAATAAGGTACCTGAACCACACATAGGATCGATTAATGGTTTAGTACTGTCATTTAACCAACCAGAACGTAATACTAGAGCTGCCGCTAAATTTTCTTTAATTGGCGCGGCGCCTGTACCCTCTCGGTAACCACGTTGAAATAGGCTACGCCCAGAAAAATCGATAAAGAAATGTATCTGGTTACGAACTAATCGGGCTTGAATACGAATATCCGGTTGATACTTTTCGACCGACGGCCTCTCTAACCCTTCATCACGAAAACAATCGACGACAGCATCTTTTACGGTAAGACCGCCAAATTGCGAATCGCGAATATTTTCATTTTTACCGACGAAATCTATTGCAAATAAGTCTTCTGAGCTGAAATGTTGAGTCCAATCGATTGCTTTAGCGGCATCATACAGTTCGTCTTTATCCTTAGATGATTTGCCATCTCCGACACGGACCAACACCCGACTCGATAATCGAGTTTTTAAACAAATGCTGTAAGCTGTCTTTAATTCTGCAGAAAAGTATATTCCTTCCGGCTTTTGCACTATCTCTTGTGCACCAAGATCGCTAAGTTCTTGGGCAAGTAAAGATTCGATTCCGAATGATGTTAACGCTAAAAATTGTTTCATGTGGTGATCCAAAGCATATATTGGCGTGGATTATAAACAATGGTTAAGCGTTTGTCTTAGTAACCTAGTAAATAACTGGTAAATAATCATATCTTTTGATTGAACAATGTTAAAAAACACCCATTTTATGTATGTAAAAAACTCACTTGTTTATATATCCACCACAATAGTAATTTATATCTATTTATTTTATAATTGTGCTTGCATTATGATTAGTCAATCCTTATAGTACGCATCGAATTCAGGCGCGGGATGGAGCAGCCTGGTAGCTCGTCGGGCTCATAACC
>CALJHL010000041.1 GCA_938075435.1 uncultured Thalassotalea sp. | reverse complement strand
AATAATTATGAAAAATATACTTGTTACAGGTGGTGCCGGTTATATTGGTAGTCATACTGCTTTAGCATTACTAAATGAAGGTTACAAAGTAGTTGTAGTAGATAATTTATTAAATTCATCTGTAGACTCGTTAAAGCGTGTCGAGCAATTAGCGGAAAAATCACTGACTTTTGTTGAGGCAGATATACGTGATAAAGCGGCATTAACCACCTTATTCTCTACTGAAAATATTGATGCTGTAATTCATTTTGCAGGCTTAAAGGCAGTAGGTGAATCAGTACAAAAACCACTTGAATACTATCAAAATAATGTGGAAGGTACGCTAACTTTAGTTGAGGTGATGAAACAATTTAACACTACTAACTTAGTGTTTAGTTCTTCAGCTACGGTTTATGGTGAAGCCAATAAGCCACCTTATGTAGAATCACAACCATTGGGTACTCCTACGAGTCCTTACGGTAAAACGAAAGCTATGATTGAACAAATTCTAATGGATGTTTCGGTGAGTGACTCCAGTATGAAAATAGCTAACCTACGCTATTTTAACCCTATAGGTGCTGATGAAAGTGGGCGAATTGGTGAAGATCCTAATGGGATCCCAAACAATTTAATGCCATTTGTTGCGCAAGTTGCGGTTGGAAAACGTGAAAAACTTTCTATCTTTGGTGATGATTATCCAACAAAAGATGGTACTTGTTTACGTGATTATATTCATGTTACCGACTTAGCGAATGGCCACCTTGATGCTTTACGTTGGTTGTTAAATCAAGAAAAAGGTTGTTGTGAAGCTTTTAACCTTGGAACTGGCGAACCTTTGTCTGTACTAGATATTGTTCAAGGTTTTGAAAAATATTCAGGTAAAACAATTAACTATGAGTTTTCTCCTAGACGAGAAGGCGATTTATCGGCGTTTTGGGCAAACTCAACAAAAGCGCGTGATGTGTTGTCATGGAAACCAGAAAAAAGTTTGCAAGATATGATGCAAGATACTTGGCGTTGGCAGTCTAATAATCCTAATGGTTACAACACTTGAGCATATTACTTAAAGAAATAACCTTGACTAATTCTTTTGGAATGGTAGTAAGCCTTCTTAATTTTGGTGCAAGAGTAAGCTCAATTAAGTTACCCGTGAATGGTCAACTTGAAGAAATGATTGTTACCTATAGAGAGCCTGAAGCCTTTATTGATGACCCTTTTTATCTAGGGGCAACATGTGGTCCTGTAGCTAATCGTATTTCAAATGCACAGTTTGAAATTGGTAATAAACTATATAAAGTTTCTGCGAACGATGGTAAAAACTCTTTACACGGTGGAGAGAATAATTTTTCAAATAGTTACTGGGGGGTTGACGAAAATACTATCAGTGAAAAGTACGTAAAATTTATACTTAAAACTGTTGATTTAGAGAGAGGTTACCCGGGTAATAATATTTTCACAGTTGAATATGTGCTGACCGAAAGTAATGAATTAATTATGAGTTATACAGGGAAAACTGATAAAGCAACGCCTATAAATATGACAAACCATGTTTACTTTACGTTAGGGCAAACTTCGTGTTTAGCACTAAACATAAGTGTTGAATCATCCTCGTTTATTGAGCGATTTGATAATGGCATTCCAACGGGCGAGATCATTAGCACTAAAGCGCTTGGTGTTAATGTAAGACGGAATCATTTGCTCAAAGATATAATCAATAACAGTGATTATTCTCAGGTGTGTCAGGAAGGGGGTTTAGATCATTCTTTTATTTTAGATAATAGCGAGATTGAAAAATCTAAAGCCGTGCTGTATTCAAAAAATAATGGTGTAAAACTTAACATATTTACCGATCAACCAACAATATATGTGTATACCGGAAATTATTTGGCGGAGCCACTTCTAAAACATGCAGGTGTTTGTTTAGAGTGTCAGGGTTTTGTTGATGCGTCAAATCAGGAGGATTTTGCTGATATCATTTATGAAAAGACTGACGTATATCGAAGTGAAATCGTATATGGCTTTTCAGTTATTCATGGATGATGAGATGAATACATATCGTTATTTTCACTAAATAGGTTTTCTATTCGTCTATTTAGTTTTTATATAGTGCTGATTAGCGCTATCTCTAATGGGCACTTAAACTGAAAATTTTAAAATATAAATCAAAATGAGGTCGTTATGCAAGATGAATTAATTAATTGGGGGATTATTGGTTGTGGGAATATTGCCAATGTTTTTGCCCAAGGACTAAACAAATTGGACAATGGGAAACTATTGGCTGTAGCTTCAAAATCACAGGAACGAGCATCAACATTCTCATCGTTATATAATGTTGAGAAAGTTTATACAGATTATCATGCGTTAGTTAATGATCCTCAGGTAGATGCTGTTTATATCGCAACACCACATAATTTCCATTTTGAACACGCCAAACTTTGTCTTGAACATGGAAAACATGTGTTATGTGAAAAACCTTTGGCAATTAATGTAAGGCAAAGTAAAGCACTGATTAACCTTGCCAAGTT
>CALJHL010000040.1 GCA_938075435.1 uncultured Thalassotalea sp. | reverse complement strand
GAAATCTAAAAAGAAATCGGCAACCTTTCGACCAGCACGGCCTTTAATAAACGAAATGTATTTGCCATCTTGTTGATTGTCGCGATAAGCAAACAAATCAATTCGAGCCGCCAATTGTACTTTCGATGTATCTATGTGTTTATCGGCTGAAATATTTAACTCGCCATCAACATAATAGTGTTCGCTAATGGGTAATAACGCGACAATTAAGAATTTACCGCCGAGCATTTCATAATGACATGTGACCAGATAACCGGTTTCGGCTAATTCATACTTTTCTAATTCGGTCTTCAAGCGTTGACTCGCCTGATTTGAAAACGGAATGAAGTCATCTTCATTTTGCAAATAATCTTCTAACAAATGGTTAAAAGGCTTGTCATAGCCACTTATTTCTTCATTCTTAAAGCCACCGTATGCTTTACTGGCTTTACTGTTATATATGTTATGTAAAGACTCAACGAAACCAGCCATTTTGCTAGTGACTTCAATGGGGCCATTACTGGCCTTAAGGATAACTTCAGGGCTGTTTTCTGCTTTAGTTAAAAAGTGTAAATCGATATTGGTAATAATTAAAGTCATAATATAATAGTCAGTTTTATCTTCTTTAAATTGGATCGGGGTTATAATAGTATGCATTAGTCAGTTTTATATTGCGCAAGCATTTGATAAACTAACGGTTACTTTCTAATTGGTTACTCATTAACAGGACGTATTAACAAATAATGCCTATTGTCTCAAAATATTCTAACGAACGTGTAGAAAAAATCATCCAAGACTTGATAGATATTCTAGTCAAAGAAGAAGCTTCAACAGATTTAGCTTTAATGTGCTTAGGGAATACAATTTCCACCATTATAAATAATCAAGTGCCAGAAAGCCAAAGGCAAGCAATTGCTGATAATTTCGCTAAAGCATTAACACAATCAATTAAAACAAAATAACATATTTGCGATTATAAATAATGGTTAATAGCGAAAATACTACATATAGTAAACGTCTTTTACAACTGATAAGTTGGGGACATTGGTTTACATTTTTTAATATTGCTGCGGCATTATTAATCGCATTAATTTTTATTAGTGCAGAAGGTATACCTGAAGGCATTTTAGGTAAAGTATACATGTTGACTAACTGGCTTAGTCATATGGCGTTTTTAACATTTATTTGTTTTGTACTTACGGTATTTCCGTTAACGTTAATATTTCCACGAATAAAATTCATTCGTGGTGCCGCTTCGGTGATCTTTACCGCCGCCCTGTTTTTAATGGTCTTAGATGGATTTACCTATTCCCAACTTGGTTACCATTTAAACCTGTCATCTACCAGTCAAATAGTTAATCTTGTAAAACAGCAAATGCGTAATGATAGTTTGTCGTTTACGGCAATCGCGGCTTTGGCTTTTATTGCTATATTAATTTATCAATTGGTGGTGAGTAACTATGCTTGGCGTCATTTAAAACAATTGCAAAAAAGAACATTTCCGCGTTTCGTGGTGCCTGCTCTAATTAGCTCATTTTTTGTCAGTCATTTAATTCATGTATGGGCCGACGCGCAACTTGAATATGATGTACTGCGCCAAGATACGGTATTACCTTTCTCTTATCCGGCAACGGCGAAAACACTGCTAACTAAGTATGGTTTATTTAATCAAAATGATTATGTACAACGAAAAAACAGCCCCATTAGCTTTAATTTAAGTGTTCCGAAATATCCAACTATCGGACAACAATGCAGTAATGCCACCAGCATCGACAATTCAGTATTTGTGGTTCTTAGCAATAAAACCTTAACAGTAGAACAAACAAAGCGATTTAAATCAGGTTCAATCGTTAAAGCCAGTCAACTTTATAATCATATGGACAGTGCCACTACCGATAAAGCCTGGTTTAATTTAATCTACTCTTTGCCAAGTATTTATCATGATGAAATTATCAATCAACAGACTCCGCCAGTGCTGCTGCAGTTGTTAAAAACAAAGCAAATGAATACTTCCCTGACTCATTTTAATAGCGAGCTGCAACCTCGCTTAATTCCCCTACAAATTAGCAGTTTATTTGAACAAGTGGTATTGCAAAATGATATTTCAAACTTTGTATTCGCCGATAAATTAAATGGTTATCCTACTGGTCTGCATGTGTTCTATTTTAGTGGTGAATCAGACTATCAGTACGAGCTTTTTGTTAATGCACTATTGCTAGCTCAACAACAGAAATTAAGTAAAGATATTATTTGGTTAGGCTCGTTAGGTAATTTAAACAAAGAAAGTTCTTTTCAAAATAAACCGACGTTATTAATTTGGCCAGGTAAAACCGCAGAAAAAATTACTGAATTATCTAGTTCTATGGACTTACAAGCAACCTTGATGAAGTACTGGCTACAATGCCCCCTTGCCTACGACAGTTATGGTAACGGCAAAAATGTCTATCGTTTAAAAGACGACCGGATAATTGCCAACACTAGTGAAGCAGGCTTAATGGTCTTTAAGAAAGACAAAACCGTATTTGTTGATCAACAAGGTAATTTTGAAAGCTACTCAGCAAAATTAAACACCTTAATTTCTGAAAGTAGCGATTTCCCATTGTTAATTGATGGCGTGCAAAACATTAATAAATTCAGTATTAATAACACTAAAAAAATATCTAAAAAGTAATAACAATCATTAAATTAGGCTATTAAATAAGCAGTTAAACTTAATAGCTGATTTATTGATTGCATTCATATTAGATTACATTAACATACCCTTATTCTAATGTTTATTAGAACCCTGTGTCGGGGTGTAGCGCAGCCTGGTAGCGCGTACGTCTGGGGGACGTGAGGTCAGAGGTTCGAATCCTCTCATCCCGACCAATTTTAAAGCCTGCTGTTGCAGGCTTTTTTATGTCCGTTGCTAAAAACCTTTAATTGCCCTGTTGCGGTACATTTTGAGTGGCCATACGACTATTACCAGCCCTAGTTGGGTGGATCACTGCTTTGGTTATTTTACCATGCTGATGAGTGATAATTGGCTTGTTGATATAGCCGGCAAACTTAATTGATTCGCTCGCCATTACCATGGCGAAATCGGTCGGTAAATTGGCAATGAATCCGGTCGATTTCTTAGTTTTAACCTTGTTTTTCTTATAGATGTTGCTTT
>CALJHL010000039.1 GCA_938075435.1 uncultured Thalassotalea sp. | reverse complement strand
AATACATAGCAAAGCAAGCGTCAGCTGAAGTAAAAGCAGGGCATGCGTTAGCGCCTATGAGAACGATAAAGGAATTGCAGAGCAATGAATGATAAACAAAATCTGCGCTGCTAACTTGCCATCAATCGGGTTTTCTCAATTCAACCACAAAATCATCGATGATTTGTTGAGGTTGGTGTTATAGCACGGACGATACACCGTCATAATCTATTAAAAATACCGCGTCATCCCAGACAGACCCTAGCAAGATGTGGGACCTCCTCCAGTGTACTGTTCATAATTAAAGTACCCGCAATCATGGATGAGTTCGAACAATTAAAACACAAAAATGATCGGTATAATCACAAAGCATCAATGCTAACGTGACCTTGGAAATGTCGCAGATATTGTAACTGATGAGCAAATAGTTGATAATGCGCCGATTATTTTTAAAGGCAAAAATTACTATGCGCTTCGCTTTAGGTATTGAATACGACGGTTCTAATTATTGTGGCTGGCAACGACAGAATCATGTCAACAGTGTCCAACAAGAAGTTGAAAAAGCGTTATCAAAAATCGTAAATCTACCGACTCAAGTCGTTTGTGCAGGTCGTACCGATACTGGTGTGCATGGTTTTAACCAAGTGATCCATTTTGATTCGCCGGTCGACCGCGGACAAGCTGGTTGGGAACTTGGCATAAACACCCACTTACCCAAAGACATCGCCGTTAAATGGAGCTGCCCAGTAAGTGATGACTTTCATGCTCGGTTTAGCGCCACCGCCAGACAATATCGCTATGTAATTTACAATAGCAAGTTACGCCCAGCTATTCTCAATAAAGGCTTAAGTCATTGCCATTTTCCCTTAGATGAAAAGCTAATGCATACGGCTGCCCAACATTTAGTTGGCGAACATGATTTTACCTCATTTCGGACTGTCCATTGCCAGGCCAATACTGCCAAACGTACCATTATGTATTGTAATGTCTCAAGGCATGGCGATTATGTGGTGATTAACATCAAAGCTAATGCATTTTTACAGCACATGGTGCGAAATATTGCCGGTTCTTTAATGCGAGTCGGCCGTAAAGTCGAAACTGTTGACTGGGTAGCTGAGGTATTAGCGCATAAAAACCGTTGTTTAGCAGGAATGACCGCACCTTCAGGGGGATTGTATTTTATCGATGTCGATTATCCAGAGCATTTTAATTTGCCAAAAAACTCCTCTGGCGGCATATTTTTGTAAAGAGAAGGCCCATAATTTTCCTTCTTTGCTAAAAATAGGTTAAAATCAAACAAGACAGACCAGTTTTTACTACGTGTTACAGGGTAAAATATGTTTAAATTAGCGGTTATTATCAATCGTTAACAGAATGATCTAAGCTTTAGCTTAACTCACTGTTTAATAAATTAAATTTTTAGTGGTTTAAAACGGCTAAAATTCTTTTACAAAAGTTATAGGTATACTCACTTATGAGTTGGATTGAAAAAATTCTACCAAAACCAAAGTCTTCTTCTGCAAGTAAGCGTAATATTCCGGAAGGTGTTTGGAGCAAGTGTACTTCATGTAATGCAGTACTTTACACCGCAGATCTTGAACGTCAATTAGGTGTTTGTCCTAAATGTGACCACCATATGCGCCTTACCGCTCGTAAGCGCTTGGAATCATTCTTAGATCAAGGTGAAAAACTCGAGCTTGGTGCTGAACTTGAACCACAAGATAAGCTTAAATTTAAAGATTCTAAACGTTACAAAGACCGAATTGCGGCAGCACAAAAGGCCACCGGCGAAAAAGATGCTTTAGTTGCTCTGCGTGGTGAACTTGCCGGCATGCCAATTGTTGCGGTTGCCTTTGAATTCAAATTCTTAGGAGGTTCTATGGCATCGGTTGTTGGCGCTCGCTTTGTTAAAGCTGTCGACGAATGTTTAAAACATAATTTACCTCTGGTTTGTTTCTCAGCGAGTGGTGGTGCGCGTATGCAAGAAGCATTAATTTCATTAATGCAAATGGCCAAAACAAGTGCCGCACTGGCTAAAATGAGTGAGCAAGGCTTACCCTATGTATCGGTATTGACTGACCCTACAATGGGTGGTGTTTCGGCGAGTTTAGCGATGCTTGGTGACATTAATGTTGGTGAGCCAAAAGCCTTAATTGGTTTTGCCGGGCCGCGAGTTATTGAGCAAACCGTTCGTGAAACATTACCTGAAGGCTTCCAACGTTCTGAGTTTTTATTAGCGCATGGTGCCATCGACATGATTGTCGATCGTCGCGAAATGCGTTCTACGTTAGCGCGAATGCTTGCTAAGTTTATGGGGCATCCCGAACCCAGCATCTAAGTCAATGACTACACTTTATTTTAATAAACCGGTAACATTCAGTTTATGACACATTCCAATTGCCACTCAGGGCTTAACAGCTTAAATGAGTGGCTTTTTTATTTAGAATCGATTCACCCTCGTGAAATTGATATGGGCCTTGATCGCATTACCATAGTCGCCCAACGCTTAAACATTTGTTTAGCAAAAAGTACAGTGATCACCGTTGCTGGTACCAACGGCAAAGGCACTACTTGTGCCTTTCTTGAAAATGCCTTGTTAAGTGAAGCATTTTCGGTTGCGGTTTATTCATCACCGCACATAGAATGCTTTAATGAACGCTTGCGGATTAACCAAAAACTTATCGATGATCAATCGTTGATTTCGGCATTTCAGTTAATCGAGCAGACACGCGCCGATGTGTCTTTAACCTATTACGAATATACCACCCTAGCGGCGTTACTTATTAGCCAACAGCGCCAACCCGACTTTATTATTTTAGAAGTTGGCTTAGGCGGGCGGCTAGATGCTACTAACTTAATCGATAGCGACCTGGCGGTTATTACCAGTATCGATTTAGATCATCAAAATTTTCTGGGTAATGATCGAGTCAGCATAGGTATCGAAAAAGCCGGTATTGTGCGCGCCAATCGACCGGTAATTATCGGGGATTTACACTTACCTGCAGCGGTTTTGCAGTTTTGTCTAAAACAACAAGCCCAACCTATTATTCGTGACGTCAATTTTTTTGTAAAATCATCACCAGCAGAGCTAGAGCAAGGTTGCTGGAACTGGCAATATCAGGATACAATTTTGTCGGCATTAGATTGTACTCATATTCCCCAGGATAATGTTGCTACTGCACTCACTGTATTGACGCAATTAGGCATAGAGCTTAATCGGCAAAAGGCCAATCTTTGGATTGCAAAAACCAAAGTCCCAGGTCGCACTGAAGTTATTCAACAATCGCCTTTAGTGGTCCTTGATGTGGGCCATAACCCCCATGCGGCAAGGTATTTAGCCAAATTTGTCCAACGCCAGAATAAGGGCAAAGTTCATGCAATTGTGGGCATGCTTGCCGATAAGGATATTTCGGCAACATTAACCGAAATGCTAGCTTGTGTAGACGTCTGGTATGTCGGTGGTCTTGATGTGGCGAGGGGAGCCGATAAGCAATTAATGGCGAGCACCTTAAAAGATTTAGGGAAAGTCAGTAATAGCTTTGACAATATTGTTGATGCCTATAGAATGGCTTTAGATAATGCTAATAATAACGACATGATTCTAGTTTTTGGTTCATTTTTCAGCGTAGCAAAAATCAAACAATCATTATTCTAAGGAGCCATTTTGTCGACCCCGTCTCAAAACCGATTAGTCGGAACGATCATCGTTGCCGCCGCCGCCATAATATTTTTACCGGATATTTTTGATGGTGAAAAGCAAGCATACCAAGCACAATTTGAGTCGATCCCTGCCAGCCCCGATGCCGTCACTCGTCTTGAAACCAAGCAATTTGATCAACAAAAGCTTGATCAGTTAAATGCCAATAAACCGTTATCGATAGACGTTGCTTTAGATAACGATGATGAACTCGTTATTGCGAAACCCATCGCTACTAGCCAAGCGGTTGTCAAAGAAACGGTAAAAAATACAACCGGAGAAACTAGCAAGGTTAGTAACAGCAAAGTCACTACCAATAAGGCAACTAAAAGTAAAATTAGCGCAGCCAAAAATGAATCGGTTAATGCTATCCCTATTAAAACGGTTGCCAAAACGGTTGATAAATCTAAAGCCTATGTTATCCAATTAGGCAGTTTTAAGCACAAAAAAAACGTGCAACAATTACTTACTAAGCTTAAAAAATCAGGTTATACGGTATATACCAAACCGATAAAAACTGCTGCTGGTAATTTAACCAAAGTGTTTATTGGTCCAGAGATTAGTGAAAGCTCGTTACAAGCTAAGTTGCCGAAATTAAAACAGTTAACGGGTGTGCAAGGGCGAGTTGCAATTTATCAAGCAATTGATTAGTGAAAATTGTGTAATTTAAACAATACAAGCGCTCACAAAAATCAACGAACAACAATTTTTTTTACTATAAAAGCCGCGTTGATACTGATAGAATGCGCCGCATAAACGAAAGGGAAAACTAACGAATGAATTGGATAGATTATGCCATATTAATAATTATTGGCGTATCAACACTAATCAGTCTAATTAGAGGTTTTGTTAAGGAAGCTGTTTCCTTAGTTATTTGGGTAAGTGCTTTTTTTGTTGCCAGTAGTTTTTATCAAGAACTTGGTGCTTATTTAAGCAATATTTCCGACCCTATGTTGCGCAATGCAGCAGCAGTCTCAATTTTGTTTATATTAACGTTAATACTAGGGGCGATGATCAATTATTTGATTGGCCAATTAGTAACTAAAACTGGATTGTCTGGAACCGACCGAGTACTTGGTTTGGCGTTTGGCGCTTTACGAGGCGCTTTAATCGTCAGTGCGATATTATTTTTTATGGACGCATTTACTCCCGCGCCAACCAGTAACTGGTGGCAACAGGCAATATTAATCCCCGAATTCCGGGTGATAATCGAGTGGTTTTTTGAATACATCAAAACCTCATCCAGCTTTTTATCTTAAATCAGTGTTCTTGCGGAGAGAAAATTCATGTGTGGTATTGTTGGCATAGTAGGTACATCACCGGTGAGCCAAGATTTATATGATGGTTTAACTGTAATTCAACATCGTGGCCAAGATGCTGCCGGTATTGTTACGATCAGCGATAATAAATTTAGAATGCGTAAAGGCAATGGCTTAGTTAAAGATGTATTTCATACACGCCATATGTTGCGCCTAACCGGCAATATCGGTATTGGCCATGTGCGTTATCCTACAGCTGGTACATCAAGTTCTTCTGAAGCTCAGCCTTTTTATTCAAATTCACCCTACGGTCTTTCGTTAGCGCATAATGGTAACCTTACCAATGCCGATGAGCTTACCGATTGGATTTATAAAAAAGCCCGTCGTCATGTTAATACCACCTCTGACTCAGAGTTATTATTAAATATTTTTGCTTACCAATTACAACAAAGTGAAAATGATGAACTAACCGCAGACGACATCTTCGCTGCAGTTAGCAGCGTACATACCTTAGTTCGTGGCGCCTATGCTGCAGTTTCACTAATTATTGGTAAAGGTTTAGTGGCATTTCGTGACCCGTTTGGAATTCGTCCACTAGTTTTTGGTAAGCGTGAAACAGCCAAGGGCACCGAATATATGGTTGCCTCAGAGTCGGTAGCATTAGATGCTTGTGATTTTGAATTTATCCGCGATGTTGCGCCAGGTGAAGCAATCTTCATTAATGAACAAGGCAAATTATTTAGCAAGCAATGTGCACAAAATCCTACTTACAATCCATGTATTTTTGAATTTGTTTACTTTGCCCGTCCTGATTCTACCATGGATAAAATGTCGGTTTACGCATCACGTGTTGAAATGGGTAACGCTCTAGGTAAAAAAATATCCCGAGAGTGGGATGACTTAGACATTGATGTTGTTATTCCGATCCCAGAAACCTCTTGTGATATTGCTTTGCAAATTGCTCAGTACCTTGATTTACCATACCGCCAAGGGTTTGTTAAAAACCGCTATATTGGTCGTACTTTTATCATGCCTGGTCAAGCGGAACGCAAAAAATCAGTTAAACGTAAGTTAAACGCCATTAGCCAAGAATTTAAAGGCAAAAACGTTTTACTCGTTGATGATTCAATTGTTCGTGGAACCACTTCTGAACAGATTATAAACATGGCTCGCAAAGCCGGCGCCAAGAAGGTTTACTTTGCCTCTGCAGCGCCTGAGGTTCGTTTCCCGAATGTTTATGGTATCGATATGCCAAGTGCTAATGAGTTAGTCGCCCACGGTCGTGAATTGGAAGATATTTGTGAGTTAATCGGTGCCGATAAATTAATTTATCAAGACATTGAAGATCTTATCGCCTCTGTTGGTAAAGCCAATAAAGATATCAAAACCTTTGAAACTTCAGTATTTAGTGGCAGTTACATTACTAACGATATTGATAACGATTATTTGCAGCAATTAGATGCGGTACGTAATAATCAAAGCAAAGAAACATCGGATAAAGAAGCTGATTCTATTATCGATTTACATAACGAAGGCTCAGAGTAGGTAACACCCTCTCAGACTTTTGAAAAAGGCGCTTAACAACAGCGCCTTTTTTGTTTTAAAATAACTAGGGTCAGAGTCACGTTAAATTCTATGTGGTTTTTACCTTTTTGTTTTTAGTTTTAATTCTACAAATTTCTTAAAACTCCCTATATTTTTCGCCCTCATCCATGAATGCAAGTCACTTTTATGAAGACAGTAAAGCAACCGTCATAATCTATTAAAAATACAACGTCATCCCAGACGAGTCATAGCGAGATGTGGGACCTCCTCCAGCGTATTGTGCATAATTAAAGTACCCGCAATCATGGATGAGTGTGAAAAGAACAAGGATGTTAAATTCGAACAATTAAAGAATAGGGCATAAAAAAGGCGCATTATGCGCCTTTAATTAAAAACTAAACAACTATGCCTAGCCCATAAACTCAGGACCAAAACCTAAGGTCCAAAACATTGCGGTACCGGCAAGAATAGAAACCAATAACACCAAGCCTGCGGTAACAACAGAGCTTGAATAAATAAAGCCTTTGTCTTCAGGAATATGCATCATGATAGGGATGCCCGAATAAAGCAGATAAACCGAATAAGCAATCGCGCCTATGCCGGCAAGGGCGACAAACCAAAGTACAGGGTACAAGGCGGCAACGCCTACCATAAGTACTGGTGTTGCTGCATAAGCCGCTAATTCCAAGCATTGAGTAAAATTAGGCGTTGCATCAAAGGTTTTTGCCATCCATTGCATCAAATAAGCTAAGGAAAAAACCCCAGCTATAATTGCCCCATACATACTAATCGCTAACAACACGGCACTACTTTTGGTAATAGTTATAGGATCACCAGCGCCGATACTCCAACCAAGATGTGCTGCGGCAAAATAACCACAAATTGCAGGGATAAGCGCAACTAAAAGAATATGTGTCAAGCCATACATCAAACTCTCGTGGCGATTATCTATTTCACTCCATTCGTCTTTTGGGTGCGCGTACAAACCCCAGATGTGATTTAGAATCATAATTAACTTTCCTCTTCGCTATTCCTACAGGAAACAATAATAATGATTAAGGTATTATTGTTTAACTTTTAAGCAGTATTTATTGTTGATTGTTAATGTTTTATTAACTGCTTACTCTAGTTATGTAATATGTAGAACTATTCGTCAAGACTTGTTGTTAAATTAGTCAAAAAAAATCAAACTTTGTCTATGGATATAACCTATAGCTATAAGTGCGAGGGTTTATTTGTTATTAAGTTATTATTAGATTGTTGTTTTATTTTTATTCGCAGCGATTTTTAAGTTAACTTAGCGGTTATTATTTAGCGATAATTTTTTAACAGATTTTAATACGAACCACTTTCATTGTTTCAAACTCTAAGCCAGCAATTTTTTGTTGCTCGGCATAATAGGTAATATTAATGCGTTGACCTTGCAGAAGCTCGTTGATCGACACGAAGTAGCGTCGATGGGTAGTTCACTAACGGATTTTGCGTAATAAACTTAATTTTAGTTTGCTATAAGGGGCAAATCGCACGGGTAAGTCTTTAATGAATGGCCGCTTTAAAACTGACTTTAAATGGCTAAAGTTATCAAAGCCACTTTTGCCACTGTAATGGCCCATACCACTAGGGCCAACACCGCCAAAGGGTAAGCCAGGCACAGCATTAAACATAATCACGTCATTAATGCACTGACTGCCCGAGCTAATGGTATCTATCCAGTCTTGTTGTTGGGCTTTATCGCTTGAAAATAAATAAGCCGCAAGCGGTTTGTCAGCCTTACAAATTAGCTGTTTTGCTGCGCTATAATCATCGACGCAAATAATAGGAAAGATAGGACCAAATATTTCTTCATTCATCACTTTGCTATCAAGTTCGGGGTTTACAATAATGGTTGGCTCAAAATATTTAGCCGCAATATCAAAAGCGCCGCCATGAACGATTTCACCACAATCTAAATACTGGCTTAACCGTTCGGTATGACGCTCATTAACAATACAACCATAGCTTGCACTTTGTTGTGGATCGGTGGAGAACATTGCAATTATTTGTGCCTTTAACTCGGCAACCAAAGGCGCAATCATATCTTTAGTCGTTAAAATATAATCGGGGGCAATACAGGTTTGCCCGGCGTTTAGCCATTTACCCCAAGCCAGACGTTGCGCAGTTAGAGCAATATTGGCACTGCCATCAATAAATACTGGACTCTTACCACCGAGCTCTAACGTCACCGGTGTGAGATGTTTGGCGGCAGCGGCCATAACAATACGACCCACCCCAGCATTGCCAGTATACATAATATGGTCGAATGCTAATGTTAACAGTTCTGTGGTTTCCTGCACCGCGCCTTCGACCACAGTAAAGGCTTTGTTGTCTAGATATTTAGGTATTAATGTCGCAATAAGGTTAGACACTGCCGGAGCAAGTTCGGATGGTTTAATTATGGCGCAATTACCCGCCGAAATAACCGCAATTAAAGGCGCGAATACTAACTGCAACGGGTAATTCCAGGCGCCAATAATAAGTACACTACCGAGAGGCTCTGCTTGAATAAATGATTTTCCCGGTTGCACAATAATAGGGGTTTTAACTTTACGCGGTTTACACCATTTTTTTAAATGCTTAACCACATGATCAACTTCACCGCTAATAAAAGAAAGTTCGGTGATCCAAGCTTCTTGCTCGGGTTTGCCTAAATCGCTGTGCAAGGCGGCCAATAATTCACTTTCATTGTTTTGAACCAGTGTTTTTATACGTAATAACTGTTCAATTCGCCAAGAAATATTACGGGTAGTGTTGGTGGCAACGTACTCTTGTTGTTGCGTTAAAATTTGTTGGTGATCCATAGCTTATTCCAAAATTAATTTAATGACACGTTATGAATAAACGACAAGCTTATTGCCGCTTTAACCCCATTAAATAACCCAACTGGCGTTTAACCAAACGTTTTATTTCATCAATGTTAACTTCGTCCTTAGGCATAGATAAGTATTTATATTCCGTTCGAGTTAACGCATTCATCGCTAATTCAGCATCCACTTCAGGGTCAATCTTATTGAAGTAGCTAGCCATCTTGGTAAATGGCGCTAAAATACCGTCGATATGCTTATCCGCCAATTGTTTAATTTCTGGGGAATAAAGGGTTTCGGTAAAAAACACTTGTTCTAAGGCAAGTAAGGTTGAACGATGAATTATGTTGTCGTAAAGATGTTGAGCACTAATAATACTCATTTGCTCACATAACTGTTCTTTTATCGACACTGTTCGCAATGCTGCGGCGTCTAACGGTTCGAGTAAATTAAACATGTTTTGCAGAGCAATATTACTCGACTGGGAAAAACGCTGCGAACCAAGGTCTATCGCTTCCTTAACTAGCTCTTTAATATCTTTAAAATAATAAGTGGTTAGTGACAGTTGCGTTTCTGCCTCTAAAGCAACGGCTCTATGGGTTGTACCCTTTACGCCCAATTTAGCTATTACCACAATTGCCGCTTCAAGGATTTTGTTGCGAGTTTTTTCGCCTTTTGCTCTGCGAGTAATACTAGTTGTTGCCATAAAATACCTACTTGTTATAGAGAAAGCTTAATTGTTTGCTAAAGCTGCAAATTGGCTTTAACTTACATGGTAACACCACAAAAGTGCAACATTTTTTACATTGTTTAGCTTTATCTCACATAAATTTTTGTCGCTTTTAATTCCTCGGGTTAAATGGTTTTGTTATTTTTTTGAAATGAAATTTTACAAAATAGTTTATTAACCAATAGCAAAAATCTTTATCGCCTGACCGATTTACTGTCTCATGAACTATTTTTAACAATATCGAGTGATGAATACAGGAAAAACTGTCATTTGAAATTGTTAAATTTGGATTTGATTGAGTAAATTAAACCGTTTAGCGTATACCGAAAACGCTTTTAACTATGCTAAACTTGCGCTATTCAAGTCTAAGCTAATCAGTTCAACTATGTTAAATGAACTTTTGTCACCAATATATTCCTTCTTGCATTGTCGTACCCCCGATGAATGGGTAACGGAAGCATCGAAACCCAAACATTTACAATTATTGTTAACCGATCACTTGCTTTGTGAATTAAAAGCCGCGCAAAGTGGTATGTTTTTGATCCGAAAATACGCCGTCGATAAAGCCAGTAGTGATATTTTATTAGCACTGTTTAAGCCTTTTGAAGAGTTTGTTTATAAGAAGAAGGGCACACCGGCGGACTTACTTAAAGCCAATAACTTAAGCAAGGCAATCGTGCCAAAAAGCCAATCTAACTATGGCCAAGACTTAATTGATAAAATGGTGCTACTTATTAAAGAAGAATTACATCATTTTAATCAAGTATTAGAAATAATGACCAAACGCAATATTCCTTATCAAAACATCACTGCCGGACGCTATGCCAAGGGACTGCTTAAGCATGTAAAAACCTTTGAACCCGATGCGTTAGTGGATAAGTTAATTATTGGCGCTTACATTGAAGCACGCTCTTGTGAGCGGTTTGCTAAACTCGCTCCGCATCTAGATGACGAACTCAACAATTTTTATGTATCCTTGTTACGTTCGGAAGCACGTCATTATCAAGATTATTTAAGCTTAGCCGAAAAGATTGCCGGCAAAGACATAAGCGCTCGGGTCAAATATTTTGGTGAGATTGAAGCTCAGTTAATTTGTACAGCAGATAGTGATTTTAAATTTCATAGCGGTGTACCAACTTTTTAATTAACCATTAAATTTTAAATGATTTTTTGTTGTTCTGGCCATATTAACCCTTCTATAAAAATTCCTAAGTCGATGATTATTACTATAAAAATTGACCTTAGGGGGGGCTGGTGGCTATTATTCATACACCTTATGTTTTTTGCTGCAGCATCTAATAACTGGCAACAATAAACGCAGTATAGGGAAATATTAATAAATTAAAGCTAACCGCTTTACCTCAACATTATCAGGATGGATATTCATGCGATTATATTTGCCAAGTTTGGCTCTAGTAAGTCTTTTAACGGCCTGCTCACCCGACAATTCAACCCCGACAGCCAGTAATGACACCCTTAAACCAGCGGCGAGTGCCGTATCTAATGTAACTCAGCAGTCAGAAACTGAGCGCTTAAATGTATGGTTTGCCGAGAAATATGAGCAACAACTGCAAAGAAGCCCATTGTCGTTAACGTTTTTAGGGCGTAAAGAAAGGTACGATGAGATTGATGATTTTTCTTTAGCCGAGCAAAAACGACGGTTGAAAATTCAAGGTGCAGATGTTGCCGAGTTAAAAGCCAACTTTGAATATAATAAATTAACCGCTGAAGGCAAAATGTCATACGACATATGGGTTTACCAATATGAGAGCGCTAAAGAAGGCGAACAATATGCCCATAATGCCTACATCTTTACTCAAATGCAGGGCATTCAAGCTTTTGCTGCGCAATTCTTAATTAATTTTCATAAGGTCGATGACGTCAGCGACATGCATGCTTATAACAAACGTATTGCCGGTATTTCTAAAGGCATAAGTGAGTTGTTAACACAGGCGCAATATAATGCTGAATTAGGGGTGCGACCTCCGAAGTTTGCTTATCAAGGGGTTATCGAACAAGCAAAAAATTTAATTACCGGCCAACCCTTTACCGATGCAGAACAAGATTCGGCGTTGTGGGCTGATGCACAAAGTAAAGTTAATGCCTTGCTAACCGCTGAAAAAATTGACCAGGCCACTGCCGAGCAGTTATTAGCCGACAGTAAACTAGCACTTAATAGTCACTTTTTACCTACTTACCAAGCGTTAGTGGCTTGGTTTGAACAAGACATTGTTAACACCGATGAAATTGCCACTGGTGTCGGTAAGCAAAAAAATGGTGAGGCTTATTATAATTATCGCTTAAAAACCTCAACCACAACTCAATTAACCGACGAACAAATCCACCAAATTGGTTTAGATGAAGTGGCTAGGATCACCGGCGAAATGCAAGCCATAAAAACCAAGGTCGGTTTTAAAGGTAGCTTGCATGAATTCTTCGCCTTTATTAAAAGCGATGACCAGTTTTACTACCCGAATACTGACGAAGGCCGTCAAGGGTACATTACCGATACTGACACTTATTTAACCTTTATCAATGAGCAACTGCCTAAATACTTTGGAATTTTACCAAAGGCTGATCTCGTGGTTAAACGGGTTGAAGCGTTTCGCGAGCAAGATGGCGCGGCCCAACATTACAGTTCGGGTACCCCCGATGGTTCAAGGCCTGGCGTTTATTACGCACATTTATCTGACATGCGGGCCATGCCAAAAAATGAAATGGAAGCAATAGCCTACCATGAAGGTAATCCTGGTCATCATATGCAAATTTCAATTGCCCAAGAGTTAACCTCGGTGCCGCAATTTAGAACTCAAGCCGGATTTACCGCATACTCCGAAGGCTGGGGCTTGTATTCTGAATTACTCGCCAAAGAAATGGGGGCTTATCAAAATGACTACTCAGATTTTGGACGGTTAATTACTGAAATTTGGCGAGCTGTTCGTTTGGTGGTCGATACTGGTTTGCATGCTAAAGGTTGGAACGAACAGCAAGCAATTGCTTATTTTAAAGACAAAACGCCAATTGCTGAAGGAGCGGTTGTGTCTGAAGTGCGCCGCTATATTGTTTGGCCAGGGCAAGCAACGGCGTATAAAATTGGTATGCTTAAAATTCTTGAACTAAGAAGTTACGCGCAACAAGCACTGGGTGACAAGTTTGATATTCGTGGTTTTCACGATACGGTGTTAGGTGGTGGGGCATTGCCACTAGATATTTTAGAACGTCGTGTCCATAGCTGGGTAAAAACGCAAAAATAAAGCCGAGTAGGCTGTGATCAACAAATGTTATGGGTAAAAGGATTTACCCATAACATTAATACCAATTTGATTAATTAATTTCCCACTCAGTGAGAATTAAAATGCTTGTAGACAATGAATGGATTGCAGACGACACCATGGATGGTGAAAGTAGAGCGACTCAGGAAATAAAGCCGAGAATGGTTATTCTCGGTAACTGCTCCTGCGTTACCCTAATACGGCACATCCCTGTGCCAACTTTGTCACAATCGATAACCTAGTATAGAAGCCTTTTAAACTCCCCTTGGGAGCATGTTCTAGTCCTACTACCTTTACAAAATTCAGTTAATATAGAGTAACTATATCTAAATAAATTTTGCTTGTTAATGAACCTATAACATAGCTCTGAGGTGGGAATAAATTTAATTAAATTGGTATAACAGCAATTAGCTACGAATTGGTAAATTGGTGGTTTAATAATTCAAATCCGTCCGGTGTAAACTTTAGCCAAGCACCTTGCTCGTACCAATCACCCAAAACAATTCTTTTCGCGGCCTTACCCTTAACCATTAAATCATGAACGGCGGGGCGATGAGTATGACCATGGATCAACAGCAAAGAGCCTGCTTCAGCTAACACCTTAACGACTTCATCAGGTGTTACATCCATAATATCAGCAGATTTAGTACTGGCACTTGCCTCCGACCTTTGCCGGTAATTACTGGCAATTTTGCGGCGAGTGCTTAAGGGCAATACTTTAATAAACCCTTGCCACCACCAGGTGCGCGATTTTTTTCGAAATTTTTGATATTCAAGGTCTCGGGTGCATAACGTGTCACCGTGCATAATCAAGGTTTTTTGCCCGTAAAGGTCAATAATTTGACTGTCGGGTAATAACGTCATGCCGGCTTTTTTCGCGTATTTTTTACCGATCAAAAAATCACGATTGCCTTGGATAAAAAATATTTCAGTACCACTATCACTTAATTCTTTTAAAGCGGCAGCAATGTTTAATACAAATGGGTTATCGTCATCATCGCCAATCCAATATTCGAAGAAATCACCTAGAATATAAAGGGTTTGAGCTTTTGGCGCGTCATTACGTAAAAAACTCAGAAAACAATCAGTAATGTCTGATCGCTCCTGAGTTAAATGTAAGTCAGCAATAAAATAGGTAAGCAATTATGCTACCTCTACAGACTCTACGATAATATCGTTTACAGGGACATCGTCGTGATGACCGCTACGACCAGTCGCTTCTAAGGTCATTTTATCAACAACGTCCATGCCTTCAACTACTTTAGCAAACACGCAGTAACCCCAACCTTGTACCGACTCACTTTTAAAATCTAAAAATGTATTGTCTACCAAGTTAATAAAGAATTGTGCAGACGCTGAATGTGGTTCTTGAGTACGGGCCATAGCCAAAGTGCCACGGGCATTGGTTAAACCGTTATTAGCTTCATTTTGAATAGATGCGCGGGTCGATTTTTCTACCATCGAATCTCCCATTTTTTCAAAACCACCACCTTGCGCCATAAAACCTTTAATTACGCGGTGAAAAATGGTGTCTACATAGTAGCCATCAACACAGTAACTCTTAAAGTTTTCAGCAGTTTTTGGGGCATTTTCAAAATCTAATTCAATCTTAATATCGCCTAAATTGGTTTTAAATGTGATCATCTTGTTGTTCCTAAGTTAGTTGCCAATTGGCATTTATGGCATGAATTGTAACCTAGTGAGCGAATCTGTAAAGAGTAAAACCCTGTAGAAATTCAAACTAAGTGCCTAAAAACGCACAAAATCGAATAATTAATTGCATCCAAGCTAATTTTCAAGGCGAGTTTATAGTTTCTAAATTCTAGTTCATGTACAATTGCGGAAAAATAGATTGACGCAAATTATCAATCTGAATCAAGTCATTTAGCTAATACGAGAATTTCAATGTTACAGATATACAATACCCTCACCCGTAAAAAGGAAGCGTTTAAGCCAATAAATCCGGGCAAAGTGGGCATGTATGTTTGTGGAATTACCACCTATGATTTATGCCATATCGGACATGCTCGTACTTATGTCGCATTTGATGTTATTACTCGATATATTCGTCATTTAGGTTATCAATTAACCCATGTCCGTAACATTACCGATGTTGATGACAAAATTATCAAACGCGCTGCTGAAAATAATGAATCATTCGAAAATTTAACAGAACGTATGATCGCAGAAATGTATGCCGATCTCGATGCATTAAACATTGCCCGACCAGACTTAGACCCACGCGTATCAACACATATGCCAGAGATTATTACCATGATTGAAAAAATCATTGCTAATGGTCATGCCTATATTGCCAGCAATGGTGATGTGCTGTTCGATGTTCCGTCTTATGAAGATTATGGCAAATTAAGCCTGCAAAACCTTGATATGTTGCAAGCGGGTTCAAGAGTTGATGTTGATGAAGCGAAACACAGTTCTCTGGATTTTGTGCTATGGAAAATGGCCAAACCAGGAGAGCCTTCGTGGGCTTCGCCTTGGGGTGAGGGCAGACCGGGTTGGCATATCGAATGTTCAGCAATGAACTCAAAACATTTAGGCGAGCACTTTGACATTCATGGTGGCGGTAGTGATTTACAATTTCCACATCATGAAAATGAAATCGCCCAGTCATGTTGTGCCTCTAAAAAACAGTACGTAAATTACTGGATGCACGGTGGCATGGTACAAATTAATAAAGAGAAGATGTCAAAATCATTAAACAACTTCTTTACCTTACGCAGTGTACTGGAAAGCTACGATGCCGAGTCTGTACGTTACTTTCTGGTGTCTAGTCATTACCGCAGCCAGCTGAATTATTCGCAAGAGAACCTTGATCAGGCAAGCGCGGCAATTGCTCGTATTTACACCTCTTTACGGGGCGTTACCACTATCGAAGTTGATCTTGCTGACAATAAATATGTACAGCGTTTTGAAAAGGCAATGAACGATGACTTTAATACGCCAGAAGCCTTACCGGTTATTTTTGAATTGGCGAAAGAAGTAAATCGTCTAAAAGCCACCGACAGTGAACAAGCTGGGCAGTTAGCATTTATTTTAAAAACCTTAGGGGCAATAATTGGCATCGCCCAAACCGAACCTGAGCAGTTTTTTAAAGGCGGTATCGATGATGACGCCGAACTTATTGAACAATTAATTACCCAGCGTAATACTGCCCGTGCCAATAAAAATTGGGCGATGGCCGATGATGCTCGTGATAAATTAAAAGCCATGAAGGTGGTACTCGAAGATAGTGCCGGCGTAACTACTTGGCGCAAAGGCTAAAAGTTAAGCGCTAAAAATTAGGCGCTAACAGTTAGCAACTAAACTAACTGAGCAGAGTCAGGTTAAATTTTACGATTCACTTAGTCACACAAAAAAGGCTGCATAAATGCAGCCTTTTTTTATAAATAGTTATTGGTTAGTAGGTATGAAACTGTTCACAAGCAATTAACGTATTCTCAATTAAACTGGCAACCGTCATTGGTCCAACACCACCTGGTACCGGAGTAATAAAAGCCGCTTTTTGTTTAGCAACATTAAACTCTACATCACCAACTAATTTACCTGTGTCTAAGCGGTTAATACCAACATCGATCACTATCGCCCCTTCTTTAATCCAATCGCCGGGAATAAACTCAGGTTTACCAACCGCAACAACAACTAAATCAGCCTGACGAATTCTGCCTTCAAGATTTTTGGTAAATCTATGGGTGGTAGTGGTAGTACAACCAGCTAGCAATAACTCTAATGTCATTGGCCGACCAACAATATTAGAGGCACCAACAACAACCGCTTCTAAACCATGTGGTTTGATCCCCGTTGACTCAATTAAGGTCATAATACCTTTAGGAGTACAAGGGCGCAGCCCTGGCTGACGTAATGCCAATTTACCGACATTGTTAGGATGAAAACCATCAACATCTTTATTAGGACAAATATGTTCAATAATTAAGTTTGCATCTAAACCTTCAGGTAAAGGTAGTTGCACTAAAATACCATCTATTTCATTATCGTAATTAAGCTGATCGATTAACGAAAATAATTGTTCTTGGCTGGTTGTTATTGGCATATCAAATGACTTTGAAATAAAACCAACTTCCTCGCAGGCTTTGCGTTTACTGCCAACATAAACTTGAGAAGCCGGATCGCTACCAACTAAAACAACCGCAAGTCCCGGGGCTCGTTTGCCATCAGCAAGGCGTTGTTGGACTTTTTCTTTAACAGAAAGACGAATTTGTTTAGCAATTTGTTTGCCATCGATAAGTTGTGCGGTCATTGTGTTTTTTTACATAGAGGAAAATTCGCGGCCATTTTCGCATAAAATATAGTCTGGGTGAAATAATAGTTACCATTAACTGGATAATTTTTTTTGCAGGCCCGGACAAAAAACTACGTTAGTTGCCATAATTGTGGTTATTTTAGCCGTTTTTTAATTATTTAAGCTAAAACGCTGTAAAAATAAGCGAACGAGTAAAAATTATTAAAAAGTGTTTGACGCCATACCAGCACATAGGTAATATGCGCTTCCGTTAGCACAGTGATGTGTTAGCCAGGAAATATGTCGGTGATTAGCGCAGCTTGGTAGCGCACTTGGTTTGGGTCCAAGGGGTCGCAAGTTCGAATCTTGCATCACCGACCACTTTTCTACTTTGTAACTGTTTACAGTTACTAACTTTTAAAACTTCCTAGTTTTAAAAGATGCAACAAACCTGTTAGGTAGTTTGCGCCCTTAGCTCAGCTGGATAGAGCAACGCCCTTCTAAGGCGTGGGTCGTAGGTTCGAATCCTACAGGGCGCACCAAATTTTGTTTATGTTATAGTCGAAGGGGTTCCTCTTAACATAAACAAAATAGACAAGAACCTTCACTGAAGGATGTATCCGG
>CALJHL010000038.1 GCA_938075435.1 uncultured Thalassotalea sp. | reverse complement strand
TTGCCCCCAACCAAATCCAGCGGATAAAAGGTTTATAATGTACCCGAACCGCCCAACTACCATCGCTAAACGGGTCGCCTAAGGCAACGTAAATATCACGGAATAATCCGGGATCAATCGCGGCTTCAGTCATCCCCATAGTTTGCACTCGGTAACTGCGACGTTCAGGTTGCAATAAAGCGATTAGTTGATCATTCTCATAAATCTTTAATTGCCCTTGTTCAGCGGAATAATTAGGCCCTTCAACGGCTTTAACTCCCAAGAACTCTACTTGATAACCTTCAACTTCAAATTTTGTGCCAAGTGACATTTTAATATTGGTTTCTGACTCATAAGTTGACACTAATGTTACGCCAACAATCGTAATAGCAATACCGGTATGCGCTACTGCCATACCCAAATGACTCAAACTGATACGGCTTATATTAACAACATTAAATTTACCTTTGCTATCGGCGCCGATAATTTGATTTTTTAAATCTTTACCAGCAACTAATGCAACCCAACAGGCTAACCCCATACCGAACGCTACCCAAGCATCGAAACTGCCATCATATAGGAATGGAAAAGCCAGTCCAAACAACACACTAAAAAACGAAATTACATTGATTTGTTTAAATAATTCGCCCTTTTTAGCTTTTTTCCATCGGATCAAAGGCCCTATACCCATAAAGATAAATAGAACCGACATTATCGGCACAAAGACCGCGTTAAAATACGGAGGGCCAACTGAAATTTTACCCATGCCCATGGCATCGATAATTAACGGATATAAGGTACCAAGTAACACTGTGATCGCAGCAACCACCAAGATGATATTACAAATAAGTAAGGCCACTTCACGCGACACTAAATTAAAGCGGCTAAAGCTACCAACATTGGAACCTCTTATTGCATAGAGCAATAATGAACAACCAACAGCAATGGCGAGCAACATCAAGATAAAGGCACCACGAGTGGGATCGGCAGCAAAAGAATGTACCGAGGTTAACACCCCTGAGCGAACAATAAAGGTGCCTAATAAGCTTAAGCTAAAGGTAAATATTGCTAAAAACACTGTCCAATTGCGAAAAGCACCACGCTTTTCGGTGACCGCCAGAGAGTGAATTAATGCCGTACCCACCAGCCATGGCATAAAAGAAGCATTTTCAACTGGATCCCAAAACCACCAGCCACCCCAACCAAGCTCGTAATAAGCCCACCAGCTGCCTAATGCGATACCTAGGGTAAGAAACATCCAAGCACCTATGGTCCAAGGTCGAGACCAACGAGCCCAAGCGGCATCCATTTTGCCACACATTAACGCGGCAATGGCAAAGGCAAAGGCGACTGAGAAACCAACATAGCCCATATACAGCATGGGTGGATGAATAATTAAACCGACATCTTGCAATAATGGGTTTAAGTCACGGCCTTCGAGAGGAAAATTAGGTAATAGTCGATCAAATGGATTCGAGGTTAATAGCGTAAATGCCATAAACCCGACAGCAATCATGCCCATCACCGCCAAGACCCGAGCCACAAAAGCTTGGTCAACATGTTTACTAAATAGGGCGACAGCCATGGTCCAGGTAGTTAAAGAGAATACCCATAAAAGTAATGACCCTTCATGGCCACCCCAAACTGCACTAATTTTAAAATAATAAGGCAGGTGTGAATTTGAATGACTGGCCACATAAGCCACCGAAAAGTCGTCCACCACAAAACTGTAGGCTAGTAGCACGATGCTTATCAATGTAAAAGCAAACATGCCCACGGTTAATGGTTTCGCAAAGGTAATTAAGCGTTGATTTTGTTGGTATACACCAACTAATGGCACTATAGCCAAACAGATAGCAAATGCCATCGCAATAATTAGTGTAAAGTGTCCTAACTCGGGGATCATTTATTACTCCAATCTGGCAATACAACCAGAAAGCTTAAGAAGATGCTGTAAAGTTTAAGCATTATACCTTTTGTTAAACTAAAATAGCTATTCGCAAAAAGAAATTTTAAAGCAAATGCTATTCTAGATCAAAAAAATCAATTTGATGGCTTCTTATTCGCTAAGCAAACAAGTAGAATTGCTTAAAATTATTCATCAATTTGTGTTAGGCCAAGCATTGACAACCACAACACCTGTACTACTAAGCGCCGATAAATTAACTTGCATTCGCGAAGATCGTCTCTTGTTTGATGAGTTATCGTTTCATGTGCATGGCGGTGATATCCTCCAAATAGAAGGCGCCAACGGTACTGGTAAAACTAGCCTGTTGCGAATTCTCGCCGGCCTGTCCCAACCTTATAGTGGCCGGGTATTATATCAACAACAGTCAATTGGCGAATGCAGTGAAGAGTACCATGCAGATTTGTTGTTTTTAGGACATTTAGCCGGGGTTAAAGGTGAAATGACTAGCGAAGAGAATCTGCAGTTTTATTTAACTATGCATGGTCTTGATGCCAGTCAAGCAGAGCAAACCTTACATGAGGTCAATTTACTTGGCTTTGAAGATGCATTAGCTGCCCATTTAAGCGCTGGCCAGCATCGACGAATTGCCTTAGCGCGGCTTTGGCAAAGTAAAAGTAAAATTTGGATCTTAGATGAACCATTCACCGCCATTGATAAAGCTGGGGTTAAAAAACTCGAGCAGTTATTTGTTCAACATGCTCATAACGGTGGTGCAGTCATTTTAACCAGTCATCAAGACTTATCAATTAATAGTAATGATTTTCAAAAAATCATTCTCGAACATCAA
>CALJHL010000037.1 GCA_938075435.1 uncultured Thalassotalea sp. | reverse complement strand
TGATAAAGCGTTGAGCGAAGATGATATTCCAGAATATCTCTTAGAAATGCGTAATACTTTGATTAATAGTGTAAAAGACGGTAAGCCAGTGGAAAAAGCAATTTCCTTAATGCGTTCAATATTTGGCTAGTTAATTAACATAATTTGGCTGGTTTAAATTTTGTAATTTACAACTGGCCAAATTAAAAATTTAACGCTAATCGCAGATATCCGGCCATTAATCTTATCAGTATTGACAGCATTCATTAGCTCAGTTAGATTAGCCCACATAATTTACAGTCAACCTCGTTAACCTGCTGTTAACTAGTTGTTAAATAAGCATAGTTTCCACTATCTTGTATCATTTACACTAATAATAAATACCCTCTTTTAGGAATATTCATGAATTTAAAAGCATTGTGTTCAGCTACAATCTTAACGATTGTTTTAGCTAGCCCAGCAGTTGCCTCAGCAGTTAAACAAAGTAAAGGTGATTTTGAAGATAAATTTCGCCAATTAGAAGAAATTTTACCAACCCCTAACGACTATCGTAATGCCGCTGGCGAACCGGGTAAGGAATACTGGCAACAGCAAGTCGATTATAAAATTAAGGTTAACTTAGACGAAAGCAAACGTCGCTTAACCGCTACTGAAAGCATTACCTACCAAAATAATTCACCTTATAAGTTAAAATATTTATGGTTGCAGCTTGAGCAAAATCGCTTTAAAGCCAACTCTATGTCGGAACGTAGTGGTGATTTTGGTGGTATTGGCCGTCGCGGTCCAGCCACGGTCAAAGCCGGTGGAGACCAGCCTGCGCAACTTAGCTTTGATGAATTACGTCGCCAGCAATACTACGCCGATAACACCATAGGCTATGATATTGGTAAAGTCACAGACAACAATGGCAAAGCCCTTAAATTCACAGTCGTTGGCGCCCAAGCGCGCATCGATTTACCTAGTGCTTTAGCTGCAGGTGATGAATTCAAATTTAACATTGAGTTTGCCTATAATATTTTAGAAGAAGATTCGGTCTCAGCTCGTTCAGGGTTTGAACACTTCCCTGATGATGCCCGTAAAGGCGGTAACGATATCTTTTTATTAGCGCAATGGTTCCCTAGAGTCGCGGCTTTTTCTGATTATGAAGCCTGGCACAATAAAGAGTTTTTAGGTCGCGGTGAATTCACCCTCGAATTTGGTAATTATGACGTAACCATGACGGTGCCAAGTGATCACGTTGTCGCCTCAACTGGTGTTTTACAAAATGCCAGCAAGGTATTAACTAAGCAACAACGTCAGCGTTTAAAACAAGCTAAAACGTCAAAACGTCCAGTGATGATAGTTACCGCGGACGAAGCATTAGAAAACGAAAAAGCCGGTTCAAGTAAAACCAAGACCTGGAATTTCACTGCCAAAAATGTACGTGACTTTGCGTGGGCATCTTCACGTAAATTTATGTGGGATGCTAAAGGCTACCAACAAGGTGGCGATGAACAATCATTGGTTATGGCGATGTCATTTTACCCGAAAGAGGGTGGCGATTTATGGGCAAAATATTCAACTGAATCTGTTGTTCATACCTTAGACGTATATTCGCGTTATACCTTCGATTACCCGTACCCGGTGGCACTCAGTGTTAATGGCCCTGTCGGTGGTATGGAATACCCGATGATCAGCTTTAACGGTCCTCGTACGACTTGGCATGAAGATGGCAGCCGTACTTATACCTTAGCAGAGAAGCAATTTTTAATTGGCGTGGTGATCCACGAAGTCGGCCATAACTATTTCCCAATGATCGTTAACTCCGACGAACGTCAATGGACATGGATGGATGAAGGTTTAAACAGTTTCTTAGACGGTATTGCCGGTCGCGAATGGGATCCAACCATCCCTTGGGGTGTTGAACCGCGTGACATTACCGACTATATGAAATCTGATGTGCAAGTCCCAGTAATGACCCAATCAGACAGCGTATTAAAATTAGGTCCAAATGCTTATACCAAACCAGCAGCCGCATTAAATATTCTCCGTGAAGTTATTATGGGTCGCGATTTATTTGATTTTGCCTTTAAAGAATACTCAGTGCGCTGGAAAAACAAGCGCCCGACTCCGTCAGATTTTTTCCGTACCATGGAAGAAGCGTCAGGTATGGATTTAGATTGGTTTTGGCATGGTTGGTTTTACACCACTGATCACGTTGATATCTCTTTAGACAAAGTTTACAAATTACGTTTAGATACTAAAAATCCAGACATTGATTTTGACCGTCGTCGTCAAGAAGAAGCCGACAAACCTGGCACTTTATTTTTAGACCGAAACCAGGCTAATGGTGATAAAACTTGGTTAGAATTAAATCCTGATGTGCGTGATTTTCATGATAAAAACGATCGTTGGACAGTGACCAATAAAGAACGTAACGAATACCAAAAAATGCTTAGTAAACTTAAGCCATGGGAACGTAAAACGTTAAAACGAGCCATTGAGGAAGATAAAAACTATTACGTAATGGATTTTTCAAATCTAGGTGGTTTGGTTATGCCAATTCTAGTAGAAATGACGTTTACCGATGGCAGCAAAGAATCGCTACATATTCCAGCAGAAATCTGGCGTCGTGCACCAAAGCAAGTTAGCAAGCTTGTGGTAACCAATAAAGATAAAGTGTTAGTTTCGGTAGAAGTTGATCCGCAGTGGCAAACAGCAGATACCGACATTGACAACAACCATTACCCGCGTCGTATTATTGAGTCTCGTATTGAAGCCTTTAAGAAAGAAAAAAGTAAAGCTCATAAAACTCGTGACATTATGCACGACAGCAAAGCGGAACTAAAAGAACCTGAAACCAAGGTCTATAAAAAGTAATGCGCATAGCTCAGATACTGCTAATAACCTTCGCCCTGTTGATAAGCAACCTAAGTGTTGCTCATCAACAAAAAGAGGCTTACAGCACGGTATTGTTTAATGACAATACCGGCAATATAGAAGTGTCGCATCGTTTTTATATACACGACGCCGAGCATGCACTTGGCCACTTGTTAAAAAAGCACGTCGATATAATAAAGAGTGAACAAACTCAGCAAGATTTTGCTAATTATATTCAGCAACAGTTCCGCCTTGGCGATGAGAGTAAGCAATTACTGGCCTTGGGCAGTGTTGGTTTTGAAATTGAAGGTAAGTTTTTTTGGGTTTACCAAGAAATAAAACAGCCGAAAACCATTAAAGCCGTGTATATACAAATGCGCGCTTTGCAGGATGTGTGGCCGGGCCAAATCAATCAAATTAATGTTGAGCGCAACTCCAAGACTAAATCGGTGCGGTTAAGCGAAGACGATGATTGGCAGAAAATTTCTTTCGATTAGCGATTATTTATCGATAGTTTTAGTTGGCTATTAGATCAGCGGCGAACACTGTATAATAACAAACGAGCTAAAGGTTAATGTTAGTTCGTTTTTTTTGATCATTAATAATAGAAGTTTTTATGCCCGTATCATTAAAGTATTTATCTGCCTACTCACCCAATGTACAAGCACAAGTACAACAAATGATCACCGAGCAGCGCTTAGGAAAATTTTTACTTAATAAATACCCTAAAATTCACGATATCAGTAACGACAAGCAGTTGCGTGAGTTTGTGCAAAGCCTAAAAAATAAATTCCTGAAGAAATCAGACCCACTCAGTAAAATTGCATATGACAATAAAATTCACGTTATCAATAATGCCTTAGGTCTACATACTTATGTTTCGAGAGTACAAGGTGGCAAATTAAAAAGTAAAAATGAAATTCGTATTGCGGCGCTATTTAAAAATGCACCAATCGAATTTTTAACGATGATTGTGGTACATGAATTAGCGCATTTAAAAGAAAAAGAGCATAACAAAGCCTTTTATAAACTTTGTCAAAACATGATGCCCGATTATCACCAAGTAGAATTCGAACTGCGCTTATATTTAACCCAAATAGAATTTATTAGCGCCATTTATTAGCGCCAGACATAAGTTACTGCCGGTATGGCCAAGAAGCGATTGCTAGCCATTATTCTTCAATGATAAGGTTTTCAATTTTGTTGGCGACTCCATCCCATTCTTTGGCATCGCTCGGCGGGGCTTTAACTTCAGTAATTCGTGGCCAAAGCTGCGCCAGTTCAGCATTTAACTTAATAAATTGTTGCTGATCTTCTGGCACTTCATCTTCTTGAAAAATTGCATTTGCCGGGCATTCCACCGGACATAAGTCACAATCAATGCAATCGTCCGGGCTAATAACCAAAAAATTAGGCCCTTCAAAAAAAGCATCTACAGGACAAACTGCCACACAATCGGTGTATTTACATTGAATACAGTTGTCGGTCACGACAAAAGCCATAATAATCTCTACTAGTTCATTAATGATTAACCCGCTGATCATACCTTGCTTTCTCGCAAATTCAATCTCTTGTTTGTAACCCTGACAATATCAGGTAAAATACGCGAAAATTTTCATCTTATGTACAAATTATGCTTTGCCCGCATAAATGCGTCTATAGTGAATAAGTAACTCATATACTTACGGAATTGCCATTAATGTTGCGTTTAACCAATGTTCAGCTCGATTTAAATCATCAACCAGAAGAATTGCAACAAGCAGTACTTGCCACTTTACAAATTACAGAGCAGCAATTGCTTAATTTTTCGGTATTTAAACGTGGCTACGATGCCCGTAAGAAAAACAAAATCATTCTTATTTATACGCTTGACGTAGATACCAACTGCAATGCTGAGTTATTAGCTAAGCATGAAAAAAATCAATTAATTAAAGCCACTCCAGATACTAGTTATAAATTTGTTGCGCAAGCACCAGAAAACTTACCACAACGTCCGGTCGTAATTGGCATGGGGCCTTGTGGTTTATTCGTTGGCTTGTTATTAGCGCAAATGGGCTTTAAGCCAATCATTCTTGAACGTGGTCAAGAAGTACGCCAACGCACCAAGGATACCTTTGGTTTTTGGCGTAAAAAAATATTAAATACTGAATCCAATGTGCAGTTTGGTGAAGGTGGTGCGGGTACCTTTTCTGACGGTAAACTTTATAGTCAGGTAAAAGATCCTAAGCATTATTCACGAAAAGTATTGCATGAATTTGTCACCGCCGGCGCCCCTGATGAAATTTTATATGTAAGCAAGCCGCATATTGGCACCTTTAAATTAGTGACCATGGTTGAACAAATGCGCGCCAAAATATTTGAACTTGGCGGTGAAGTTCGTTTTAATCAGCGAGTTGACGATATTGAAATTGAAGAC
The DNA here is from genome assembly GCA_938075435.1 of uncultured Thalassotalea sp. Classification (GTDB taxonomy): domain Bacteria; phylum Pseudomonadota; class Gammaproteobacteria; order Enterobacterales; family Alteromonadaceae; genus Thalassotalea_A. The sequence continues at coordinate 5,941 of CALJHL010000037.1, read as the reverse complement.
CAACAAGTTAAAAGTGTCACCCTTAAAGATGGCAGTAAAATAGTCACTAACTTTGTGGCCTTAGCTATTGGTCACAGTGCCCGTGATACCTTTAAAATGATATTTGATAAAGGTGTTTATATTAAAGCCAAGCCATTTTCAGTGGGCTTTCGCATTGAGCATGAACAATCGGTGATCGACGCCGCTCGTTTTGGTAAAAATGCCGGCCATCCTATTCTTGGCGCTGCAGATTATAAACTGGTACATCATTGTAAAAATGGCCGTTCGGTATACAGCTTTTGTATGTGCCCGGGAGGTACTGTGGTTGCCGCGGCTTCCGAAGAAGGTCGATTAGTTACCAATGGCATGAGCCAATATTCTCGTCATGAACGCAATGCCAATAGTGCTATTGTGGTGGGCATATCACCTGAAGATTACCCTGGTGGCGTATTAGCGGGTATTGAATTTCAGCGCCGCTTAGAAGAAAAGGCATTTGCCTTAGGCGGTTCAAGCTACGATGCGCCGACACAACTTGTTGGCGATTTTCTCGCCGGCCGTGCAAGCGGTGAACATGGCGATGTAGTACCTTCATATAAACCAGGCGTTAAGTATTGTGATTTAAGTGAAACCTTACCAGCTTATGCTATTGAAGCCATTAGAGAAGCTATTCCGGCGTTTGAGCGGAAAATTAAAGGCTTTTCAATGAATGATGCGACGTTAACTGCGGTGGAAACCCGTACTTCATCGCCTATTCAAATTACTCGTGATAAAGAGCTGTTTACCAGTATTAATGTTAACGGCTTATACCCAGCGGGTGAAGGTGCAGGTTATGCTGGTGGTATTTTGTCGGCGGGTATTGATGGTATTAAAGTTGCTGAAGCAATGGCTTTAGCAATGGTCGAGTCATTTAAAACCGCACAATAATTTTTTTAGAGTTTTATTTAGAATAGCAAAAAGCCGAGTCATACTCGGCTTTTTCGTTTTTTAAATTTAATCGCTCAATTAAATATTGGTATGTAAAAATTCTAACAGTCGCTCAAAATATTGGCTCGCTTGCTTACTATCAGCAAAGCTATGTTCACCCTCTGGATTTATATACCAAGTAAATGGTTTTTGATGTTTCTCTAGCATTAACTTCATACGAAACGCATGTTCAACATCCACGACTTCATCTTTACTACCGTGGCCGATAAATACGGGAACCGGAATTTTGTCGGCTAAATAAAGCGGGGAAATGGCTTTTAAGCGATCATATTCGGTCACGCTGTCACCAATATATTCCTTCAACCACAGTCGCTGTTTATCTGAGACATTGGTATTGTCTAATAGCAAGTTTATATCACTTACTCCGGCAAAGCTGGCTGCACATTTATAACGTTTAGGGTGCTGTATGGCCAACATTAACGCAGCATAACCGCCATAGCTCATGCCGAATGTGCAAACTCGATTTTTATCAATGCGTTTCATTGCTAGCACTTGCTCACTCGCCTGGTAAATATCTTTGAGCATTAAATCGCCAAATTGCTTTTTTCCCGCGTCTTTTAACTCAGTGCTATAACCACTTGAACCACGAAAATTGACTTGCAATACAGCGTAGCCATTACTTACCAATAATTGCGTGATCGGGTTATAGTAGCGATTATCAAAAACCCCAATGGGCCCGCCATGCGGCATAATAATTAATGGTACAGGTGATTTTTGTGACAGTGGTAGGTTTAGTAAAAAAGGAATTTCCAACCCTTCTACAGTCACTGTTTGTTCGACTAATTCACTGCCTAATTGATCTTTAATGTTTGGATACATTGCTCCTAAAAACCCAACTTCAGCTTGTCTTTGGACATAAAATTCACCAGGCTGATCATGGTTCTCGCTATAATAAACTCGTACACTATTATCTTTAGTAGCATCAACTTGTGCCACTAAAGACGGGTTGTTCGGTAAATCAACATGTTGTTTTAACCGGTTATTATCAATATAAACGGTTTCAATTCGGCCATTATTAATTACCTTTATTGCGGATAATTTATTATCTTCCGACAAGTCTATGTCAATAACTTTATAAGCATCGGATTGATATACTATCGCTTCACTATAAGTCGTAAAGTTAACCTTATATATAGTTCGCTGTTCATCTTCATTTAGATCTAAACAATAAAAGCTGTCTTCTTCACCGGTATAAGCAATTGGCACTAGTTCAGGGCTAGTAATATCTGAGGATTTATTTTTTGTTATATTTGCAAAATCCCAAGTGTGTAAAACCTGCGGTTCAGCCTTATCCACTAACTTAGATAAATTCCACTCACCTTGATGATTCAAATGAAAAGCGGCAATACTTTGGCCATTACTGTCTAAAAACCAACGAGTAACCCAACCCTTGATACTGGCAACTTCATTAGATTTTTTAAATTGACCACCATCAATTTTATGCAGTTTGTTGAGCTTTTTACCAAAAACACTGAGTTTGTTAACGTTAAGACGGTAAATTTTAGAAACTAGGCCTGATTTCGCATACAGAAATTGATGCTTTTGCTCAGGTAAGGGGTGCACCATCGAGCCTTTAGTTGTTACCGATAACACTTCAACTTGAGCCGTATTATTTACGGGCTTGTTTAATAAAATTAATCGTTGTACCGCCTTGGTATCAAGTAAACCTTCTACGCCCTTTTTGATCTCAACAAATTGCGCGGCAATATATTGGTTATCAATCCAAGCTAGTTGCTTGATACTTGCCTGTCGTTTTGAAAACTCAGCAACATCAAACCAAAGCGTTGCCTGTTTAGTGGCGCTATCAATTAGCCAAATTTGTGGCTTATCATTGGTAAAACGAATAGTGGCAATGCTGTTGCCATCAGGACTTAATTTAGCAACTACCATATCTGGTTCAGCAAAAAAATGCTCGGTGGCCACCGGGGTTTTAGCGGAAACAATAAAACTATTAACTAATCCAAAACATAAAAATAATATAGAAATTGATTTGTGCATTTAGTTACCTTCTAACTCCTCAACAAAGTCGTCTCTGATGCCTTTACCATTAACCAATGCATACTGTTCTAATAATAAAGTAAGTTGCTCAGACATTGTTGCTTGGTAGGTTGCAAAACGGTTGAATAAATTTACTGATATATAATCACTGCCGCGTTCATTGGCAATATTGAGTTCACCAATGAAATTTATTTTATTGGCTGATATGCTAAATTGCCAACTCACATTATTGGTGGGTCGCCAATATGGCAAGTTATAGAAAGGTGCATTAACTCGGGTAATTTGATAATGACCAGTTTTAATCGCTAACAAGTAAAACCCCGTTTTAACACCTTTTAAACTAACGGCATATTTTTCACCAAGTTTTTGCTTATCCGAGTCAAAAGCGTAACTGCCTTTTTTCTTTAAAATGTGAGCGAAATTGAACGATGGCGCGATGCCACTAACATCGACACGTACCAATAAATAAGCTTGGTTTTTAGCTAAAATTGGTGCTTGTTCAATATCAAATAACGTTAGAGTATTTTCTTGCCCAACAGCTAGCTGGCTACTCACTATCAGCATGTTAAATAACGTAAAGATTATTATTTTTATATTCATTTGCAACTTACAATAAAAGAGGAATACCGTTTAAATACTATTTTCTAAACTAGCCACATGGTAACCTATTTGTAACAAAAAAAACTCAAAATTAAATAACAAAAACCGGAGCCAAGCAATGGAACTCTTATTGCGATTAAAAAAATTTCCCCTAAATCTCGCTATCATTATTATCTCAACACTGGTACTTAACGGTTGTGCCGGCAATGTCAATATTGCTGAACCAATAACAGCTAAAACCCAATTATCCGAAAAACAAGGGGTTGTTGTTCTCAGAGTGATTAATACCTCAACCTACCCATTGCCATTTAACTTTGTCACCATAGCGCCAAAGAATTTAAATGAGTCAAAAGAGGTTAAATTCGAACGCCTACAGGCATTAAAAACCCACGTCAGTGACAACAATATATTCGCCTCGGCGGTAAGTTCTGGAAGTTATTCTCTGGCAGACATATATTCGCACCATGTCAATGGTGACTTCATGTATTCCAGAGGCGCGGCTGCAGATGCAAAATTTGGAACTTTTAATGTCGAAGCAGGAAAGGTTACTGATTTAGGTACCATTATTTACTACCCTAAACCTCAGGGCGACCAATACCTGAATACTCTAACTCGCCTCCCGAGTGAAAATCATGGCGAATTGTTAGCAAACTTTTTTCCATTCTATAACTTCGATAGAGAACAAGGTTTAACCTGGAATGAAGATGAACTTGAAGAAGATAGACGATCGCTATATGTCTCGATTGCACAAAATCCGATAACTTTTAAGGAGAAGCTGCTAACCGATGATGGTTCCATTTATTTTATTGGCAAACTTGGCGTCATTATCAAACGGCTTGGCAATGACGAATGGGATATTGAAGCAGTCGACACTAATGTTGATCTCAGTGTTATCGAACAAGACAGGGCTGGCAATATCATAATTGCCGGTAACGAAGGTAAGGTGTTTATCAAAAGAATTGGCGCCGATTGGCAAGATATTTCTATCAATAATTTCAATAATATAAAGCAAGTTATTTTTCGGGAAAATAACGAGGTTGACCTGCTGAGTTTTTCACAAAATAGCATGCAAGTTTTCCGCGGCAATATCGCCGAAATGCAACCTAATTGGCAATTAATGGCAAGTTACTCTTCTTATCATGGCTGGAAAGATGGCGATGGCAACGTGCAAGCGATTTCGGCTTTACCTAAAGATAAAAGACAACCCCGCAAGAAACAAAAAGTCAGAGCCATATTTAACGTTAAAGCGGCTTCAGAAGCAAACCAACATGTCGTCACCATTACTTATGGCAATGAGCATCAACTAGCTGCATTTGGCCATGGCGTAAAGAAGGAATTTAGCTACCAACCGACAAATTGGCAAGTCACTGAGTTAGAGTCAAGCCTTGATATTAAAAAAACAATTCAAGCTGGGGCAGTAAAAATTGCCATCGAGGAAGCCGGTTTTTGGTCGATGACTGGTAGACCGACCTTCTATCGTGTCGATCCAGAAAATCAAAATTTAGTTGTAATAGCCTCGAGCATTAAAAGCTGTAAAGAAGGTTATACCCAAAAGGGTAAACTTTGTATAAAAGGAGAGGCAAGAAAAAACATTTCGTCTAAAGCATTTAGCTTTGTCTCTTTACCTTGGTTTAAAAACCAGAATGAAGCATTAAGTATTGTTTCATTCAGAAGCTATAACTTTTGGACGAGTCGCTCAAAAACTGATTATAAAATAGTTAAAAGCAACGACAGCGGGATTAGTTGGCAAGAAACTGAATTAGAATTGCCCAATGAATATTGCATGAATATTATTACTGAAGTTAAAGAGAGAATCCTGTTATCTTGCGCAGGCGTTTCTAGTGACTTTTATGAATCATTAGATTTCGGTGAAACATGGCAACATGTTCGAGAACATGAAAACTTCTAATATAGAGAATTGCAAACATAAAGAAGCGAGCCCTTGGCTCGCTTCTTTATGAACGTTTAACGCTAATTAACCATTACTTTTTCTGTAAGTAAATCGAGTTAACTTCTTCACTACCATCGGCAGTTGCCGAGTCGTCAGTTGTTGTAGAGTCATCAGAGCCTTCAGCTTTGGCTAATTTTTTTGCTCGTTTGGCTTTTTTAGCGGCTTCTTTTTCAGCAAGTTCAGCTTCTTCTAATTCAATTTCAAACTCAAATTTAGCAACAGGCTTTTCTTCGCCAGCAACTTCACTAATAATTTCTTTAGTCACTTCAGTAGTAACGTCTTCAGTCACTTCTTCAGCAACAACTTCTGACTGTTCAGGGTCAGCATCATTTTCGGCTAATTCTGTTGGCGAGAACTCTGGTTCATCAGCAACACTGTTAACATCATCTTCAGCAATATTGTCACTTGCCGCTTGTAATTCAGCTTGCT
>CALJHL010000036.1 GCA_938075435.1 uncultured Thalassotalea sp. | reverse complement strand
GTAAAACCTTTACCTATACCGAAACGGGTCCGCAAGGTTTATTAACGGGTAAAAAAGTTATTATTTTAGCCGCTCGTGGTGGCCAATACCAAGGGACTGATTTTGATAGCCAAACACCATTTTTAAAAAATATTTTTGGCTTAATGGGGGTGACTGATATTGAGTTTATTTATGCCGAAGGATTAGCGATGGGCGGCGACGTTGCTGAAGTTGCCTTTACTGCAGCCCAAGAAAAAATTAAAAAAGTTGCTTAATATTAGCCGTTAACATGAGTTAAACTAGGGGCAAATAACTAGATGATATACTGCATCTAGTTAGCCATTTACAATAAAGTAGGTTTTCATGTTCTCTGATCAACAAGTTATTGCTCAATGTCAGCAATGGGTCGACAAAATTATTATTAATTTAAACTTTTGTCCATTTGCCAAAAAAGAGTTTGTTAATAACACTATTTACTATCCGATATTTCGAAATGTTGATAAACCGCAGGCATTACAGCATTTAGTTGAACAATGTGAGTATTTAACAGAGCATCAAGAAATATCTACTTCGTTAATTATATTTCCAGAGCAATTTAGTTTATTTGAAGATTATCTTGATTTAGTGAGTTTGGCAGAACGATGTCTCGTTAAGAAAGGCTATGAAGGAGTCTACCAAATTGCGAGTTTTCATCCGGATTATTATTTTGCTGGTGTTGACGAAGATGATGTCAGTAATTATACCAATCGTGCGCCATTTCCTATCCTGCATTTATTACGCGAGGATTCATTAGCAAAAGCGATTAATTCTCACCCCGATGCTGAAGGCATTCCAGACAAAAATATAGCGCTTTGTGAACGTAAAGGCGTTGAATTTTTTAAAACCTTTTTGCAATCAATAAAGAACTAGCATAAATGCAATTATTCAATTCATTGGCAAATTATTATCCTGAATTTCTACTTATCGCCTTTGTTCACTTTTTAGCGGTTGCTAGCCCAGGCCCTGATTTCGCTATCATCGTCAAGCAAAGCCTAAGTCATGGCCGCCAGCATGCGTTATTAACCAGTGTTGGCATTGGTTGCGGTATCCTTCTTCATGTTACTTACTCGTTGATTGGAATTGGCTTATTGATTGCAAGTAGCCCAACGTTATTTAGTGGCCTTACTTATTTAGCCGCGGGCTATTTATTTTATATCGGTATCCAAGGAATTCGCTCTAAGCCCAGGCCCGTAGAGCAAAACCTAGCAAGTCAGCAAATAACCTCACAAAGTTTTGTTAAAGCCTTTGCTACTGGTTTTTTAGTTAATGGTTTAAATGTTAAAGCAACTTTATTCTTTGTTTCATTATTCTCAATCGTGATTTCCACCACGACTCCCTTGGCAATTAAAGCTATTTATGGTGGCTATATGGCAGTAGCTACCGCGGCTTGGTTTGCTCTATTATCGACGCTATTAACCATAAATAAAGTACGCGAAAAATTATACGCAAAAGGCTACATAGTCGACCGGTTAATGGGCGTAGTACTGATTATTTTAGCGATAAGCATCTTAGGTTAAATCTACGCCAGCTTAAGTTGACTGCCTGTAATTGCCAATAATTTACATTTTAATCGATTCGCCACAAGATGTTTTTTAAATTTCGGGGTGAGTTCTAATGGTCGATGCATTATAATTGCTAAAATTATCACAATAGAAGTGCATTTGTGGATCCAAAAAAGTTAATTGAAATTGGCGGTAGCCCTGAAAAAGCAGTAATTGGAGAGTATCAATTAGATGTTTTAGCTATTTTAAAAGAAGGATGGCAGCTAACCAAAACGAACAAGCAAGCGATAATAACCGGACTGATCTTTGTATTATTGATTGGCATTGTCTTTACGTTGCTTGCCAGTGAATATATGGGCGGCATCGAAGCTGTTTTAGCGGACCAAAAAAAACAACTGATCATTAATATAATCGCCACGGTTATTTTATGGCCATTTGTTGCCGGCATAGAAATGATGGGGATCTCCCACGCGGTTGGTATAAAAACTCGCACCGGTTTTATTTTTGCTTTCTTAAAACGCAGTGCCTTTATCGCGGTAACGGCGTTAATTATTAGTAGTATCACCTCTCTCGGTTTTTACTTGATAGTGCCCGGTATTTATTTAGCAGTGGCCCTATCATTAACCATCCCATTAATCGTTGAAAAGAACATGTCGCCAACTGCGGCTATTTTGTTATCACTTAAAGCGACTAGATTTCAGTGGATTAATTTATTTAAAATCTATCTGATATTAATTGCCTTGTTAGTTGTCACTTTAATCCCGTCCTTTATCGGTTTTCCGCCAGTACTGGCAATGGGTTTTTTTATTGGCGCAATGGTCTGGTTAGCGCCTTTGTATTACAACGTAAAAGGCATTCTGTATCGCGAAATATTTGGCGTGCGCATGGAAGTGGTGGCGAACCAAGATGGTAATGAGCCTGATAACTATTTTTCGGCATAACAGGAGGCAATAATGAAATGGACATTATTTAAAGGTTTTATCTTAGTGGCTATTGCTGTTATGGCAATAATTCCACTGATGAGTGAGAAAGTTTCTAAGACAACGGTCAGTAGCGGCCAAATTATTGACAAGATAAAACCCATAGCCGTTGAACAGCCATTGCATAATGTGCGGTTACCCGATTTTGCAAATATTTCTGATATTAAGACTCGTAAAAAAGTTTTTTTTGATTTTTTAAAACCGGCGATTGATAAAGAGAATCAACGGCTAAAGGCGTTACGTCAGCAATTAAGTCATCTGCTTGACTTAATTGAATACGAAGAGCTATTTACCGCTGAACAGTCGCAATTAATTAATGCCCAAGCCGATAAGTACTCGGTTAAGCAGAGTTTGTCCAGTAAAGCTAAATTAGTATTGTTGTTAACTAAAGTGGACCAAATACCGAGAGAATTAGTGTTAGTGCAAGCTGCCAATGAATCGGCTTGGGGCAGTTCTCGTTTTGCTCGTATTGGCTTGAATTTTTTTGGCATCTGGTGTTTTAAAGTAGATTGTGGTTTGGTTCCTAAAGGCCGCGATTCTGGTTTAAAGCATGAAGTTGCAGCCTTTGACAGTATTGAGCAAATGATTGGTCATTACTTTCATAACCTTAACACCAATACGGCTTATGGTTTGATGCGCAGTATTCGTAGCCAATTACGTGAGCATAACTTACCTTTAAAACCCGATGTGTTAGCCACTGGCTTATTACCTTATTCGGAGCGGGGCATGGACTACATTGTTGAAATAAATACCATGTTACGACATAACCAAGCTTACATAAAAGCTTAACCTAGATATCTTCATTAGCGTATTAGCGACCAATATCGGTCGCTATTCTCATTACAGAGTAAATAATTAGCATGTACTACAAAATTTTAATCATTGTCATTGTTGCCATGACATCTTCGCTGAGTCACGCGGTTGACCTTGAATACAAGGGGTTCTACAAGCGCTTAGATTTGATCAAAGAAGAAAAGCTTGAGCAAATTACCATGGCATTCTACTTAGTCGATTATCAAACTCGAGTTCGCTGCTCTCTTATTAGTGCAACTATGCTGGCCAGTGATTTAGAGCCTGTTAATATAGAGATTGAACAAGATGGCCAGTTACTGGTGGTGTTATCGAAAGAGCTGTACGACAAGTTTGCATTTTTACGAGTTAAGCAAGCAGACGAGAGGCAAAACTGTACTTTACAGATGCAAATTCAAGCAAAAGATAAAACTAAAATCGAATATAGCTTTGCTGAATTAGCACTCATTACCAAGCAAATGCAGGACTTAGTAAACAGTTTTGGTTCGTTTTTATGGTTTATGATGCCAGATGTTAATGGATTGCATTTTATTATTGCAGATAACAATAATATTGAATTTATTGCCGAGGAACTCAAACCCGGTTTAAGTTGTACCTTAAATAAATGTAACTTATTAATTACTGCAGATAATCAATTAGAGCAACGGGCATTACTCTTTAAATATCCGCCACAATTTATATCGCCATGGATAGCCGAAGATTAGGGTTAACCGCGAATAAAAAAAACACCGCTTGCGGTGTTTTTTTATTTGGATAGGTTTTGGTTTTGGCGAGTATTTTAGCCGTTTTATAAATGCACTTTAATCATCCAACTAAACATTGATTCGTTATCTATGCCTGAGATACCAAACTTGTTGTGCCAATAAGAGTATTCAATACCTGCTTCAAATTTTTTCGGCACGCCGAAGAATTTGCCAACGTCTAATTTAAGTTGCGGATTAAAATGAAAGTCAGCAGCATGACTGTCTTGCGCTGAGGACCAATCGATATAGCCATCTAACATAAAGTCGACATCAGCAATGCTAAAAGGTAAGCCCCAGACGACGGTCAACTGTTCGTCGTTATCTATGTTTTCATTGTTTGCTTGGTATACATTGACACTAAAATGGGCAAAACCCGGCATAGTTAAGTTAACGCCTACACCCACAAGGTAATTATCAAAACTGTCAGAAAAGACGTCTGAAGAAATGGTGTCGTGTTCCCAAGTTGTGGCAATAAATACGTCGGAAATAATACCGATCTCAATCTTATTCGCCGTTAAGTAACTTAAACTTAACCGTGGTGCTAGCTCTACATAAGTTTCTTTAATTTCAAAGTGATCAGCATCTTTTTTAAAGTCCAAACGATCGGCAAAAAAGAAAACATCGCCCCAGTTGTGTCCAGAAGCA